>JBEDUQ010000080.1:0-3488 GCA_040414855.1 Actinomycetota bacterium
TGGCGGAGTGGCTGGAGGGAATCAGCCCGTAGAGCCAGCGAGTGGCGGTCCGCGGGCCGAAGTCACAGGACTTGACGGCTGCCTCAGAGCCGAACTGCTCCACTCGGCTGGCCGCGTGGAAGGCGCCACACACGTACAGGCACTCCGACGGGTCGACGCGCGACGCGGCCAGGTGTTGGTGCATCCGGGTCCACATGTAACGCTCGCGGTCCTCGTCGCTGGCCAGCTCCCGAGGGTCCTCGCCGCCAAGCCGCCGGAACAGGCTGCCGATCAGGACCATGACCTGGCGGTAGGTGTCGTGGTCGGCGCCGACCAGCGGCTGCTCGACGTACTGGTCCCACCACTCCGACCAGTGCCGGACCTTGCCGTGGTGCAGCAGGTGCGCCTCCAGCTCGGCGAAGCGGGGCCGAAGGTCGCCGATCTCGACGCCGACCGCGTCGCCGTGCAGGGCCGCCTCCTCCGATGGCTCGGCGGCCTCACCCTCGCCGCCGCCGTCGCCTCCGTCCGGGGCGGGTGCCTGGGGCCCGGCCGCCTCGGCCGGCGGGTGCGGGTCTTGCGGGTCTTGCGGGTCTTGCGGGTCTTGCGGGAGCCACTGGAAGAGGTGGTCCGCCGAGCGATCCACCAGCACCAGCTCGACCCCTGGCGTGTCCAGAGCGTACGCGATCGCCTGGTACTCCGCCGACGCCTCGGTGATCGGCGCCACCACGCTGAGCGGCCCCCAGTCCTTCGGGAACCCATCCAGGTCCGAGGCGAACGCCTGCAGCGCCACCGGTAGGCGGCAGTTGCGCAGCTCCCCGAGCAGCGGCTGGAGGTCCTCGCACAGCTCCAGGTAGACCACCTTGGGTCGCTTGGCGCGCAGGCGCAGCGCCATGGCCAGCGCCGATGACGGCGAGTGGTGGCAGACCGGGAAGATCTCCAGCTCCTCGCGCAGCGCACGGTCGACGTCGTCGACCATGCCGGCGAGGATCTCGGACAGGACTCCGGGACCGTCGGCGAACGCGGTCGCCGCCTCGCTGAGCTGCTCGCGGAGCGCGCCGAAGGGGCCAGGGGCAGGGCTCATGACAGGGTGCTGATCGCCTGGCGGCCGCCCTCCAGGAACGCCGGCCACATGCCGCCGTCCTTCTTGCTGCGGGGCTCGACCACGCCGTGCCAGTACTTGTTCAGGATCGCCAGGTCCTCGGGACTGCGGCGGGCGAGCGAGCCGACCAGCGAGCCGGCGAGCGTCCCGGCCTTGAGGGTGCGGTCGCCGAAGAAATGGCTGTGCAGAATCGCGTCCTCGAGCACGCCGATCTGCTCGGCTGTGGACAGCGCCGACTCCAGCTTCTCGTCGTCGCTGGAGGCCGACGCGGCCGCCGCGCGCAGGTCGGCGAAGCTCTGAAGGAGGACATCGAGCAGGGTGGGCGGCACCTCCAGCTCGATCTGGTGCCGGCCCAGCAGCTCACTGGTGCGGAAGCGCACGATCTCGGCCTCGCTGCGCTTGTTGGTCACCACCGGGATGCGGACGAAATTGAAGCGCCGCTTCAGCGCCGACGACAGGTCGTTCACGCCCCGGTCGCGGCTGTTGGCGGTGGCGATGACCGAGAAGCCGGGCTGCGCGAACACGATGTTGTCGTCGTCCAGCTCCGGGATCGACACGTACTTCTCGGACAGGATCGAGATCAGCGCGTCCTGCACGTCGCTGGTCGCGCGGGTCAGCTCCTCGAAGCGGCCGATCAGGCCACGCTGCATCGCCGTCATGATCGGCGAGGCGATCATCGAGTCGCGGGACTGGCCCTTGGCGATCACCATCGAGACGTTCCACGAGTACTTGATGTGGTCCTCGGTGGTGCCCGCGGTGCCCTGTACCACCAGAGTGGAGTCGCGGCAGATGGCGGCGGCGAGCAGCTCGGCGAGCCAGCTCTTGCCGGTGCCCGGGTCGCCGATCAGCAGCAGGCCCCGGTCCGACGCCAGGGTCACGATGCTCCGCTCGACCAGGCCGCGATCGCCGAACCACTTCTGGCCGATCTCGCGGTCGAGTCCGTCGGAGCGCTCGGACCCGAGCACGAACAGGCGCACCATCCGAGGGCTGAGCCGCCACGAGAACGGCCTGGGGCCGTCGTCCACCGACTCCAGCCAGTCGAGCTCGGCGCCGTACTTGACCTCGGCTGGGGCGCGGAGCATCTCGTCGGTCATCGGGGTCTCCTAGGTGAGGAAGCGCTTCAGCTCGAATACCAGCTTGCTGATGTGGCCCGAGATCACGGGCGTGCCCAGGTCCTTGAGCCGCTGGCGGAACCACGGGTTCACGCTCTGCCGGCCGGAGCTGTTCACCGAGCCGACGGGGATGAATCGCACGCCCGAGCGGTGCACCGCCTCGATGCCGTCGAACAGCGGCTGGGACCGCTCGAACTCGTAGAAGTCGGAGATCCACACCATCACCGTGTTGCGCGGGTCGGTGATCTTCGGCCGCGCCATGGCCATGGCGACGGGGCCGTCGTTGCCGCCGCCCAGACTGGTCCGCAGCAGCACCTCGAAGGGGTCGTGCACCCACGGGGTCAGGTCGAGCGCGCGGGTGTCGTAGGCGATCAGGTGCACGTCGACGCGGGGCAGCCCGGCGAAGATCGACGCCAAGATCGTGCAGTTCACCATCGAGTCGACCATCGAGCCCGACTGGTCGACCACCACGATCATCCTGGCCGGCGTGGTCCGCCGCGCGGTGTGCCGGTAGTACAGCCGGTCCACGTACAGCCGCTGGTCCTCAGGGCTCCAGTTGGTCAGGTTCTTCCAGATGGTGCGCTCGAGGTCGAGGTTGCGGAACACCCGCTTCGGCGGCACCGACCGGTCCATGGCGCCGACGCTGGTCTGCTCGACCTGGGTGCGCAGGACCTCGGCGACCTCGTCGACATACCGGCGGATCAGCGCCTTGGCGTTGGCCAGCGCCACCCCGGACAGGTTGGCCTTGTCGCGCAGCAGCTGCTCGATCAGGGACATGCTGGGCGTGAGCTGGCGGGCCAGGACCGGGTCGGCCAGCACCTCGCGCAGGTGCATGCGGCCGACCAGGTCGCCCTCCAGACCGGCAAGGACCTCCCCAAGTCCGCCCGCTCCGGGCCGTCCCCGGAGCTGCCCCGGCTCGGCCCCGAGCGCGCGCTCGAACCAGCCGGCGTCCTGCTGCCAGCGAGCAAACTGGCCGGCCGAGACGCTGCCCGACCCGATCGCGAACACGTTGAGCAGCAGCTTCGACACCAGCGCCGCGCGCCGCACCTCGTCAGGTCCCGGCGGCTCGGCGGGGTCGGGGTCGGGCGGTGAGCCCGGCGCCGGCTCGGGATCGTCCGGCTCGGCGAGGAGGCCCTGAAGCTCGGCGGCCAGCTCCGGGAAACGCTGCACAACGGTGTCCACCGACACCCCCGGATCGAGCAGCGCCGGCGGCAGGCCGAGGTCCTCGACGATCGCCACGCTGGCCGACTCCAGTGATGGGTGCTCCTCGCCGTCGAACACGCGAGCCAGCAGGCGCC
>JBEDUQ010000081.1:0-68786 GCA_040414855.1 Actinomycetota bacterium
CTGGCCACCGGTCGCCCGCCGTTCGACGAGGACCGTACGCAGCCCCTCGGAGGCGCCGTAGACCGCCGAGCCGAGCCCGGCCGGACCGCCGCCGATGACGATCAGGTCGTAGAACTCGGCCGCCGGCTCGGTGGACAGCCCGGTCGCGGCCGCGATCTCCGCGCCCGTGGGGGAACGCAGCGCCGTGCCGTCCGGAGTGATCACCACGGGGATGTCGTCGGGCCCGGCGCCCGCCGCGTCGAGCAGCCGGCAGCCCTCCGGCTCGTCCACGGAGTACCAGCGGTAGGGCACGGAGTTGCGGGCCAGGAAGTCGCGGGTCTTGAACGACGGTGCCGACCAGCGGTGCCCGATCACCTTGGTCTCGGCCACCTCGACGTCGGGCTGGCCGAGGTAGGCCTCCAGCATCGCGTCGACGATCGGGTAGAGCTTCTCCTCGGGCGGCTCCCACGGCTTCATCAGGTAGTGATCGACGTCGACCACGTTGATCGCCGCGATCGCCGCCTCGGTGTCGGCGTAGGCGGTCAGCAGCGCGCGCCTCGCGTGCGGGAACAGGTCCATGGCGGCCTCGAGGAACTCGATACCGCTCATCTCGGGCATGCGGTAGTCGGCGAGCATCACCGCCACGCGGCCGCCGCGCAGCTTGATGTCGCGCAGGGCCTCAAGCGCCTCGGCGCCGGAGCCGGCGCGCACGATCTGGTGCTCCGAGCCGTAGCGTCGGCGCAGGTCGCGCGCGACCGCCCGCGACACGGACGGGTCGTCGTCGACCGTGAGCAGCAGCGGCCTGCTCACCGGGGCATCGGCTGTGGCCGTCACCGGGTGCCTTCGTGGTTCATCGCGACCTCCACCATCCAAGAGGCCTCAGTGTGCCACCGGATCAACCGTCCAAGCTGCCTTTCAACGGGACCCGGTCTGACCGTCCTCCAGGCGCGCGGCCCGGCCGTTGAGGTAGCGCTGCTGCGGGAGGCTCATGGTCCGGCCGGCGGCCTCGCGGTAGGCGTCGCGCGCGGCCTCGCGCTCGCCGGCCATCTCCAGCAGGTGGGCGCGCGCGCCGTGGAAGCGGTGGTCGCCGGCGATCCGCTCGTCGGATCGGAGCCGCTCGAGCAGGTCGAGCCCGGCCGGCGCGCCGTGGACCATAGCGACCGCGACCGCGTGGTTGAGGGCGACCACGGGATTGTCGGAGATCCGCAGCAGCAGCTCGTACAGCGCCTCGATCTGCGGCCAGTCGGTCGCCTCGGCGCTCGGCGCCTGGTCGTGGACTGCGGCGATCGCCGCTTGAAGCTGGTACGGGCCGGTCGGCCCGCGCGGGAGCGCCTCGGTGAGCAGCGCGACGCCCTCGGCGATCGCGCGCTGGTCCCAGCGGCTCCGGTCCTGCTCGGCCATGAGGATCAGGGCGCCGTCGGGCCCGGTCCTGGCCGGCCGGCGCGCGTCGGTGAGCAGCATCAGCGCGAGCAGGCCGGCCACCTCGCCGTCCTCGGGCAGCAGGCGGTGGACCATGCGCGCCAGCCGGATCGCCTCGGCGGCCAGCTCGCCGCGATGGAGGGTCGGCCCCGCGGTGGTCACATAGCCCTCGTTGAAGATCAGGTAGAGCACGTGGAGCACCACGACCAGGCGCTCGGCGGACTCCCCTGGCGGCGGCATCGCGAAATGGACGCCGTCGTCCTTGATGCGCTGCTTCGCCCGGGTGATGCGCCTGGTCATGGTCGCCTCGGGCACCAGAAAGGCGCGGGCGACCTCCGCGGTGGTGAGCCCGCCGACCGCCCGCAGCGTGAGCGCGATCTGCGAGGCCGGCGACAGCGCCGGGTGGCAGCACAGGAACAGCAGGATCAGGGTGTCGTCGCCCTTGGGCGCGGCCCGGTCGGCGGCGGGGGCCACCCACCGCTCGGGTAGGGCCCGGACGGCGACCGCGTCCTCGCGCCGCTGCCGCGCCTGCTCGCTCCGCAGCGAGTCGGTGAGCCGGCGGGACGCCACGGTGATCAGCCATCCCGCAGGGTTGTCCGGGACGCCCTGGTTCGGCCATTGCACCGCGGCGGCGAGCAGCGCCTCCTGGGTGGCGTCCTCGGCGAGGTCGAAATGCCCGTATCGCCGGACAACCGAGGCGAGGACCCGCGGCGCCAGCTCGCGCAGCAGGTCCTCGGTCTCGGCGACGGGCATCGCGACGATCACATCTCCAGGTCGGGCGGGCCCTCGGCGATCGGCCGGATGTCCACGTACCACTTCTGATCGAGGGTCGCGTCCTCAGGGTGCGGGGTGTCCGCCAGGCGCGAGGCGATCTCGGTGGCGCGGTCGAAGCTCTCGCAGTCGATGATCCAGTAGCCGGCCAGGACCTCCTGGGTCTCGGCGTAGGGCCCGTCGGTCACCACCGGAACGCCGGCGCGAAGCTCGATCCGCCTGGTGTGGACCGGCGCGGTCAGGCCGCGCGTCTCGACCAGCTCCCCGGACTCCACCAGCTCCTTGTTGAACCGCTCCATGAACGCGCCGAGGGCGCCCATCTCCTCCGGCGTCCAGGCGCGCCGGTCGGCGGTCCCCTGGCCGCTGAGGACGTCGTAGTCCCGCTGCGACCCGTTGACCAGCAACATGAAGTTCATGAGCGCTCCTCTCCGCTCTGGCACCTTGGTGGTGCCGCTCAACAGAGACGTCGGAGCCGGCGGCGCGCCCCGGACATCCACCGGGGTCGAGCCTACCGGCGACCGCGGAGAAGGTCGGCGACCTCGGCGATCCCCCGGCGGATGCCGCTCTCGGTGACGTTGCCGAAGGCGAGCACCAGCTCGGGCGGGACGGTCGCGCGGTCGGCGCGGTAGTCGCTCATGCCGTACAGGCCGATGGATCGCTCCCGCGCCGCCGCGACCACCGCCCGCTCGCCGGTCCCCGCGGGCAGCCGCGCCACCGCGTGGAACCCCGCGGCGAGCCCGGTCAGCTTCACCTCCGGGGCGTGCTCGGCGAGCGCGTCGACCAGCGCCTGCCTGCGGGCGCCGTAGACGCTGCGCATGCGGCGCAGGTGGCGGTCGTAGCGTCCCGACTCGATCAGCCTGGCGAGCGCGAGCTGCTCCAGCGCCGGCGAGCCCTTGTCGTCGACCCGCTTCTGCCAGGCGATCGCCTCGGCGAGCCACGCAGGGCAGGCGATCCAGCCCAGGCGCATGCCCGGGCCCAGCGACTTGCTGACCGTGCCCATGGCCACCACCCGGTCGGGCGCCAGCCCCTGCACCGCCCCGACCGCCTGGCGGTCGTAGCGGAACTCGGCGTCGTAGTCGTCCTCGAGCACCACGCCGTCGACCCGGTTGGCCCAGTCGATCAGGGCGTGGCGGCGCTCCGGCGCCAGCACCACGCCGGTCGGGGTCTGGTGCGCCGGGGTGAGCACCACCGCGCGGGCGCCGCTGTGGGCCAGCGCGTCGACGTCGACGCCGCGCTCGTCGACCTTGATCGGCACCGCCTCCAGGCCGGCGCGCTCGGCGACGCCGTCGTTGTCGCGGTCGCCGGGGTCCTCGATCCCGACCCGCCGCACGCCCTGGAGGGCCAGCGCGCGCAGCACCAGGTTGACCCCCTGGGCGAAGCCGGTGCAGATCACCATCAGCTCCGGGTCGACGGCGGCGCCCCGGACCCGTCGCAGGTACGAGGCGAGCACCTGGCGCAGGGTCTGGAGGCCGCGCGGGTCGCCGTAGTCGACCGCGGCGGTGGGGGCGTGGCGCCCGGCCTCGTTGAGCGCCCACAGCCAGTCGCGCATCGGGAAGCTGGTCAGGTCGGGGACGCCGTAGCGGAAGTCGACCTCGAGCCGGGCGGCCGGCGCCGGCCTGGCGACCGGAGGCGGCGGCGTCACCGCGCCGGCGGCGACCCGGGTGGCCGAGCCGACCCGGGTGCTGAGGTAGCCCTCGGCCTCGAGCTGCTCGTAGCACTCCAGCACCAGCCCGCGCGAGATCCCCAGCTCGCGGGCCAGCGCGCGCGAGGAGGGCAGCCGCTCGCCCGCGCTTAGGCGGCCCGATCGGATCGCCTCGCGGAGCGCACGCTGGAGCTGGGAGCCCAGCGGCTCCCGGTGCTCCCGGTCCAGCCGAAGGAGCAGCTCAGGGCCCAGACCGGCCCATGCAACCGTCACGGCACGGCACCTTATCAGCCGTACCAGAGGGCCGGCCGCCGTTGGGCCGGCGAATGGGCCCCGCGGTCCGGCGGTTGCCTCGCGGGTGCTCGGGCTGCGAGGCTCAGGCCATGTGCTGCGAGGGGACCGGGCCGCTCCCGCTCCCCGCCGAGGCGATCGAGGCGCTGGCACGCTACCGCCAGCTGCTCGAGGCGCGCGGCTGGGACTGGGGCGACGACCGCATCGACTTCTGGCGCTGGGAGCGATTCGCCGTGCTCGGGCCCGTGATCGAGGAGTTCATGACCCGCGGCGACTGGCCGGACGCGATCCGCTCGGTGATCGGCGACCGGGTACCGCCCGCCGTGGTGATGGTGCGGGTGGACGGCGACGGCCGGGCGCGCGCCGACCTGGGGCCGCCACGCACGGTGATCTCGGGCCGGCCGGCGCGGATCGACGTGGTGGTCGACTCGGCCTCGGACCGCGAGCTGTCCCTGTCGGTGGCCGGCGAGCCGGTGCGGGTGCGGCCGCGCGGCGCGGCGCTGGTCACCATCGAGCTCGAGTCGGCCGAGCCGGCGTTCACGGTCGAGCTCGGGGATCAGCGGCTGCCGGTCGAGGGCGCGATCGCCACCGCGGCCACGGCCGTGCTGCGGCTCGCCTCCCCGCGCTGCTCGCGATGGTCGGTCACCGATCCGAGCGGCGGGGCCTGGTTCCCGGAGGGGGTCCTCGCGAAGTGGGACGCGCACGGCCGGCCCTTCTTCCACGGACACGACCTGACCCTCTCGGTGCCGGCCGGGCCGCTCGAGGTGGTCTGCGCGCGCGGGCTCGAGTTCGACCGGACCACCGTCGACGTTCACGTCGACGCCCGCGAGACCCGCGCGGTGGAGTGCGACCCGCCACGGCTGTTCGATCCCGCCGCCGGCGGCTGGTACGGGGGCGACCTGCACGTCCACATGAACTACGGCGGCGACCTGGTCTGCGCGCCGGAGGACGCCGCCCGCATGCAGCTCGGCGAGGGCCTCCATCTGGCCAACCTGGTGGCCGGCAACTGCCTCACCTCGCTGGTCTACGACCGCGAGCTGCTGGAGGGCTTCGCCGGCCGGGACCTCCCCTGGCCGGGCGGCGGGATGCTCGCCCGGATGGGCGTTGAGTACCGCAACGACCTGCTCGGCCACGTCCACGCCCTCGGCCCGTGCGCCGCGCCGGCCAGCTACCAGAGCGGCCACGAGCGCTCCGACCATCCGGAGGACTGGCCGCCCAACAAGACCGCCTGCGAAGCGCTCCGGGCTCTCGACGCCACCGTCGGCTACTGCCATCCGGCGCTCACCGACTTCCCGGACGGGTCGACCCGCGGCTTCTTCGACTACCCGCACTCGGTCGAGGCCAGGGAGCTGGTCGCCGACGCCGCCCTCGGGGTGGTCGACTCGATCGACCTGATCTCGCCGTTCAATGACCAGGGCGCGACCTACCTCTACCACCGGCTGCTCTCGTGCGGGCTGCGGCTGGCCGCGACCGCGGGGACCGATGTGTTCCTGTCCTTCTCGCAGCTCGGCACGGCGTCGAACCCTCCCGGCTGGGGCCGCGTCTACGCCCACCTCGACGACCGGCCGCTGTCGGTGGAGGCGTTCAAGGACGCCATCCGCCAGGGCCGCACCATGGTCACCAACGGCCCATGGCTGTCGCTGGAGGTGAACGGGCACGGCCCGGGCGCGGTGCTGGACCTGTCGGGCGGCGAGCGGGTCGAGGTCACCGCCAGGGTGGCCGGCCCTGGTGCGGAGTGGCTGCGGCTGGTCGGGCCCGACGGGACCCTGGCCGAGGGCGACCCCGGCTCCGAGCTGCGCTTGGAGGTCGCGACGGACGCGCCCACCTGGATCGCCGCGATGGCCGGCGGCGGCCGCCATCCCAACACGCTCGACCAGTCGGTCTTCGCCCACAGCACCCCGGTGTACGTCGACGTCGCCGGCCGGCGGGTCGCCCGGGCCACCGACGCGCGCTGGTGCCTGGAGCTGCTCGACGAGCTGGAGCGGTTCGCCGGCCGCCACGGCCACTTCGAGCCGGCGACTCGGGAGGAGCGCTTCGGCGACCTGGTCGCGGTGATCGAGGCCGCCCGCGGCTTCTACCGCGGCGTGGTTGAGTCAGCCGCCGTCGGCACCGCCTGAGGGCGCCAGGCTCGCGGCCCGCGACTCCAGGTAGTCGCGCTCGGGAAGGCTGGTGGTCCGCCGCGCGGCCGAACGGTAGCGGGCCAGGGCGCCGTCGCGGTCGCCGGCCATCTCCAGCAGGTGCGCGCGGACCGCGTCGAGGCGGTGATGGCCGGCGAGCTGACCGTCCCCCTCCAGGGCGTCCAGCAGCTCCAGCCCCGCCCGCGGGCCGTGGACCATCGCCACCGCGACCGCCCGGTTCAGGGTCACCATCGGGTTGGGCGCGACCCGCTCCAGCATCTCGTAGAGCGCCAGGATCTGCGGCCAGTCGGTGTCCTCGGCGCGGGCCGCCTCGTCGTGGACCGCGGCGATCGCCGCCTGGAGCTGGTATGGGCCCAGCGGCGCCCGCTGGAGCGTGCCGGTGACCAGCGCCACGCCCTCGCGGATCCGGGCCCTGTCCCACCGGGACCGGTCCTGCTCGGCCAGCGGGACCAGCGCGCCGTCGGGCCGCGTCCGCGACGGGCGCCGGGCGTCGGTCAGCAGCATCAGCGCCAGCAGCCCGGTCACCTCGCCGTCGCCGGGCAGCAGCTCGCGCAGCGCCCGCGTCAGCCGGATCGCCTCGGCGGTCAGGTCGGTGCGCTGAAGCCGCGGTCCCGAGGTGGCGGTGTAGCCCTCGTTGAAGACCAGGTAGAGCACGTGCAGCACCACCCGCAGCCGCTCGGCCCGCTCGCCGGGCGGAGGCAGCTCGAAACGCGCCCCGCTGCGCTTGATCGTCGCCTTGGCGCGGCTGATCCGCTGCGCCATGGTCGCCTCGGGGACCATGAAGGCCCGCGCGATCTCGGCGCTGGTGAGGCCGCCGACCGCCCGCAGGGTCAGGGCGATCTGCGACGGCGCCGACAGCGCCGGATGGCAGCACATGAAGAGCAGCGTCAGGGTGTCGTCGTGCTCGGGCGGCCGCTCGTCGCCGGGCCCGGGTCGCGCCGCCTCGACCGCCTCGGTGGTCGCGGCGGCGGCCTCCCGGCGGCGGCGCGCCTCCTCGCCGCGGAGCTGGTCGGTCAGCCGCCGCGAGGCGACCGTGACCAGCCAGCCGCGCGGGTAGTCGGGGAGCCCCTGCTCGGGCCACTGGACCGAGGCCGCCAGCAGCGCCTCCTGGACCGCGTCCTCGCAGGCGTCGAAGTGGCCGTAGCGGCGCACCAGGGCGCCGAGCACCTGTGGCGCCAGCTCGCGCAACAGGCCGTCGAACCGCTCGCCGGAGTCCACGGCTCAGCGGCCCACGATGCCGGCGTCGTGGGCGAGCAGCCCGGCCTGGGTGCGGTTGGCGCAGCCGAGCTTCTCGAGCGTGCGGGAGACGTAGCCCTTCACGGTCGCCTCGGAGAGGAAGAGCCGCGCCGCGATCTGGGCGTTCGAGAGCCCCTCGCCGAGCCCCTGGAGGACCTCCAGCTCGCGCTCGGTCAGCGAGTCGGCCAGCTCCCTGGCCCGCTGCCGGCTCGACTGCTGGTCGGTGGAGGCGGCGACCAGGCGCCGGGCGGCCGCGGGCGACAGCACCATATTGCCGTCGGCGGCGACCCGGACCAGGCCGATCAGGTCCTCCGGCGGCGTCGACTTGACCAGGAAGCCGGCGGCGCCGGCGCGCAGCGCCCGCAGCACGTACTGGTCGGCGTCGAAGGTGGTCAGCGCGACCACCGCCGGCGGGTCGGCGAACCTGGCGATCCGCTCGATCGCGGTCAGGCCGTCGACGCCGGGCATGCGCAGGTCCATCAGCACCACGTCGGGATGATTGCGCCGCACCGACTCGACCGCGGCGGCGCCGTCGTGCGCCTCGTCGACCACCTCGATGTCGCCGGAGGCGCCGAGGATGGTCCGCAGGTGGGCGCAGACCATCGGCTCGTCGTCGACCACGATCACCCGCACGGGCCGTCCGGCCGCCATCAGCCGCCCACCGGGTCCGCTGTCGGGACGAACGCCGGCAGGGTCGCCTCCAGCAGGAAGCCTCCCTCGGCGTCCGGGCCGGCGCGCAGGCTGCCGCCGACCAGCTCGATGCGCCGGCGCAAGTTGGCGATGCCCATACCGGAGCCGGTCGCGGCCAGCACCGGGTCGGGCCGTCCGGTCGGCGCGGTGTTGCGGACGGTCACCCGCACCTGCCCAGGCTCGTAGCGCACCCGCACCGCCACCTCGGCGCCCGGCGCGTGCTTGCGTACGTTGGTCAGGGCCTCCCGCACGACCCGGTCGACGGTGCGCCCGACCACCGGCGACGCCAGCGCCGGGTCGCCGTCCTCGACCAGCTCGGTGGGCACGCCGACGGCATTGGACTCCGCCGCCAGCGCGGCGAGCGCGTGGCCCGGCGGGAGCGACTCCTCGTGCGGCCGGTCGCCGTCGGGCTGCGTGCGGAGGATGCCGACCAGGTCGCGCAGCTCGTCCAGCGCCCGGCAGCCGGCCAGCCGCAGCTCCTCGGCCGCCTGGCGGGTCGCCTGGTCGGGCGCGGTCATCCGCAGCGCGCCGGCCTGGAGCACCATCAGGCTCACCCGGTGGGTGACCACGTCGTGCATCTCGCTGGCGAGCCGGGCGCGCTCCTCGGCGCGGGCCTGCTCGGCCAGCAGCTCCCGCTCGCGCTCCGCCCGCTCGGCGCGCTCGGTCAGGGCCCTGATCAGCCGCCTGCGGGCCTCGAAGTACATCGCCAGCAGCGGGCCGATCGCGATCCGCGCCAGGCCGATGGTGATGACCGTGACCGATGGCTGCCAGGGCCGCGCGACCACGATCGTGAGCACCGCCAGGGCGGCGTAGGTCCAGCGCCGGTCGATGCGGCACTGAAGCGGCGCGTAGGCGGCGAGCACGGTCGCGAACGGCGCCCAGATGTTGCCCGGCTGCGCCGGCACCAGCAGGTGGGCCGGGGAGATCAGCAGGGTCACCAGCAGCGTGAACCCGGCCAGGATCCCGACCACCAGGAGCGGCGCGCGCCGGCGCAGCACCAGCGAGAAGCAGGCGAGCGCCTGGATCGCGAGCATCGCCCACGCGAGCTTCCCCGGGTTGGCCGGCCACCAGGAAGCGCCGATCAGCGTCAGCGTGGTGTCGAGGGCGACGAAGCCGAGCGCGAGCCCCAGGTCGAGGGCCAGCGCGCCTCTGGTTCTGGCCACGTCCGGGCCGCGGATCATGCCTCTCACCTGGCAAACGGTACTCCACCGACCGGTCCGGGACGTCAAGGTCACCACCTTCGGAGGGTCGGCTCCCTACCAAGGTCGTATGGCCGCCCCCGGGAGGCTCCGTTGGTCGCCCCGGGAGGCTCCGTTGGTCGCTCCGGGTCGCGACCCATCGCCCTACCGGCGGCCCACCCCCGCGCCGTGCAATGGGTCCCGAACGATCGACGGCAATCGACAGGCAGTCACGCGACGAGGAGCGATCGAGTGATCGAAGTTCGGGACCTGACCAAACGATACGGCGGCACCACCGCCGTCGGCCGGCTGTCGTTCGAGGTGCGGCCGGGCGTGGTGACCGGCTTCCTCGGCCCCAACGGGTCGGGGAAGTCGACCACCCTGCGAGTGATCCTCGGGCTGGACCACCCCACCGCCGGCAGCGCCACCGTGGACGGCCGCGCCTACGCCGACCTGCCGGCGCCGGTCGAGGCGGTCGGGGCGCTGCTCGACGCGGGCGCCGCAGACCGGGCGCGGACGGCCTACGACCACCTGCGCTGGGTGGCGCGGGCGGCGCGGCTGCCGCGCCGGCGGATCGGCGAGGTGCTCGACCTGGTCGGGCTCGGCGAGGTCGCCGGCCGACGGGTGCGGACCTTCTCGCTGGGGATGTCCCAGCGGCTCGGGGTCGCCACCGCGCTGCTTGGCGACCCGGGGACGCTGATCCTCGACGAGCCGGTCAACGGTCTCGACCCCGAGGGGATCGCCTGGATCGGCGGGCTGCTCCGGCGGCTGGCCGCCGAGGGCAGGACCATGCTGATCGCCAGCCACCACCTCGCCGAGGTGCAGCAGACCGCCGACGCGGTGGTGGTCATCGGGCGCGGCAGGCTGCTCGCGCAGGCGACCACCGCCGAGCTGACCGCCGGCGGCCGCAGCCTCGCGGAGGCCTATCGGTCCCTCACCACCGCCAGCACCCAGTACCGGAGCCGGCCACAGAGCCAGCCGGCGACCCAACTCGCGGTCGACCGACCGCGCGAAAGGAGCAGCAGATGACCGCCACCGACCTCACCCCCGGCACCCCCGACAGCCCGAGCGGCATGCGCGCGCCGGCGATCGGCGCCTACCGCATCGACCCCGCCCGCTCGACCGTCGCCTTCCGCACCCGCCATCTGTTCGGGCTCGCCCGGGTGAAAGGCAGCTTCAGCATCCGGCGAGGGCTGGTCGAGGTGACCGACCCGGCCGGCGAGTCGCGGGTCCAGGTCGAGATCGACGCCGCCAGCTTCCACACCGGCAACGGCCATCGTGACGGCGACGTCCGCTCGGCCAAGTTCCTGGACACCGGCCGGCACCCCTCGATGACCTTCGCCGCGCGGCGCCTGGAACGCGGGGCCGAGGGGGCCGCGCTGGTCGGGACGCTGACGGTCAAGGGCGTCGAGCGTCCGGTGCGCCTGGCGATCGATCGCTGCGCGCGGAACGGGGACCCCCGCGGGTTCGTGGCCAGCGCCTCGGCGCGGATCGACCGGACCGAGTTCGGCATCACCGCCTCGCGCGGGATGGCCGGCCGCTACCTGGACCTTTCGATCGAGGTCGTGGGGGTGCCGCGATGACCACGACCCAGCTGCGCATGCCGGTGGCGGCGCGCTCCGGGCCGCTGCGGCGGCTCGGCGACGCGCTGGCCGCCGAGTGGATCAAGGTCGCCACGCTGCACGCGATGTACCCGCTGCTGGTGGTGGCCGGCGCGCTCGCCGTCGGGGTCGGGGCGCTGCTCTCCGCGTCCGCCGGCGACGACCCCGCGACGCGGGTCGCCGGCGGGCCGCCGTTCGACCCGGTGGCGACCGCGCTGTCGGCGATGCCCTACGCCGGCGTGATCGTGGCCGCCATGGCGGTGACCCTGGTGACCTCCGAGTACGGCAACGGGATGATCCGGCTGACGCTGTCCGTGACCCCGTCGCGATGGCGCGTGTTCGGCGCGAAGCTGCTGGTCGCAGCGGTGCCGGCGCTGCTGGCGGGGACCGCGTTCGCGGCCGCGTCGGTCGCGGTCGGCCTGCGGATGCTGGCCTCGCGAGGCGTGGCCACGCCGGGCCTGACCGACCCCAAGGTGCTCGGCGCGATCGCGGGGGCCGGCGTCGGGACCTGCCTGATCAGCCTGCTGGCCACCTGCGTCGCGGTCGCGGTCCGCCACACCGCGCCGGCGGTCGCGCTCACCAACCTGATCGCGTTCGTGCCGGGGATCATGTACGCACTGCCCGACTGGTGGCAGCGCAACCTGATCGCCTACCTGCCGACCGGCGCGACCGGCAGCCTCGCCGGAACCGTGGCCGACCGCTCTGTGGCGACCCTGCCGACGGCGACCGCCTACCTGGTGATCGCCGGCTGGGCGCTCGCGCTGGTGGTCGCGGCCGGCACGGTCTTCGCGGGCAGGGACGCCTAGTGGCATAGGCTGGGGGCATGACCGCACCAGTCACGCCCCCAGCCATGCCGCCACCGACGGAGCCGGCGGACTCGCTCACCGATCCCAAGGAGCTGCTGGCCGGCTACCTCGACTACTACCGGGCGACCGTCCTGAACAAGCTCGAGGGCATGTCCGAGAAGGACCTGCGCTCGAGCCGGCTGCCCTCGGGATGGACGCCGCTCGCGCTGCTCAGGCACCTCACCTTCGTCGAGCTGCGCTGGCTGCGATGGGGCTTCCTCGCCGAGGAGATCGACGACCCCTGGGGCGACGACGGCCCCGGCGGCGTCTGGGCGGTCCCCGACGAGACCACCAAGCAGGTGATCGCCGCCTTCCAGGACCAGTGCGAGCGCTCGCGGAAGATCGTCGCCGCCGCCTCCCTCGACGACGTCGCCCAGGCCGGCGGGCGCTTCGACACGCCCGAGTCGCCGCCCGCGCTCGTCTGGATCCTGTTCCACCTGGTCCAGGAGTACGCCCGCCACGCCGGCCACCTCGACGTCGCCCGCGAGCTGGCCGACGGGTCGGTCGGCGAGTAGCACGGGGGCGGTCAGATCGGCAGCGGCGTGGCCGGGGCGGTGGCCGAGAGTGGGAAGGCTCCCGGCCGCCCGTCCTCGACCACCCAGGAGGTGAGGGTGGTGGCCGGCGCGGTCGCGTGGTCGGCGGTGGGGACCACCCGGTAGTCGCTGCGCCACGACGCCGGCGTCAGGGTGCAGCGCACGTAGCCGTGCCGCGTGCCCTCGAAGAAGCGCACGTGCGGGTTGGCGTGCAGGGCCGCCTCGACCTCGCGCCGCCAGCCGCAGGCCGAGCTGATCGAGGTGCCGACGAACTCGGTCGCCAGCGTCTGCGAGTCGGCGTCGGCGAAGTCGGCCTTGAGGTCGTTGACGAAGCTCGAGTGCCAGTCGCCGCTGAGCACGACCGGGTTGCTTGGGCGGTCCCTGGCGATCGCGTCGAGCAGCCGGTCGCGCGCGGCCGCGTAGCCGTCCCACTGGTCGTGGTTGATGCGCTGCGGGCCCGGCGCCGGCTCGTAGTCGTACTGCGCCATCATCGTCTGCTGCGCGATCACGTTCCAGCGCGCGGGCGACCGCCGCAGCCCGTCGATCAGCCAGCGCTCCTGGAGATCGCCGGTCATGGTCTGCGACGGGTCGAGCGACCGCGGGTGGCGCGGCGCGATGAAGCGGTCGTCTGCCTGCGGGGTCCGGTACTGGCGGGTGTCGAGCACGTTCAGCTCGGCGAGCTGGCCGAAGCGCAGCCGCCGGTAGGCGAGCATGTCGGGCCCGGCCGGCAGGGCGTGGCGCCGCAGCGGCAGGTGCTCGTAGTAGGCCTGGAAGGCAGCCGCGCGCAGCCGCAGGAAGCGCTCGGGGCCCATCGGCGGCCCGCCGTCCGGCCGCGAGCGGCTGGCCGCCCAGTTGTTCTCGACCTCGTGGTCGTCGAACACCGCCACGAACGGGAAGCGGGCGTGGGCCGCCCGCAGGTCCACCGAGGTCTTGTACCAGGCGTGGATCCGCCGGAAGTCCGCCAGCGTCTCGGCGCCCTTGTGCTCGTAGATGTAGTCGCCGACGTGGACGACCAGGTCGAGGTCCTCGTCGGCCATGGTCCGGTAGGCGCCGTAGCGGCCGCCGACCCACGACTGGCAGGAGGCCAGCGCGAACGCCAGCCGCGAGTTCGGCGCGCCGGGCGCCGGGGCGGTCCGGGTGGTCCCGGCAGGGCTGACATAGTCGCGGGCCCTGAATCGGTAGTGATACTCACGGGCGGGGTCGAGCCCCGAGACCTCGACGTGGACCGAGTGGCCCAGCGCCGCCGGGGCGATCTCGCTCCCGCGCCGCACCACGCGACGGAAGCGGTCGTCGCCGGCGACCTCCCACTGCACCATGAGGTCCATGGGTGGCATGCCGCCGCGGCCGTCCGGAGCCAGCGGCTCCGGCGCCAGGCGGGTCCAGAGCACGACCCCGTCGGGCAATGGGTCGCCGGACGCCACCCCGAGCGTGAAGGGGTCTTCCCTGGCCACCGCTGAACTCCTGTCGTTCCGCTCGCCACCTGGCCTTTCAGGCAGACGCTACGGACCGAGTTCGAGCACAGCCGGACACGAACGCAAACACGGTCGAAACAGTCGGCGACAGTCAGGAGCCGGCGCCGTGCGTCTCGGCCGGAGGGGCGTGCTCGGCCGCCTTGGTGAGCTCGTGGATGGCCCTGGTCAGCTCGAGGATCTGGTTCGAGAGACGCAGCAGCTCCTCGTTCTGGCGCTCCTCGGCCTGGACCGTGTCCCACTCGTGGTCGGCCAGCGCCTGCCGCTTCGCGTCGGCGCGGTTCTGGCTGATCATCACGAAGGTCGACAGGAAGATCGCCTCCAGCGACACGATCATGGTGAGCAGCCCGAATGGGTAGTGCTCGACCTTGAGCAGGATCCACAGCCCGAACCAGAGCACGTGGATGTAGACGAACGCCATCGAGCCGGCGAAGCGCGTGATCGCGTCGGCGATGCGGTTCTGGACGCTGGCGGCACGCTGGTTGGCGTGCTCGAGCAGCGCCGGGTTGCTCGGGGCCGATGGGCTTCGGATGCTCACACCCGCTCCTTCCGCTCGCGCGGCCGTTCCCCCCGGGCCGCTGGGCAACGCTTCCACAGCCGTCTCGACAGCGTCAACGGCGGTGCGCCCCAAGCTCCAAGCTCCAGGCTCCACCCGTAGGGTGAGGCCGCCGCGGCGCGGATCCCTCCATGGCGTGAGGACTGGGGAGGGGTGGCCCGGATACGCTCGTCCCCGTTGCTGCCACGCTCGAGGATCTCGGCCGCCGCGCGAGGAGGCGCCATGCGATCACCATCCAACGTCGTGCCGCGGATGGGCTGGCGCGGCGACCTGGTCACCGTGCTGCTGTCGACCTGGCTGATCGGCGGGCTGTTCCTCGACGGCTGGGCGCACAACACCCGACCGTCGCTGGAGACCTTCTTCACCCCGTGGCACGCGGCCTTCTACTCCGGCTTCGCCGCCACCGCCGCGTGGATGTGCTGGTCGGTGTGGACCCGCAGGCGCCCGGGCGGCTCCTGGCTCCAGGCGGTCCCGGCCGGCTACGGCCTCGGCCTGGCCGGGCTGGCGATCTTCCTGGTGTCCGGGGCCGGCGACATGGCCTGGCACATCGCCTTCGGGATCGAGCGGCACATCGACGCGTTGCTGAGCCCGACCCACCTCGGCCTGTTCACCGGCGCGTTCCTGATCGTGACCACCCCGCTGCGCTCGGCCTGGGCGGACCCCGAGACCAGCCGGCGGGTGGGCTTCTCGCGGCTGCTGCCGGCGCTGCTGTCGCTGACGCTCGCGGGCAGCCTGGCGGCGTTCATGTTCCAGTACCTGCACCCGATCGACGACAACTTCGTGAGCCTCGGGCGGGCGCGGTTCTTCACCGACAACTTCACGGTGTTCCAGTACTACGACGTCCACCAGCTCGCGATCCAGGCCGGCGTGCCGGGGTTCATGCTGAGCAGCGTGTTCCTGTTCGGGCCGCTGCTGTTCCTGCTGCGCCGCTGGCGGCCGCCGGCCGGCAGCGCACTGCTGATCATCGGCGTCCAGTGCGTGCTGCTCCAGCTCATGACCGGGCTCCAGGACGGCGGCCTCGCGGTGCTCGGCCTGATCGGCGCGATCGCGATCGAGGTCCTGCTCGCCGGGCTGCGGCCGGTGCCGGCCTCGCGCTGGCGGGTGCGGTCCTTCTGCGCCCTGGCGCCGGTCGCATTCTGGGGCGCCTACCTCGGCGGCATCGCCCTGCACGACGGCGGGCTCGGCTGGAACGCGGAGGACTGGGGCGGCGCGGTGGTGTGGTCGGCGCTCACCATGCTGGCGCTGGCGATGCTGATGCTGCCGCCGGTGGTGCCGGCCCGGCGCGCGACCGCGGCCGCCTCCGAGGAGGCTCAGCCGCCCGTGACCAGCAGCCAGATGAGCACGTAGTGGCAGAGCCCGGCGCCGACCGTGAAGGCGTGCCAGACCTCGTGGTAGCCGAACACGGTCGGTGACGGGTTGGGGCGCTGGCGGTTGAGGATCACCGCGCCGACCGTGTACAGGATGCCGCCCGCCACCAGCAGGACCAGCTTGGTCGCGCCGAGCCGGTGCGCCAGCCACGGCAGGCTGAAGACCGCGACCCAGCCGAGCGACAGGTACAGGGTGATCCCGACGATGCGGATCCGGTGCCAGAAGATCACCACCATGATCCCGCCCGCCGCGACCGTCCAGACCGCGGCGACGATCAGCATCCCCAAGGTGCGGTTGAACGCGAGCAGCGCGAACGGCGTGTAGCTGCCGGCGATCAGCACGTAGATCATCGCGTGGTCGGCCTGGTCCATGCGCCGTCGCGCGGCCGCCGACCAGCGGCCCAGGTGGAACGCGGCGCTGGTGCCGTAGAGCCCGGCGAGGCTGACCGCGTAGACGGCCGCCCCCACCTTGGCCAGGGTGCTCCAGCCGGCCAGCACCAGCGCGATCCCGGCCGGGATCGAGACGATAAAGGCGATCTGGTGCAACCGCCCGCGCAGCTTGGGGGTTATGAGGGTCTCCGGGGCGAGGGGCATCACTGGATCGTACCGTGCGAGGAGCGCCCCGGTCGTCAACCCGAGCAACTTGGTCGCGGACCGTGGCCCCGCGACCTCGAACTTCGCGCGCGGGAATCCCAGGTGGGATATTCGAGTCTCTAGTAATGGAATGTCCGCCGAGCAAGGGAGCCGAGATGGCGCAGAAGCAGGACCCGTACGAAGGGCTGGGGGACTTCCCGTCCTTCACGGTGACCAGCAAGGACATCAGCGACGGCGGAACCATGCCGCAGGCGCAGCTCAGCGGCATCTTCGGCGCCGGTGGCGACGACGAGTCGCCGCACCTGTCCTGGTCGGGCTTCCCGCCGGAGACCCGCGGCTTCGTGGTCACCGTGTACGACCCCGACGCGCCGACCCCGTCGGGCTTCTGGCACTGGGCGGTCTACGGCATCCCCGGCGACGTCACCGAGCTGTCCACCGGCGCCGGCTCGCCCGACGGCGGCAAGCTGCCCCCGGGCGCGGCCCATCTCCGCAACGACGCCGGCATCGCCCAGTTCCTCGGCTCCGCGCCGCCCCCGGGCCACGGCCCGCACCGCTATTTCTTCACCGTCCACGCGCTCGACACCGACGCCCTCGAGATGGTCGACGAGGGCTCGACGCCGACGCTGCTCTGGTTCGTGATGAGCGGCCACACGCTGGCGCGCGGCACGATCATGGTCAGCTACCAGCGCTGAGCAGCGGCGGCGTCGAGGCTGACCGGCTCAGCGGTCGAGCGGCACCAGTTCGAAATGGACCGTCCTGCCGAACTTGCGCCGGCCGGCGCGGTGTGAGAACGGCACCACGATCCGATGGAGCAGGGGGTGCTTGCGGGCGATGAGGCGTCCGGCGTACCTGGACTCCTCGCCCTCCAGCCGCCTGGCGACCGCGTGGATCGCCGGGCCGGTCGGCCTGCCGCGCGCGGTGGACGGCGCGATCTCGACCTCGGGGTGGTTGCGGATCCGCACGCTCTTCCAGGCCTTCTCGAAGCTGCGGATGTAGGCGCGGTCGCCGTCGACGGCGATGCTCAGCGGGGTGCCGACCGGCCGGCCGTCGCGGCGGTAGGTGGTCAGCAGCGCGGTCTTCTGGTGGACGAACGGGGCCAGCTCCGGCGTGGTGGCCGTACCGACCTCGCCGACCACCCAGCGCAGCTCGCGCAGCCGCACCACCAGCGCGGCGCCGACCAGCACCGAGACCAGCCCGAGCGCCCACGGGTCCGCGGCATGGCCGCCGAGGTCGAGGTCCACGGCGTGGTTGACGGCGTGGATGCTGTTGCCGACCAGGAAGCCGGTGAGCGCCAGCGCGGGACCGTCCTTCCAGCCGAGCGCCAGCAGCAGGGTGGCACCGATGCCGATCTGGAACGCTCCCAGGTCGTGCAGGAAGTGCTCGGCGTTGGGGAACGCGACCGCCTCGGCGAAGGAGCCCGGCGAGGCCAGCGACCAGACCCCGGCGGCGAGGGTGAGCAGTCCGGCGACGCCGGTCACGGCGGCGACGAACGCCCGGCCGCCGGGGTCGTCGGCCCGCGAAGCCCAGGCGGGCCGCTCCCGGTCCTCGGTGGCGCCCGCGCGCCGCGCCGGCGCCCGGGTCCCCGGGCCCTCCGCAGGCGCGAGCCTGTCAGCGTTGTGGTTCACGGATGTCCTCCAGCTCTTCGGATGCGGCTGGTGTCCAGCCTTTCGCCCCTGATGACGGTGCCCGCCTCCAAGCTGTGACATCGGGCTCGTCGGAGCCGGGATGCTCGGCTCTCAGCGCTGCCGCCGGGAGGCGCGCTCGCTGGTGGTGGGCGCGGTCGGCCGGGTCGCGGGTGGGAGCGTCGGCGGCGTGGTGCGGCGCGACAGGCTCGACGGCCACCAGTTCCAGCGGCCGAGCAGGACCACGGTGGAGGGGACCAGCAGCGTGCGGACCAGGAAGGTGTCCAGCAGCACGCCCAGCGCGATCGCCGAGCCCAGCTCCTTGACCTGGTCGTTCGGCCCGGTCAGCCCGGCGACGCCGAAGGTGGCGGCGAGGATCAGCCCGGCCGATGTGACCGGCGTGCCGGTCGCGTGGACCGCGCGCGCGACGGCCTGCCGCAGCGGCGCGTGCCAGGCCTCCTCGCGGATCCGGCTCATGACCAGGATGTTGTAGTCCTCCCCCAGCGCCATCAGGAAGACGAACAGCAGGAACGGCAGCACGAAGTCGACGCCGGGGTCGCCGACGATGTGAATGAACAGCAGCACCGCCAGGCCGAGCGCGGCCAGGTAGCTGAAGCCGACGCTGATCACCAGGTAGACGGGCGCGACCACGCTCCGGAGCAGAATGCCGAGCAGCAGGCCGATCAGCACCAGCACCACCGGCACGATATGTCTGAGGTCGCTCTGGGAGACGGTGCTGACGTCGTAGGAGGTCGGCGCCAGGCCGGTCACGCCGTTGGCGGTGGCGCCGACGTTCCCCGCCACCGCGCTGACCGCGTCGCGCACGGCGGGGACCGCGTCGAGCGCCGGCTTGCTGGACGGGTCGCCGGCGGCCAGGGTCGTGTAGAACTGCACGGTGGTGCCGTCCGGGCTCACGAACTGCGCGGTCGACCGGTAGGTCTGATACTCCTGCGGCGGCACCGCGCTGGTGGTCGGCGTCGGCGGCAGGTTCCCCGGCGGTCCGAGCTGCTTGTACAGCGACGACAGCGTCTGCGCCGAGATCGCCGTCCCGTTGGGGTCGATCATGCCGTTGACCGAGCTGAACACCGGCTTGGCCGCGAGCTGCTGCTCGGCCGACTGCACCACGGTGGTGTCGTCCCAGACCGAGCGGGGGAACCGCATCAGCACCACGGTCGGGTTGGCGACGGCGGCGGTGTAGTGCTGGTCAAGCGCCTGGGTGCCCTCGGCGGAGTCGCTGCCCGCCGGTCCGGTGGTGGTGCCGCCGAAGCCGCTCGACTGGTAGCCGGTGGCGGCGAAGGCGAGCCCGCCGAAGATCACCACCCCGGCGACCAGCGTCGCGGTCGGCCGGCTGACCACCGACTCGGCGATCCGCACCCAGACACCCTCGCGCGCCTCGGCCGGCACCCCGCGCGGCCAGAACACCGCCGCGCCGAACACCGCGAGCAGCGCCGGCAGCAGGGTCAGCGCCGCCAGCAGCATGATCGCGATGCCGATCGCGAGCGCCGGCCCCAGCCCCGAGTAGAGCCCGAACGAGGCCAGCAGCAGTGTCAGCAGCGCAACGATCACCGTGCCGCCCGAGAAGGTGATCGACTCCCCCACCCGCCTGGCCGCGAGCTCGATCGCCTGGTGCATGCTGGCGCCACGGCCCATCTCCTCGCGCACCCGCAGGATCAGGAACAGCCCGTAGTCCGTCCCGGCGCCGAGCACCAGCACCGTGAGCATGATCTGGGTCACGCTCGACACCTTGAGCCCGGCGGAGGCGGCCTCGGCGACCACGCGCTCGGCGATCTGGAGCGAGAGCACGGCCGGGACCAGCGTGACCAGCGGCGCCAGCGCGGTCCGGTAGACCAGTACCAGCATCACCAGGATCACCAGGTTCGAGAAGATCTCGGTGCGGCGCTCGGCGCTGGCCTGGGCGCTCTGGTTGTCGACCGCGCTCGGCAGCGTCCCGGTGAAATGGACGGTGAGGCCGGCGGGCAGCCCGGCCGTGGCGGCGGTCGCCCGCATCGCGTCCACCGTCGGCTTCGCGTCGGAGCTGGAAGGCTGCACGTCGACGATCAGCAGCGCCTTGGTCGCGCGGCCGTCGGGCGACGGCCCCTGGTCGTGGACCGAGACGACGTGGTCCAGCGTGGCCAGCCTGGACTCCAGCGAGCTGATCGCCGAGCTGTCGGCCGATGTCAGGCTCCCGGAGCTGGTGGTCGCCACCATGTTCGCGCTGGAGTCTGAGGGAGGCAGGAACGGCGAGGCCAGCGTTGCCGCCTGCTGGCTCGGAGCGCTCGACGGCAGGAACGAGCTGTTGTCGCTGTTGACGACGCTCGAGAGCGACGCGAAGAGCCCGATGGTGAGGATCGCGGCGACGATCCACAGCGCGATCACCAGGTAGCGGAACCGGATCATCGTCCGGGCCAGCCCGGCCATGAAGCCTTCCACCCGCGACCCCCCTCGTACGCGCTTGGAGCGTTGCGTGCGTTGCGTGCGTCGCGCGGCGGAGATCGCCCGGCGGTGGCAGACCCCGGGATGGTAACTGGCGATGCCTGGTGCTTCCAGTATGCTGCGGCGCCCTGACCAGCGGGTTTGCCGGCTTTACCTCGGCTTGACCGGGGCTCCCGCTAGGGTTGTGGCGGCCCTGGACGGGTACCTCGACGACAGCCGGACCAGCAGCCGAGGGAAAGGGACGGTGGCGAATGCCATCCTTCAAAGATCGACTCACGGAGCTCGCCCGCAGCCCCAAGGGACGGGAGCTGGCCGAGCGGGCCAAGCAACAGCTCCAGAAGCCGGAGAACCGCAAGCGACTCGACCAGCTCAGAGAGCGCATCCAGGGATCGGGCAAACGCCGCGACCCCGGCCACTGATCTCAGGCGGTCACAGGCGCAGTGGCTTGACCGGGGCCGCGATCAGGGACGGGTCGCTGCGCCAGTCCACGCCGGGCATGTCCACGTACAGCTCGATCTCGTTGCCGTCGGGATCGGCGATGTAGAGGCTGTGGGTGACCGTGTGGTCACTCGCGCCGAGCACGGTGGCGCCCGCCTTCTGGAGCGCCGCGAGCGCCTCTCGCAGCTCGTCGTCGCTCTCGCCGACCTTGAGACCGAAGTGGTACAGGCCGACGTGCCTGCCCTGGGGCTGGGCGGCGGCGTCCTCCCCGACCTCGATGAGCAGCAGCTCGTGGTGGGTGCGTCCGGACGGTGAGGAGAACATCGCGATCGGCATGCGCGCGCCGTCGGACGGGTCGGGAAGGATCTGCCGCCAGCCGAGCACCTCGCGATAGAACCTCGACGAGCGCTCCGCGTCCCGCACGTACAGGACGATGTGGCCGAGCTCCTTGACCTCCATGCGAACCTCCTCGCCGCTCGGGGCCGGGGTGCCCGGGGCCCTGGCGCCGGCCGCGCCGCCGCTCAGCTGAGCATGCGGCGCTTGTAGGCCTCGCCGACCGCGCCGGCGCGGTCGCGGACCCCGAGCTTGTCGTAGATGTGCAGCAGGTGGGTCTTGATGGTCGCCTCGCTGACGAACAGCTTGGCGGCGGCCTCGCGGTTGGTGGCGCCGTCGGCGATCAGCCGCAGCACGTCCAGCTCGCGCTTGCTCAGCGACTCCTGGGCGGGCCGCCGGACCTGGCCCATCAGCCGGCTGGCCACCGCCGGCGACAGCACCGACTCGCCCCGGTGGGCGGCGTGGACCGCGCGCACCAGCTCCTCGCGAGGCGCGTCCTTCAGCAGGTACCCGGTCGCGCCCGCCTCGATCGCCGGCAGCACGTCCTTGTCGGTGTCGAAGGTCGTCAGCACCAGCACCCGGACCGACGGGGCGGTGCGGTGCAGGCGGTCGATCGCCTCGACCCCGCCCATCTCCGGCATGCGCAGGTCCATCAGTACCACGTCGACGCCGACCCGCTCGACCATGGCCAGCGCCTCGACGCCGTTGCCGGCCTCGCCGACCACCTCGAAGTCCGGGTCGCCGGTGAACGCGCCGCGCAGCCCGTCGCGGACGATCGGGTGGTCGTCGACGATCAGCAGCCGGATCGGCCGGCTCGCGGCGCTCACCGTGAGCCCTCCGCGGGGATCGCGGGGACGCTGGCGTTGATGGCGGTGCCCTCGCCGGGCGCGCTCTCGATCTCGAGCTTGCCGGCGATCCGCCGCAGGCGCTGCGCCATCCCGTTCAGGCCGAACCCGTGGCCGTCGCCGGCCCCGTCGCCTCCGGGCCCGCCGGCGTTGCCGTTGCCGCCCGCGGGCGCGGGCGTGAAGCCGACGCCGTCATCGCGAACGTCCAGCAGCACCTCCGTGTCCATGTACGAGAGCGTGAGCCCGACCTTGGAGGCCATGGCGTGCTTGCCGACGTTGGTGAGCGCCTCCTGCGCGACCCGGAACAGGGTCGCCTCCACCTCGGCGAGCATCGGCTTGGGCTCGCCGGTGGTCTCGAAGCTGAGCGGCACCGACGAGGTCCGCGACCAGCGCTCGGCCATCTCGGCGATGGCGTCGGGGAGCTTCGCGTCCTCGAGCGGCACCGGCTGCAGCGCCTGCACCGACCGCCTCGCCTCGGTGAGGCTGTCCCTGGCCAGCGTGCGCGCCAGCTCGACGTGGCGCTCGAGCTGGTCCGGTTGCTCGCGGACGCGTTCGGCGGCTTCGAGCTGGGTGATGATCCCGGCCAGCCCCTGCGCGAGTGTGTCGTGGATCTCACGCGCCATCCGCTGCCGTTCGTCGAGCACCCCGGCCTCGCGCGCCTGGGTCAGCAGCTGGGCGTGCAGCCCCGCGTTCTCCTGGAGCGCGGCCTCGAGCTCGGCGACCAGCTTCTGGCGCTCCTGATGCTCCCTGGAGATCTTCGTGCCGATGAAGCTGAAGAAGCCGGTCAGGCTCGTCTGAAGGAGGATCAGGAAGATCCAGAGCGCCCAGGCCTCGACGGTCGGCTCAGGAAAGCCGCCCGAGGCGGTGTAGACCGTCAGCGAGGTGAGCGCCACGATCCCGAAGGCCGCCACGGTCGGGAGCAACCAGAACGGCTGGACGAAGCCCACGATCGTGAAGAGGATGAAGAAGAACGAGCGGTGCTGGAGGACGGCGGCGAAGGCCAGCAACCCGACCATGTAGGCCAGCATGGCGGCGGGGCGGGCGCGCCAGGCCGGCGAGCGCAGGCTGAAGGTCAGCAGCACCCAGACCGCGGCGGCCGCCGCGATCCCGATCGTGCCGGCGCGGTACGCCCAGGTCTGGGCCACCTGGAGGAGGGTCAGGGCCGACGAGCCGGCCAGCGTGATGTAGGGCGCCGCCTCGAAGATCCACTCGAACCGCCGCTCCCACCTGCCGGCCCAGGGCCCGATCCGCTCAGCCGTCTCCGGCCGCTTCCATCTGCCGGCCTCGGCCCCGATCCCCTCAGCCATCTCGTGCCGCTCCCATCCGCCACGTCGGCTCTCGCCCGATCCCAGCGGGCGCGGCCGCGCGCCCGCATGGATCATCACTCCCACCTGAAGAGCCTGGCGGCGGCCAGGCCGGCCACGACCGTCACCGCCGCCATCACCGCCAAGTGCAGCCCCGATGGCCAGGCGCCATTCGTGGCGTCCTGCAATGACTGCACAGTAGCGCCAAGTGGGGTGAAGTCGCCGATACGGCGCAGCACGTCGGGCATGACCTCGCGTGGCACGTAGAGTCCGGCAAAGAACACCATGGGGAAGAACAGCACCGAGCCGAGCCCGGAGGCGGCGCGGCCGGTCGGCGCGACCGCCGCGAGCACGAGGCCGATCGCGAACACCGAGGCGGAGCCGAGCACCAGCGCCAGCAGGAAGCCGACGACCTGCTTCGGCATCGGGACCCCGAAGGCCAGGGCGCCGACCGCGATCACCAGGATCATGGTGAGCAGCGCGGTGGTCACGCTGGTCACCATCTGCGCCAGCAGCAGCCGCCCCGGCGGCAGCGGCGTGGTCGCCAGCCGCCGCAGGACGCCCCGCTCGCGGTAGGTCGCCAGGACGGTCGGGACCAGGCTCAGCGCCAGCATCGCCAGCACGAAGGCCATCACGATCGGGACGTAGACGTCGATCACGCGCAGGCCGCCGAGGTCCTTGCTGGGCTCGCGGAAGCCGGGGATGCTCCCCAGTATCGCCAGCAGCAGCGGTGGGAACAGCACGCCGAAGAACAGGGCGGTCGGGTCGCGGAGGAACAGCCTCGCCTCCATGGCGACGAGTTTCGAAAGTCCGTTCGACTTCACTGCGATCTCCTAGCGGGTCGCGGGGTGGTCTCGGTGGGTTGTCGCGGTTGTGAGTCGCGGCCGGGGCCTATTCGAGGGGCTATTCGAGGTCCCGGCCGGTGAGGGCGACGAAGGCGTCGTCGAGGCTGGCCTGCTCCAGGCGCAGGTCGGCGGCGACGACCTGGTTGCGCGCCAGCAGCGAGGTGACCGCCTGGAGCAGGTCGCCGGTCCCGGTCACCACGAGGTGGGAGCCGGCCCTGCTGACGTCGGTGACCCCGGGCAGCGCGGCGAGCTCCTCGTCGGCCAGCGGCTTCGACGGCCGGAAGCGGATGCGCTGGCCGCTGCCGGCCCGCGAGACCAGGCCGGCGGGGGTGTCGATCGCGACCAGCCGGCCGGCGTCGATCACCGCGAGCCGGTCGCAGAGCCGCTCGGCCTCTTCCATCAGGTGGGTGACCAGCAGGATCGTGACGCCCCGGTCCCTGATCTCCTCGATCAGCTGCCAGGTGTCGCGCCTCGCGTGCGGGTCGAGCCCGGTGGTGAGCTCGTCGAGGACCGCGATCTCGGGGTTGCCGACCAGGGCGAGCGCGATCGAGAGCCGCTGCTTCTGGCCGCCGGAGAGTTTCCCGAAGCGGCTGTCACGCTTTCCCTCCAGGCCGAGGTCGGCGAGCAGCGCCTCCCAGTCGGCGGGGTGCTCGTAGAGGGAGGCGTAGAGGTCGAGCGCCTCCCAGACCTTCATCCGCTCGGGGAGCTGGCTCTCCTGGAGCTGCGCGCCGACCCGCTGCCGCAGCCGGGCGCGGTCCCGGACCGGGTTCATGCCGAGCACCGACACGGTGCCCGAGTCGGCGGTCCGGAGGCCCTCGATGATCTCAACGGTGGTGGTCTTGCCGGCGCCGTTGGGACCGAGGATCCCGAAGATCTCGCCGCGCTCGACGCTGAACGACAGGCCGTCGACGGCGAGCTTGTCGCCATATCGCTTGGTCAGTTGGTCGACTTCGATGACCGGCACGCTGCTGCCTCCTCGATCACGTGGTGGATGCGTGATCAGGATGCGTCAGCGCAGGTCAGCGGCGGATCGACGGTTCGGCTGCGAGTCGGGCCCCGTTCGGCGGACTCCGCGGCTCGGCCGTTCGGGCGGCGGCATCCGCCGTTTGGTGGATGCCGCCGGTCGGTGCTCGCTCCCGGGCCGGGCCGGCTAGCGCTTGCTCTCCAGCCGTGGGTGCCTGAGGTCGAGATAGCGCAGGTCGCGCATCAGGCTCATCATCTCGGCCATGCGCTCGTCCCGCTCCGCCGGGTTCTCGCGCTCCATGCGACGGGCCTCGGGCTCGTTGGTGAAGTACACCGTCTGCGTAAAGTCGCCCGGGTTGTCGGCGTGCTCGACCACGGTGAAGCCGAGGATGTGCGGCGCCTGCTCCATCATCGTCTTCTCTTCATTGCGGCCGAGCTCGGCGAGGCGTTCCATGTCGTCGGTGTGGCCCTGGATGATCTGGACGAAGCCGGCGTCGTCGGAGCCGCCCTCCTTGTAGGTGTGGACCCGCGACGAGTTGTGGAAGTCCACGTCGCGCAGGTGGTTCTTGGCCCGGTCCCACCAGGCTCCCTGCTCCGGACGCTCGCTGTTGCGGCGGGCCGACTCCTCCGAGTCGAAGCGCACCACCGCGATGAAGTCGCCGTCGTCGGTGATCCCCGAGGTGGAGCCGAGCCAGCCCTGGGCGCCGGGCTTCAGCTCGGCCTGCCAACGGTCCATCTCCGCGGAGATGGCGTCGGGATTCACCGCCTGCCCCTGAATAACCTGAATGTGCACCATGCCCCCCTTATTCGCGAACGCGACACGAACGACTCGCAGGTCACTCTAGCGGCATGCGGGCGCGGGTCAAGCAGGTGGGGCGTCCACCAGCGCCTGGTAGACGAGCTGGCGGAGCTCCTGGCGCAGGGGGTGCGTCGAGCTCGGCATCAGCTGGGTGAGGAAGATCACGGTGATCCGCTCCACCGGGTCGACCCAGAAGGCGGTGCTGGCCGCGCCGCCCCAGGCGAACTCGCCGAGGCTTGCCGGGACCTTGTAGGCGACCGGGTCGATCACCACCGAGAAGCCGAGGCCGAAGCCGACCCCGTCGAAGGTCGTCTCCGAGAACAGCGGCCGCCCGAACTTCTCCAGGTCGACGCCGCCAGGCAGGTGGTTCCTGGTCATGTAGCGCAGCGTGCGGGTGCCGAGCAGCCGGGCGCCCTCCAGCTCGCCGTCGCCGAGCAGCATGCGGGTGAAGCGGTGGTAGTCCGCGGCGGTCGAGATCAGCCCGTGGCCGCCGAAATGCGCGTCGGGCGGCCGGAGCGCGGCGTCGCCCAGCGTGTCGTAGCGCATCGCCTTGCGCGTGCCGGGGGTGGGCACGTACAGCGCGGCCAGGTTCTTGGCGTCGTCGTCGCCGATCCAGAAGGCGGTGTCGGTCATGCCCAGCGGCTCGAAGATCCGCTCGGCGAAGAACCGGTCGAGCGACTGGCCTGAGGCCACCTCGACGACCCGACCGAGCACGTCGGTCGAGACCGAATAGTTCCATTCGGATCCCGGCTGGAAGAGCAGCGGGATGCCGGCCCAGACGTCGCAGCAGGCGGCGAGGTCCATGCCCGCCGGGGTGGTCCACTCGAAGCCGGCGGCGCGGTACATAGCGTCGACCGGGCTCGCGTGGTGCCAGCCGTAGGTCAGGCCCGAGGTGTGGGTGAGCAGGTGCCAGATGCGCACCGGCTCGGTCGCCGGCAGCGTGTCAGGGGCGAGCGCCGAGCCCGAGCGGTAGACCCGCATGTGCTCGAAGGAGGGGATGAACTTCGAGACCGGGTCCTTGAGCTGAAACGCGCCTTGCTCGTAGAGCATCATCGCCGCCACCGAGGTGATCGGCTTGGTCATCGAGAAGATGCGGAACCGCGTGTCCAGCTCGACCGGCAGGTCCGTCTCGAGGTCACGGCCGCCGTAGGTGCTGAGGTGGACGATCCTGTCGTCGCGGCTGACCACGAGCAGCCAGCCCGGCAGCAGGCCGTCGTCGACGTAGCGGGCGAAATGACGGTCCAGCCGCGCCAAGCGCGTGGCGTCGAAGCCGACCTCCTCTGGCTGGACCTCGACCTGGAACGGTGCCAATGGCTCCCTTGCCTTCGTCGTGGGATACCGCACGATCGCCCCCCACCCCTCAAACAATGCTGCTCCCCTCACGACTCGGCAAGAGGAGGGGTCCCGGTGCGCCGGCACCGTCTCGGCTCGTGGCTGTGGATACCCGGGCGCACTGGGGCGCCGGGACATGCAGAATGGCTGGCATGGCCAGCGATCTCCGAGTCGGCATTCTCGGCCCGCTCGAATTGCGGGTCGGCTTCGGCGAGCCCGTCGCCGTGGTCGGGCCGAGGCTGCGGACGCTGCTGATCCGGCTCGCGCTCGACCCCGACCGGGTCGTGCTCGCCGGCCAGCTGGTCGACGCGGTCTGGGACGGCCAACCGCCGGCGGCAGCCACCAACGCGCTCCAGTCGCTGGTCTCGCGGCTGCGGCGCCTGCTCCCCGACGTGGTCGAGTCGCACGCGGCCGGCTACCGCCTCGCGCTCGAACCCGAGGCGGTCGACGCGGTTCGGTTCGAGCGGCTGGTGCTGGCCGGGCGCGAGCGCCTGGGCGAGGACCCGATGGCCGCGCGCGACCTGCTGCGCGAAGCCCTGGGGCTGTGGCGCGGGCCGGCGCTCGCCGACGCCGCCGACGCGCGCTTCGCCGGCGCCGCCATCGCCCGGCTCGAGGAGCTGCGCCTCGGCGCCACCGAGGACCGGATCGACGCCGAGCTGGCGACCGGCCCGAGCGACGCGCTGGTCGCGGAGCTCGACGAGCTGGCCGTGGCGCACCCGCTGCGCGAGCGCCCGCACGGCCAGCTCATGCGCGCCCTGTCGATGTCCCACCGTCAGGCGGAAGCGCTGACCGCCTACGAGCGCCTCCGCCACCGCCTCGCCGACGAGCTCGGCATCGACCCCTCCGAAGAGGTCCGCGCCATCCACCTCGCCGTCCTCCGCGGCAACCTGACACAGGGACCCGCCGCCGCTCCGCCCCGCGCGGCATCCACCGAGTCGCCACCTCGCGAGACCCCTCCCGCCGCCGAGGTGGCACCTGGCGAGACCGCATCCGCCAGCGTCCCGCCCGCCGCCGAGGCGCCGCCGGCGGCGGAGGCGGCGGTGCGGACGAACCTGCGGGCGCAGATCACCAGCTTCGTCGGGCGCGCGAACGACATCGCGCGGATCGAGGACCTGCTCGCCTCCTGGCGGCTGGTCACGCTCACGGGACCGGGAGGGGCGGGCAAGACCAGGCTGGCCGCCGAGGCGGGCGGTCGCATGCTCGACCGGATGCCCGACGGCGTCTGGATGGTCGAGCTGGCGCCGGTCGTCGATCCGCTCGACCTGCCCCGCGCGGTCCTGTCGCTGCTCGGCGCCAGGGAGGTGGGCCTGCTCGCCCGGCGCGGCAGCGGCGCGGTGCCGCCGATGGAGCGGATCGTTCAGGCGATCGGCGACAAGCGCCTGCTGCTGGTGCTCGACAACTGCGAGCACCTGGTCGCCGCCGCGGCGGACTTCGCCGACGCGCTGCTCGCGCGCTGCCCGAACCTGCGGGTGCTCACCACCAGCCGCGAGCCGCTCGGCATCACCGGCGAGGCGCTGCACCCGGTTGGCCCCCTCGCGATGCCGGACGAGGATGCCACCAAGACCCCGGCCGAGGCGCTCCGCTATCCGGCCGTTCGGCTGTTCGCCGACCGCGCCGCCGCGGGACGGCCCGGATTCGCGGTCGACGACGCCACCGTCGGGCCGGTCCTGCGCATCTGCCGGGCGCTCGACGGCATCCCGCTGGCGATCGAGCTGGCCGCCGCGCGGCTCCGGTCGCTCTCCCCCGACCAGATCGCCGCCCGGCTCGACGACCGGTTCCGCCTGCTCGCGGGCGGCAGCCGCGCCGCCCTGCCCCGGCACCAGACCTTGCGCGCGGTGGTCGACTGGAGCTGGGACCTGCTGAGCGACGCCGAGCGCATGCTCCTCCGGCGGCTGGCGGTGTTCCCGGGCGGCGCGACCCTGGACGCGGCCGAGCGCGTCTGCGCCGACCCCGCAGTCGGCGGGCTCCCGCGCGACGAGGTCATCTATCTCCTGGCGGCGCTGGTCGAGAAGTCGCTCGTGGTTGTCGACGAGTGCGGCGCCGAGGAGCGCTACTGGATGCTCGAGACGGTCAGGGCGTACGGCGAGGAGCGGCGGCGCGAGGCCGGCGAGGACGAGGCGCTGCGTCGGGCGCACGCCGATTACTTCGTGGGCCTGGCCGAGGAGGCCGAGCCCCACCTGCGCCAGGCCGACCAGCTGGTCTGGCTCGAGCGCCTGTCGGCGGAGCAGGAGAACCTGCGAGCGGCCGTGCACTGGGCGATCGACCAGGGTGACGCCGTGCTGGCGCTGCGGCTGGTCGCGGCCCTCGACTGGTACTGGTTCCTGCGAAGCGCCCGCGCCGAGGGCTCGGAGCTGTCGGCCCGGGCGCTGGCGCTGCCCGGTTCGCCGCCCAAGGTGCTGCTGGCCAGAGTCCTGGTCATGTCGGCGCTGGTGACGATCTCCGGCGGCGCCGGGATCCAGCGCGCCCTCGCCTCCATGGAGCGGGCCTCCGGCCTGGTGGCCGACCTGCCTCAAGACGATCCCAACCTGGCGCATCCCTCGCTCGTGCTGCTGCCCGTGCTGGCCGCGATCCTGCGCGGCGACGACGTGGGCGGCCTCACCTGGGCCAGGGCCCAGCGAAACCACCCCGACCCGTGGGTGCGCGCGCTGGTGCCGCTGATCGTCGCCCAGCTACTCATCAACCTCGGCGAGGCCGGTGAGGCGCAGCGGCAGCTCGACCTCGCGCTGGAGCGGTTCAGCCAGCTAGGCGAGCGCTGGGGGATCGGCCAGACGCTGTTCGCCCGCGTCGAGCTGGGCGCCATGCGGGGCGACGAGCGCGACGTCGTCGGCGCGCTGAAGGAGGCCGAGCGGGTGCTCGCCAACATCGGCGGCCGCGAGGACATCGGCCAGATCAAGATCCGGCTGGCGCTCGCGCACGCGAGGGCGGGCGATCTCGACGCGGCCCACCGCGAGCTGGCCGCGGCCGACCGCATCGCCGAGGCGATCGGCAGCGAGGAGCAGCGGGTCTACCTGTTGCTCACCCGCAGCAACATCGCGCGCTGGGAGGGCAGGCTCGACGAGGCCCGCGCCATCGCGGACGCCGGGTGCCAGGCCTTCGAAGGCGGCTGGCCGCCCTTCGACCAGTTCTACGCGCTGCTGCTCACCTCCCGCGGCCACGCCGCCGTCGAGTCCCGCGAGCTCGACGAGGCGCACGACTGGTACCAGCAGGCGCTGGAGGCGGCCGTCAGGACCAGGGACCGCCCGGTGATGTCCCGCGCCGTCGAGCTGCTGGCTGCGGTCGCGCTGGCCGCGGGCGACGCCGAGCGCTCCGCGTACCTGCTCGGTCAGGCGGCGGCGCTGCGCGGGGTCGGCGACGAGGCCGACCCGGACGTGCTGCGGGTCCGCACCTCCGCGCGGGCCGCGCTCGGCGACGAGGGCTTCGGCCTTGCCTACGAGCGCGGGACCGCTTGGCGGCGCGAGGACCTGGTGGAGGCGCTGATGGCCGAGGTCAGTTCCTCCGCCGGTACGCCCGCAGGGCCAGCGGGGCGAACACCAGCATGATCCCGACCGCCCAGGCGAGCGCCCCGAACAGCGGCCGCGCCACCGGGCCGCTCACCAGCAGCCCCCGCAGCGAGTCGGTCAGCAGTGTGACCGGGTTGACCTTGACCCACGCCTGCATCCAGCCGGGCATGGTCGAGGTCGGCACGAACGCGCTGCTGGCGAAGGTCAGCGGGAACAGCACGGTGAACCCGAACACCTGAACCTTCTCGGGCTCGCTCACCAGCATGCCGATCAGCACCGGCATCCACGAGAACGCGAGCGTGAACCCGATCAGCAGCACGATGGCCCCGACCGCGCTGGCGAAGCCGGTGTGGACCCGGAAGCCGAGGATCGAGCCGACCCCGAGCAGGATCCCGACCGACCACGCCTGCCTGAGCACGTCCGCCGAGATGCGGCCGGCGAGCGGCGCCGAGCGGGCGATCGGCAGGCTCCGGAAGCGGTCGAACACGCCCTTGGTGATGTCGGTGTTCAGCGCGACCGCCGTGTTCATGGTCAGGAACAGGGCGTTCTGAACGATGATCCCGGCCAGCCCGAACTGGAGGAACTCCTTGGGAGAGCCCGACAGGGCGCCGCCGAACACGTAGGCGAACAGCAGCACGAACATCAGCGGCTGAAGGCTGAGGTCGAGCAGCTCCAGCGGGTTGTGCTTGATCTGGACGAGGCTCCGCCAAGCCAGGGTCACGGCGTGGCGGATCGCGGTCAGGGGACCGATCGCCGTCGGCGGCGCCGCAATGCCGGCGCCCGGTGCCTGGGCCATGGTGGTCATGCTGCGCTCCGATCGGAATCGTCCTCGTCACCGGGCTCCACCTCGGTGGTCCGGTGGCCGGTAAGGGTGAAGAAGACCTCGTCGAGGCTCGGCTTGCGCAGGCTCAGCTCGGCCAGCGCGACGCCGGCGTCGGTCAGTCGCTGGAGGATCGCCGGTGGCAGTGCCGGGTCGTTGACCGGGAGCGAGACCGCGCCCTGCGACAGCTCCGGCGTCTGGCGCGACAGCTCGGCGACCACGCCGGCCACCGTGCCGAGGTCGGACTCCTCGACCGGGCTGACGACCAGGATCTGGCCGCCGACCTTGGCCTTGAGCTGGTCGGGGGTGCCGGTGGCGGCGACCTGGCCGCGGTCGATCACCACGATGTCGTCGGCGAGCTGGTCGGCCTCCTCCATGTACTGCGTTGTCAGCAGCACGGTCGCGCCGCCGCCGACCAGGTTGCGCACCACCCGCCAGAGGTCGCTCCGGCCCCTCGGGTCGAGGCCGGTGGTCGGCTCGTCCAGGTAGACGATCTGGGGGTTGCCGACCAGGCTGGCGGCGAGGTCGAGCCGGCGGCGCATGCCGCCAGAGTAGGTCTTGGCCGCCCGGCCGCCGGCGTCCGCGAGCGCGAACTCGTCGAGCAGCTCCTCGGCGCGCCGGCGGGACGCCTGCCGCGACTGGCCGAGCAGCCGGCCGATCAACATGAGGTTCTCGACCCCGGTCAGCGTCTCGTCGACCGCCGCGTACTGGCCTGTGAGGGCGATCAGCCGCCGGACCTGGTGCGCCTGTCGCACCACGTCGAAGCCGGCGACGGTCGCGCGACCCTCGTCGGGTTGCAGCAGGGTCGCGAGGATGCGCACGGCGGTGGTCTTGCCGGCGCCATTCGGGCCGAGGACGGCGAGCACCGTGCCGGTGCGCGCCGAAAGGTCCACGCCGGCGAGCGCCACCGTCTCGCCAAAGCGCTTGACCAGACCCTCGGCCTGGATTGCGTCGCTCATCGAAGCTCCTGTCGTCGTTGGTATCGCGGCATTGTGAACCCGGCCACTGACATGGCCGTCACATCGTGCTGGCGTGGCCCGCCGCCGCTGGCGCGGCCCTGACACCAGCCTGCCATGCACCTGAGACGTTATGCGGCGGCACTACGGCGACCACAGCCCCGCGTCGCGACCACGACCTTCCGCGGCGCGGCAACGGCGACTTCGCCCCGCCCTCACCCATCTCTTGACAGTCGCTAGATTTTGAGAGCTACTTTCAATCACAAGCTACTCTTGAAAGGTTGTAACTGTCATGAATGCTCTCGGCTCTCGCAGGTGGTGGGCGCTCGGCGCGCTCGCCCTCAGCCTTCTGGTCGTCGGCCTGGACGGGACGGTGCTGAGCGTCGCGCTGCCGACGCTGGCGACCAGGCTCCACGCATCGACCGGCCAGCTCCAGTGGTTCATCGACGCCTACCTCCTCGTCCTGGCCGCCGCGCTGCTGCCGGCCGGCCTGCTCGGCGACCGGTTCGGCCGCAAGAAGCTGCTGCTTGGCGCGCTGGCGGTGTTCGGCATCTCCTCGGCGGCCTGCGCCTACGCCGGCTCGGCCGGCGAGCTGATCGCCGCCAGGGCGGCGCTCGGCCTCAGCGCCGCGTTCCTCATGCCACTCTCCATGGCCGTGCTGCCGGTGCTGTTCGAACCGCGCGAGCGGGCGCGGGCGCTGGGGATCTGGGTGACCGCCAGCGCCGCCAGCTTCCCGATCGGACCGATCGTCGGCGGCTGGCTGCTCGACCGGTTCTGGTGGGGGTCGGTGTTCCTGATCAACCTCCCGGTGGTCGTCCTCGGGCTGGTGGCGGTGGCCGCCCTGGTGCCCGAGTCGCGCAACCCGCACGCGCAGCGCCTCGACGTTCTCGGCGCGATCACCTCCAGCCTCGGCCTGGCCGGGATGACCTACGGCTTCATCGAGGCCGGCGAGAAGGGCTGGGGCGACCCGCTCGCCCTGGCGGCGCTCGCCGGCGGCGCGGTGGTGCTGGCCCTGTTCGCGCTCCGGCAGCGCGCGGCGGGCAGGCGGCCGGACGGGCAGCCGCTGGTCGACCTCGAGCTGTTCCGCTCACGCGGCTTCACATGGGGAGCGATCCTCGCGACCGTGATCTCGTTCTCGCTGTTCGGGTTGCTGTTCGCCATGCCGCAGTACTTCCAGGCGATCGAGGGCTCCGACGCGCTCGGCAGCGGCCTGCGTCTGCTGCCGGTGATCGGGGGCCTGCTGGTCGGCTCACGGCTCGGCGACCGGATCGCCCGGCGCGCCGGCGCGAAGGTCACGGTCGCCTCGGGCCTGACGCTCATGGCCGCCGGGCTGTTCGCGGGCGCCACCACCGACGCCTCGAGCGGCTACGGGCTGGCGGCGGCGTGGATGGCGGTGGCCGGCGCCGGGGTCGGAATCGGGCTGCCGGCGGCCATGGACGCCGCGCTCGGCGCGCTATCGACCGACCGCAGCGGGGTCGGCTCGGGCCTCATCCAGGCGTGCCGCCAGGTGGGAAGCGTGATCGGCGTCGCGGTGCTCGGCACGGTCCTCAACTCGTCGTACCGCGGCGGGCTGGACCTCGGCGGCGTGCCCCCTCAGGTGGCCGCGACCGTCCGCGAGAGCGTTTCGGCGGGGGTCGCGACGGCCGATCGCCTCGGCTCCGCGCCCCTGCTCGACCTGGTGCGCGACGCGTTCGTCCATGGCATGGACGCGATGCTGGTGGTCTGCGGGATCGTCATGGCGGTCGGGGTGGTGCTGGCCGTGCTGCTGCTCCCGGCCAGGCCGGAGCCCGTTGTTCCGCCGCTCGACGCTCGGGCAGAATCGGAGCATGAAATCCACGCGTGAGATCGGCGGATCGCGGCCCGGCCTGCGGGAACGGAAGAAGGCCCGCACCCGGGCGGCGATTCGTCAGCACGCGATGCGGCTGTTCAAGGAACAGGGGTTCGCGGCCACGACGGTCGATCAGATCGCCGAGGCCGCCGACGTCTCGCAGAGCACCTTCTTTCGTTACTTCCGCACCAAGGAGGACGTGATCCTCCAGGACGACTACGACCCGCGCGCGGTCGAGGCCTTCGCGGCGCAGCCGCCCGAGCTGCCCCCGCTGGCGGCCATGCGGAACGCCATCAAGGAGGTCTACTCCACGCTCACCCCGGAGGAGATGGAGCAGGAGCGGGAGCGGCACCGGCTGATGCTCGAGGTCCCCGAGCTGCGCGGCGCGATGCTCGACGACTACACGCGCACCATCCGGGTGATCGCCGATGCGGTCTCCGAGCGGGTCGGGCGCAGCCCCGACGACCCCGCGGTCCGCGCCTTCGCCGGCGCCGTGATCGGGGTGGCGATGGCCGCGACCCTCGATTGGGCGAAGGGGCCTCCCGAGGACTACTCCACCGTCTTCCAGTCGATCGAGTCGGCCATCGGCTACCTGGAGGCCGGCCTCCCGCTCTGACTCCGGTGCCCGGCACCTGGAGTGTCGCCGCCGGTTGTACGCTTCGACCGATCTCCATGGACGCGTGCGGTGCTCACGATCGCGGGTTCGACGTGACCGACCAGCCGGCACCCTTCGAGCAGCTCGACTTCCTCTACATGCCCAGTCGCGACGTGGCCGCGGACCTGGCGTACTTCACCGAGGTCCTCGGCGGCCACGTGGTCTTCGCCATCGAGGCGATGGGGACGAGAGTCGCCGCGATCGAGCTCACCAAGGGCCCACCGCTGGTCTTGCTCGCCGATCACCTCGAGGGAGAGCGCCCGATCCTGGTCTACCGGGTGGCCAACCTGGATGCCGCGATTGCCCAGTTGGAGACCCGCGGCTGGGAGCGGCAGGCCGGGTTCGAGATCCCCCACGGACCGTGCTGCTCGTTACGGACCCCGGACGGCCACCGCGTTGCGCTGTACCAGCTGACCCGACCCGAGGTGGCCGCCCACTTCAATGGGCGCCGTGACTTCTGAGCCAATGCTCTTGACGAACAGACCAACCGGTCGGTATTGTGCTGCGATCATGACGCTCAGGACGCACGAGGACGCGGCGATCCGCACGGCACGCGCCACCGAACGAGGCTCGGCCACCCGCCAGCACATCCTGGCTGTCGCCAGCGACCAGTTCCTCACCCACGGGTACGCCGGCACGTCCCTGAGCGACCTGATCCGTGTCGCTGGGATCACCAAGGGGGCCTTCTACCACCACTTCCCCTCCAAGGAGTCGCTGGCGCTCGAGGTCGTGCGCGTCCGGCAGGCGGAGGAGACCAGGATGGTCCTGACGGCGTCGGCTGGGTTCGACCGTGCGGTCGACCAGCTGCGCGCGGCGGTTCGGGCGGCCGCGGATCTCAAGGACCAGCATCAGGGCCAGGCGCAGAGCATGCAGCGGCTGTGCGCTGAGCTGTCCGAGGAGGCTGAGCTGGCACCGCAGATCGCAAAGATCTGCGAAGCGTGGATCGACAGCGCCGCCGACCTCGTCGCCCGCGCCCAGCTCCAAGGCGATATTCGCACCGATGTCGGCGCGCACCAGGCGGCCGAGCTGATGATCGCAACCTTCCTCGGCGCTGAGCAGCAGTGCGTGATCACCGCCCGCCACGAGGACTTTCATGGCGAGTTCCGCGCACGCACGGCGCGCTGCCTCGATCTGCTGCTCGAGCTGCTGAAGCCGACCACCTAGACGGCGGGCGCAAGGGGGGACCACACGGACCAGCGGGCGGTATCTCAATCGTTCAGGACATACCAACCGGTCGGTATGAATGCGACCGCTCGACCACCGGAAGCCAGAAGCGCCACCACGACGCATAGAAGCTTTGAGAGGAAGACATGAGGTTCTCTCCGCAGGACGTCGCGCTCTGGAGCGCGAGACGCCGGTTCACGGTGATCGCCGTGTGGGTCGTGCTGTTCCTGGTCGGTGGGGTGCTGACCGGGAGATACCTGAGCGGCGCTCTGACCACCCGCGCCGACTTCACCAACAACCCCGACTCCAAGCAGGCCCAGACCCTGCTGTCGCAGCGGCTGACCGGGCCCCAGAGGTCCAACGAGGTCGTGATCGTCCGGTCGCAGACCAGCACCGTGAGCGACCCTGCGTTCAGGGCGTACGTCGAGCGGCTCAAGGCCGAGGTCGACGGGCTGGGGCCGGGGATCGTGCAGCAGACGGTCGACCCGTACACCGCCGGTGGCCGGTACTTCTCGACCGACAAACACGCCACGCTGATCCCGGTGACCATGGCCGGGTCGCTGGACGACGCCAACAAGAACATCACCAAGGTGTTGGACCGTACGTTGCACGGCCAGCATCCCGCCGGCTTCAACGTCTGGGTCACCGGCGAGGCGACCTCGGCCAAGGACTCCAACACGATCGCCGAGAAGGACCTCCGTCAGGGCGAGACCATCGGCATCATCGCCGCGCTGGCCATCCTGATCGTGGTGTTCGGGACGATGGCCGCCGCGGTGGTGCCGGTCGTGCTGGCGATCATGGCCATCGTGGTGGCGCTGGGGCTGGTCTCGCTGCTCGGGCTCGCATTCCATTTGTCGTTCTTCATCACCAACATGGTCACGATGATCGGCCTGGCGGTCGGCATCGACTACTCGCTGTTCACCGTTTCCAGGTACCGGGAGGAACGCGCCCGCGGCCGTGACAAGCTGGCCGCGATCGCCGCCTCCGGCGCCACCGCCAACCGGGCCGTGTTCTTCTCCGGGATCACCGTGGTCCTGGCCCTTGCGGGGATGCTGCTGAACCCGACGACGATCTTCCGGAGCATCGCCGCCGGCGCGATCATCGTGGTGCTGGTCGCGGTGTCGGCCTCGCTCACGCTGCTGCCCGCGCTGCTCTCGGTCATGGGCGACAAGGTGAACGCGCTCCGCGTCCCGGTCCTGTTCCGCCGCCGCCAGGCCGACATCGAGCACACCCACGGCTTCTGGGCCCAGGTGGCCCGGCGGGTCATGGGCCGGCCGGTGGTGAGCCTGGTGCTCGCCGTCGGGATTCTCGTCGTGCTGGCCATTCCGCTGTTCGGCATCAGGACCGGGTTCTCGGGAATCAGCACCTTCCCGAACAACGTCCAGTCCAAGCAGGGGTTCGAGGTGCTGTCTCGAGACTTCTCAGGCGGGCTGACCTCTCCGGCGCAGATCGTCGTCGACGGCAACGTCCGCTCCCCGGCGGTCAGCGCGGCCATCTCGAGGCTGCAGGCCGACCTCAAGACCGACCACGCCTTCGGTCCGAGCACCGTCCAGAGCAACCGCGCGGGCAACCTGGCCCTGGTGTCGGTCCCGGTCAACGGCGACCCGAGCGGCGAGGCGGCCACCAACGCCGTCCGCCACCTCCGCAAGGCGATCGTCCCGGCGGCCTTTGCCGGGGTGGACGCGAACGTCAAGGTTGGCGGCCAGACCGCGGGCGGGATCGACTTCTTCGACCTGACCCACTTCTACACGCCGTTCGCGATCGGATTCGTGCTCACCCTCTCGTTCCTGCTGCTCATGGTGGTGTTCCGATCCGTGGTGCTGCCGGCGCTGGGCGTCGCGCTGAACCTGCTGTCGGCCGGCGCGGCGTACGGGCTGCTGGTGTGGGTGTTCCAGCACGGACACGGCGCGGGAGTGTTCGGCTTCCAACAGGTGCAGACCATCGAAGCCTGGCTGCCGCTGTTCCTGTTCTCGGTGCTGTTCGGCCTGTCCATGGACTACCAGGTGTTCCTGCTCAGCCGCATCCACGAGCGCTACGGCCACACGCATGACAACCGCGACGCGGTCGCGTTCGGACTACGCACCACCGGCGGAATCATCACCGGCGCGGCGGTGATCATGGTGGCCGTGTTCTCCGGGTTCGCGGCCGGCAAGCTGCCGGCGCTCCAGCAAATGGGCTTCGGCCTGGCGGTGGCGGTGCTGATCGACGCCACGCTGGTGCGCTCGGTCCTGGTCCCGGCGGCCATGCGCCTGCTCGGCAAGTGGAACTGGTACCTCCCGAGCTGGCTGGAATGGCTCCCGCAGTTCCGCATCGAGGGTGCCGCCCCGACGCCCGCCCCGGCCGAGCCGGAGCGCGAGCCGGCGGCGGTGCGGTAGCCCACGGGGCGGGTCAGGCGAGCGGTGGGCCGGGTCGCCCCTGGCAGGGTGAGTCATGCCGGCGGCGGGCCGGCGCGGACCCGGGCCATGGCCACCGAGGGCGGGCCGTGGAACCAGCCGAGCTTCTCCACCCACCAGGTCATGCCGGCGGCCTGGAGGGCGGCGACCCGGTCCGCGTCGGCGACGCGGTCGCGCCCGCCGCTGTGCCCCTCGACCACGACCTCGATTGGACCGAGGCCCTCCGGCCGGTGCTCCAGGGTGTAGCGGACGATCTCGCTGAGCTGCTCCGCGGTCATGGTGGCGGCGTGGCCGACCTCGGCGTGGGTCGGGATCACGCCGTCCCAGCGGGCGGCGCGCCGGAACGGCGGCCGGCTCGGCCACCGCCCCGCCACCCACACCGGGATCCTCGGGACCTGGACCGGCCTCGGCAGGAAGCGCTGCTCCGCGACCGCGTAGTGCCGGCCGGCGTGGGCGAACGGCTCGCCCGACCAGAGGCCGGCGAGGACCTCCAGCCCCTCGTCGAGCTTCTCGGCGCGCACCCTGGCGTCGCCGTCCTCGCCGAAGGCCTCGTACTCCTCCACCGCCTGCGACCCGAGCCCGGCGCCGACGATCAGCCGCCCGCCGCAGAGCACGTCCAGGGTGGCGGTCTCGCGCGCGAGCTTCCACGGCCGCCGCCGCGGCACCGCGTTGGCGATCACGCCGACGCGAACGCGCTCGGTGGCCATGGCGATGGCGGTGACCGCGACGGTCGGGTCGGCGACCGGCCAGCCGCGCTCGCGGTAGGCGACGTGGTCCCAGACCAGCACGCCGTCCCAGCCCGCCCGCTCGGCCTCGACGCCCAGCCGGACCAGCAGGCCGGGGTCGCCGTAGTCGCCGACGTTCGGGATCCCCACCGCGTAACGCATCTCGACCGGGAGCCTACACGCGCCGGCGCAGCGCCTTCCGGTCGACCTTGCCGACTGGGGTGAGCGGGAGGTCGTCGAGCAGGTGGACCTCACGCGGGTACTTGTAGGCCGACAGGCGCGAGCGCGCGAAGCCGATCAGCTCGTCGCCGGTCGCGCGGGAGCCCGGCCGCAGCGACACGAAGGCGACCACCTCCTCGCCGTGGACCGGGTCGGCTCGCCCGACCACCCCGGCCATCGCCACCGCCGGGTGCCCGACCAGGGCCTCCTCGACGTCGCGCGGGAACACGTTGAAGCCGCCGCGGATGATCAGGTCCTTCTTGCGGTCGACCACCCACAGGTAGCCGTCCTCGTCGAGCCGGCCGATGTCGCCGGTGTGGAGCCAGCCGTCGCGCAGCGTCTCGGCGGTGACCTCGGGCGAGTTCCAGTAGCCGAGCATCACGCCCGGGGCGCGGACGCAGATCTCGCCGCGCTCGCCGAGCGGCACCTCACGGTCCTGCTCGTCGAGGATGCGCACCTCGTAGTTGGGCAGCGGCAGCCCGACCGAGCCGAGCTTGCGCCGACCGGGCGGCGTGCTCGAGATCACCGAGCCGGACTCGGTGCAGCCGTAGCCCTCTCGGACCTCCAGGCCGGGCAGGCGCCGCTCGATCTCTCGGGCGGCCTCCGGCGGCATCGGTGCCGCGCCGCAGACCAGGTAGCGCAGCGACGACAGGTCGTGCTCCTCCAAGGGCTGGGTGAGCAGCAGTTGCAGCATCGACGGCACCACCACGCCGGACTGCACCCGGTGCGCCCGCACCTGCTCGAGGAAGCCGCCCGGGTCGAACCAGCGCTGGAGCACCGAGACGTTGGGCTCGTCGCCGTGCATGCCGACGATGGTCACGATCAGCCCGAAGGCGTGCGACAGCGGCAGCGGGATGATGTGCCGGTTGACGCCGCTGATCCGCGACGCCTGCTGGGAGGACCTGCCACAGCGCCAGAGGTTCTCGTGCGAGAGCATGACGCCCTTGGCGCGTCCGGTGGTGCCGCCCGTGTAGAGCAGCGCGGCGAGGTCGCGGTCGTCGCGCTCGACGATCTCGATCGGCTCCGAAGCCTCCAGCGACGCCAGCGGCAGCACCCGGCGCGGGCCCTCGGCGCCGCCCGGGCCGCCCGCAACGCCGGCGTCGCCCGGACCGCCCGGGCCGCCGTTCGCGTCCGGCGCCGCGCCGGTCGAGATCACCCAGCGGAGCGACTCGAGCCCCTCGGCGGCCGCCAGTACGATGCCGAGCAGCTCCGGGGCGGTGATGATCGCGGTCGCGCCCGAGTGCTCGAGCAGGTAGCGCAGCTCCGGCGGCGGCAGCAGGAAGATCACCGGCGTGATCGCCGCGCCGGCGCGCCACAGCGCGGCATAGCTGACGCCGACCTCCGGGCAGTTGGGCAGCATCACCGCCACCCGGTCCCCCGGCCGGATCCCCAGCCCCACCAGTCCACCCGCCAGCCGCCGTCCCCGCTCGAACAGGTCGCCCGACCGGTGCCAGCGGCCGTCGAACCACAGCGACTCGTAGTCGCCGTGGCGCTCGAAGGACCGCTGGCCGAGGCGGGCGAGATTGTGCTCCATCCGCACCATGGCATCCTCCCGGTTCAGCTCATAATCCCCCAGCTCCGGCATCTTGGCCATAGGCGCCGATAGCGCGATGCTGGCGCGAAACGCTTCGGGACAAAACGGTAAGCTACGTACATGACGAAAACTCTCTTCCAGGGTGGCCGTCTGTTCGACGGCACCGGGTCACCGCTCGCCGACGCCGACGTGGTGATCGAGGACGGGCGGATCGCCGAGGTCGGCACCGGCCTCGACGCCGACGAGGCGGTCGACGTCGCCGGTTGTGCGCTGCTGCCGGGCCTCTTCGACTGCCATGTCCACGTGGTGGTCTCGACCATCGACCTGCTCGCCGACCTCCAGCAGCCGTTCAGCTACCAGTTCTTCGCCGCCGCCAGGAACCTGGCGCGGACCCTGGACCGCGGCATCACCACCGTCCGTGACGCCGGCGGCGCCGACCTCGGCATCAAGCAGGCGGTCGAGGACGGGCTCATCGACGGGCCGAGGATGCGGATCGCCATCTCGGTGCTGGGCCAGACCGGCGGGCACACCGACGGCTGGATGCCGAGCGGCCAGACCGTGAAGCTGTTCACGTCCCACCCGGGCATGCCGGCCGGGATCGTCGACGGCGTCGACGAGATGCGTCGCAAGGTCCGCGAGCTGCGGAGGGCCGGCGCCGACGTGATCAAGGTCTGCACCTCCGGCGGCGTGCTCTCGCCACGCGACAACCCCAGGCACGCGCACTTCAACATGGAGGAGCTGGTCGCCTGCGTCGCCGAGGCGCGGGCCGGCGGCATCGAGGTGATGGCCCACGCCCAGGCGACCGACGGCATCAAGAACGCCATCCGCGCCGGCATCCGCTCGATCGAGCACGGCATCTACCTCGACGACGAGGCGATCTCGATGATGCTGGAGGCGGGCACCTGGCTGGTGCCGACGCTGGTGGCGCCGCTCGGCGTGCTCGAGGCCGCGGACGCCGGGGCGGCCCTGTCGGAGGCCGCGATCCGCAAGGCCCGCGAGGTGGTCGAGATCCACAAGGACTCGTTCCGGCGGGCGGTCGCCGCGGGCGTGAAGATCGCCATGGGCACCGACAGCGGCGTGACCGCGCACGGACGGAACCTCCGCGAGCTGCCGCTGATGGCCGAGGGCGGCATGAAACCCGAGGACGTGCTGGTGGCGACCACCGCGTCAGCGGCCGAGCTGCTCGGGGTCGACGGCGAGCTCGGCACCATCGAGCCCGGCAAGCGCGCCGACCTGGTGGTGGTCGACGGCGACCCCTACGACTTCGCCAACCTTCCCGATGCGATCCGCGAGGTCTGGAAGGACGGCGTGCGCGTCCGCCGCCAAGGCCAAGACGCTCACTTGGCGTCGGCGTAGCACGACACCACCGCGCTCTCCAGCGGGAAGCGCACGGGGGTGTCGCCGAACACCAGCCGGCCGGCCTCGTCGGCGGCCTCGCCGACCGCCTCGACGACCTCGGGCGCGTCGGCGACCGGGCAGTCCACGACCACCTCGTCGTGCTGGAACAGCACCAGCTGCGCGTCGCCGCCGGCGCGGTCGAGGCGGCGGCGCAGGGCGGCGAGCATCGCCAGCGCCCAGTCGGCGGCGCTCGCCTGCACCACGAAGTTGCGGGTGAAGCGGCCACGGTCGCGTGCGCCGCGGCGCGCCAGGCGGACCTCCTCGCGCTCGTCCTCGTCGCCGGCGTCGGGCGCGCGGCCGATCGCGGCGGTGCGCTCGCGCCAGGCCGCCGACGGCGGCGGGCAGGTCCGTCCGAGCCGCGACCGGACCAGCCGGCCCTCCTCCCCGGCGCGCGCGGCGGCCTCGACGTAGCCGACCGCGTCGGGGAAGCGGCGCCGCAGCACGCCGATGAGCTGGCCGCCCTCGCCGCTGGTCTGCCCGTACATGGCCGCGAGCAGCGCCACCTTGGCGCGGGGGCGGTCGCCCTGGAAGGCCGCGGCGGCGAGGCCGCCGTAGAGGTCGCCGCCGCTCGCCGCCCGCGCCAGGCCCTGGTCACCGGAGAGCGCGGCCAGCACTCGCGGCTCGAGCTGGGCGGCGTCGGCGACCACCAGCGCCCTGCCCGGGTCGGCGACCGCCGCCCGCCGCACCGCGTGCGGGATCTGGAGGGCGCCGCCGCCCCTGGTCGCCCAGCGGCCGGAGACCACCCCGCCAGGCACGTACTCGGCCCGCATGCGGCCGTCGCGCACCCAGGCGTCCAGCCACGACCAGCCGTAGGCGCTGTAGAGCCGCGACAGCTCCTTGTACTCGAACAGCAGCGGAACGGCGGGATGCCGGATCTCGCGGAGGACGTGCATGCGGGTCGACGGCACGGTGATGCCCGCGCTGGCGAAGGCGCGGACGACCTGGGCGGGCGAGTCGGGGTTGACCTGCTCGCCGAAGGCCTCGGCGATCCGCTCGGTCAGCTCGCGGAGCTTGCGCGGCGGAATCCCCGGCGCCGGCCTCGGGCCCAGCAGCTCGGTCAGCAGGCGGTCGTGGACGTCCGGTCGCCACGGCATGCCCGCCTCGCCCATCTCGACCGCGGCCAGCGCGCCGGCCGACTCGGCGGCGACCAGCAGGCGCATGCGCTCGGGGTGCTCGGTGGCGGCGATCCGCCGCTGCTGGTCGGCGAGCACCTCGCCGGCCGCGGCCAGTAGCTCCTCGCCCTCGAGGACGCCGGGACGGTACAGCTCGAACAGGGCCGGCTGGCGGGCCGGCGCCGGCTCGACGTCGTCGGGAACCGGCAGCCCGTGCAGCCGCGCCGAGGCCGCGGCCAGCGACTTCGGCTCGCCCCAGCGGCCCTCGTAGGCCAGCAGGATCCCCTCGGTGAGGGCGAGGTCGTGACAGCGAGCGACCCTGGCGCCGGCGCGCAGCAGGGCGGGATAGGTCGCGGCGGTCGACGCCCACAGCCACCTCGGCCGCTCGGCCAGCTCGCGCTCGCGCACCGCGGCCGCGGGTTCGTCCAGCCGCTCGACCGGCCCGACGGGGATGCCGTCGTCGCCGAGCGGCCGCAAAAGCCCCCTGCCCTCGCCGTCGACCATCAATCCGATCCGCACCGGCAAATTGTGCCGCCGCGGGCCGACACTGGCCGCTGCCCCACGAGTTGACGGGAGGAATCTGGCATATGGACCGATGGCTGGAGCTGGCGGACTGGCGCGAGCGGGTCATCCGCCTCTACCTGGCCGAGCCGCGCCGGGGCGAAGAGGGCGCCGCCGCCTTCCGTCGCGGCCGCGACCTGCTGTTCGCGAAGCACCCGCAGTCGCCGCTCGGCCCGGCGCAGCGCGAGGCCTTCGAAGGCCTGCCGTGGTTCCCGTATACCGAGGCGGCGAGGTTCGAGACCCGGCTGGACCCGGTCGAGCCAGGCGAGGACCTGGAGATCGACACCGGCGGCGAGGACGGGGTGGTGCGCTACCGGCGCGTCGGCCGGCTGGCGACGCGGTTCGGGGACCTGACCCTGCTCTGGACGCTCGGCTACGGTGGCGGGCTGTTCCTGCCCTTCAGGGACGCGACCGCCGGCGACCGGACCTACGGCGCCGGCCGCTACTTGACCGACACCGTCAAGGGCACCTTCGGCCGCGGCGTCGAGGTCGACGGCGGGGTGGTCACGCTCGACTTCAACTACGCCTACAACCCCTCGTGCGCCTACGACTCGCGCTGGGCGTGCCCGCTGGCGCCGTTCGAGAACCGGCTGGACGAGAGGGTCGAGGCGGGCGAGCTGGCGTTCCCAGGCGCGGTCTGACCGCGCGACCCCAGCCTGGAGCCTCCGCCGTCGGCCGCGCGACCCCAGCCTGGAGCCTCCGCCGTCGGCCGCGCGGCCGCTGCCTGTTGCCTCCGCCGTCGGCCGCGCGCCGGCCAAGTTCAGCCGAACACGACCGCGCCGAGCCAGGTGCCGGCGACCAGCAGCCCGGCGAACAGCTCGATCAGGATCGACAGGCCGGCCGCCTTGAGCGCGTGGACGGTGGAGGGCCAGGCCTCGGCATGGCCTGGCAGCCGCAGCCGCTCCGCGAGGTAGACCCCGGCCACGAAGCCCAGCACCCCGCCGACCACCGGGATCGCGAAGAACCCGAAAATCGCCAGCACGCCACCGGCGAGCAGGCTGCTCGCCGGCACCCCGGCCGCGCGCATGCGCCTGGAGGGGACCAGGTACTTGACCACCTCGCCGGCCACCACCAGCGCCGTGGCCACCCCGAGCACCACCCAGGCCAGCGCGGTGCGCTCGAACAGCGCCCAGACCAGCACCGCGCCCCACACCAGCAGCAGCCCGGGCAGCGCGGGCACGATCACCCCGAGCAGTCCGACGAAGATCGCGAGCCCGACGAGGACGAGGCCGGTGGTCTGCATGTGGACGATTCTGCACCATGCGCCCGCCGCCGTACGACCCCGCGAACCGGCCGGGCGAACCTGAGCGTGAGCGCGGCGACCGCCCCCGCGAGCAGATAGAGAGAGCGTGGTTGTTGCCTGGATCCGCTCGGGGCGCACTATGGTGGTCCGTCGAGAGGAGGCAGGATGCCGGTGCCGGTTGACGACCAGGCCGTTGGCACGGCCGACCACGTCTCGCGGCGGATGTGGCGGGTGTTCGAGCCCTACCACGCCGTCGCCTACTTCGCCGGGGAGGTCCGCCGCGCCACCGACGCGCTCGGCCTCAAGGGCGGCTGGATGAGCTACTTCGGCACCAGGGCGGCGCCGCTCGGCGCGGTTCCCGCCGAGGTGGTCATCGCGCTCTTCTACAACTTCCACCCCGAGATGGTGCGGCGCGCGATCCCCGACGCCTGGTCCTACGCCAGCCCCGACGCGCTGCTGCTGGCCCGCCTCGAAGGCGTCGACCAGTCACTGCGGCGGCTGCTCGGGGCCGAGGTCGCCGCCGGCCCCGAGATCGCCGAGGCGGCCGAGCTGGCACGCGCCGCCGCTGAGGCGACCGGCATCGCTGGCCGCCCGCTCGGTGCCGCCAACGCCGCGCTGCCGTGGCCGGCCGAGCCGCACCTGGTGCTGTGGCACGCGACCACCATCCTGCGCGAGGCGCGCGGGGACGGGCACGTCGCCTCGCTGCTCACCGCCGGGCTGTCGCCGGCCGAGGCGCTGGTGACCGCGAGCGCCGCCGGCGGCCCGCCGGCCGAGATGCTCCAGACCCACCGCAAGTGGAGCCAGGACGAGTGGTCGGCCGCAGTCCAGCGGCTCCGCGCCCGTGGCTGGCTCGACGCGGATGGAGCGCTCACCCCGAGCGGCCAGGCCGGCCGTGCCGAGGTCGAGCTGCGCACCGACGAGCTGGCGCGGCAGCCGTGGGAGGCGATCGGCGAGGCGCGCCGGGCCCGGCTGGCGGCGCTGCTGCTGCCGGTGCGGGAGCGGCTGCTGGCGGCGGGCGCCTTCCCGGTCCCCAACCCCATGGGCCTGGTCTGGTCCTGACTGGTCCTGACACACCTGGAGCCGTTGACAGCGACGGCTCCCGCGGGTTACGCAGGCGCGGGGAAGACGCCGGAGCAGCAAGGGAGCGTCATGGCCGTTCGACGCCCGGAGGAGAACGACCTCCGCAAGATCGCCAGCGAGTTCCACTTCACCATCCCCGACGACCGTATGCCGGTGGTGCGTGCCCTGGTCGAGGGATTGCTCAGCCCCTACGACCGGCTCGACGAGATCGACGAGGGGATCGAGGCGCCCCGGTACCCCCGCGACGGCGGGGCCGCGCCGCTCCCCGACGAGAACCCGCTCGGCGCCTGGGCGTGGCGGGTCCGCATCGAGGGCCGGCCGGACGGGCCGCTGGCCGGCAGGACGATCGCGATCAAGGACAACGTCGCGGTCGCCGGCGTGCCGATGCGCAACGGCACCGTGCTGCTCGACGGCTACACCCCCGACCAGGACGCGACCGTGGTCGAGCGGGTGCTCGACGCCGGCGCGACCATTCTCGGCAAGGCGGTCTGCGAGAGCCTCTGCTTCTCCGGCGGCAGCCACACCTCCGACAGCGGCCCGGTCCGCAACCCCTACGACCTCGAACGCAGCGCGGGCGGCTCGTCGAGCGGCTCGGCGGCGCTGGTCGCCGCGGGCGAGGTCGACATGGCGATCGGCGGCGACCAGGGCGGCTCGGTGCGGATCCCGAGCTGCTGGAGCGGGACCTACGGGCTCAAGCCGACCTGGGGCCTGGTGCCCTACACCGGCGCGTTCCCGATCGAGTCGTCGCTCGACCACCTCGGCCCGATGGCCAGGTCGACCCGCGACGTCGCCCTCCTGCTCCAGGCGATCGCCGGCCCCGACGGGCTCGACCCGCGCCAGCACGCGGGCCTCGCCCCGGCCGACTACGCCGGCGCGCTCGGCGGCGGCGCCGGCGGGCTGCGGCTCGCCGTGGTCCGCGAGGGCTTCGGCATCCAGGGCCTCTCCGAGCCGGACGTCGACGAGGCCGTGCGGCTGGCCGGCCGCGCCTTCGCCGCGCTGGGCGCCAAGGTCGAGGAGGTCTCGATCCCCTGGCACCGCGACGCGATGCCGGTGTGGAACGCGGTCGCGCTCGAAGGCGCCACCGCGATCATGGTCGCGGGCGAGAGCATGGCCCACGGCGGCAAGGGCCGCTACTCGACCGGGCTGGTCGACGCCTTCGGCGCCGGGCGGCGCGCCAACGGCCAGCGGCTCTCCGAGACGGTCAAGCTCACCGTGCTCGCCGGCCGCTGGATGTCCGAGGCGCACGCCGGGCGCTACTACGCCAAGGCCCAGAACCTCGCGCGCACGGCGGCCGCCGCCTACGACGCGGTGCTCGGCGAGTTCGACCTGCTGCTGATGCCGACGCTGCCGCTCAAGGCGACCAGGATCCCGGCGCCCGACGCGCCGCTCGAGGAGCAGGTCGCACGGGCGCTGGAGATGATCCCCAACACCGCGCCGTTCGACGTCACCGGCCACCCCGCCATGAACGTGCCCTGCGCCATGTCGGACGGCCTGCCGGTGGGGATGATGCTGGTCGGGCGGCACGGCGACGAGCGGACCATCCTGCGCGCCGCCGACGCCTACGAGGGCGAGGTCTGGAGCCCGCCCGCGCCGTGAGCCCGCCCGCGCCGTGAGCCTGCCCGCGCCGTGAGGGCGCCCGCGCGTGAGGCTGCCGCCCCATGAGCCCGGCCGGACCGCCGGCGCAGGTCGAAGCGGGCGGCATACTCCCCGCGGAGTAGGCGCGATCGCCGTCCCCGGGCCGATGACGGCGCTGCCCGGGCTGCCCTACGCTGCTTGCATGTGGGCAGACGACGCCAGTTGGGGACACCGGGCCGGGCCGCGATGGGGCTGGCTGTACCCGCGTATCGACATTCTCCCCGCGCTGATCATCGGCGTGATCCAGGTGGTCGGGACCACCTTCGCCGGCCACCACCAGACGGGGCGGACCTCGCTCGACGCGCTCGGCTACCTGCTGCTCTCGCTCGGGCCCCTGGCGCTGGTCTTCCGGCGCCGCTGGCCGGTCCAGGTGCTCGGCTTCGCGATCGCGGTCACGCTCGCCTACACGCTGCTCAAATACCCCAACGGCCCGATCTGGCTGGTCCTGATCCTGGCCCTGTTCACGGTCATGATCCGTGGCTACCGGCTGGCCGCATGGATCGGGGTCGTGATCGGCTACCTCGCCTTTGGCTGGCTCGGCGCGCTGATCGGCACCGAGCGGGCCCCGAGCCTGGCGCAGGCGCTCGGGGTGGCCGCCTGGCTGCTGGTGATCGCCACGGTCGCCGAGATCGTCAGGGCCAGGCGCGAGCGCGCCAGGGAGGACGCTCGGATGCGCGCCGAGGAGCAGCGCCGCCGCGCCAGCGAGGAGCGTCTGCGGATCGCCCGCGAGCTGCACGACGTGCTCGCCCACAACATCTCGCTGATCAACGTGCAGGCGGGCGTCGCGCTCCACCTGATCGACCAGCAGCCCGACCAGGCCAGGACCGCGCTGGCCGCGATCAAGCAGGCCAGCAAGGAGGCGCTGGGCGAGCTTCGCTCGGTGCTGAGCGTGCTGCGGGCGGTCGACGAGACCGCGCCGCGCGCCCCCGCGCCCAGCGTCGCCCGTCTCGACACGCTGGTCGCCAACGCCTCGGCGGCAGGGCTCCAGGTCCGCACCGAGGTCGACGGCACGCCGCGGCCGCTGCCGGCCGGCGTCGACCTCGCCGCCTTCCGGATCGTCCAGGAGGCGCTCACCAACGTGACCAGGCACGCCGGCCCGGCGACCGCGACCATCACGGTCGCCTACTCCGACAACGACCTCACCGTCCAGGTCGACGACAACGGCAACGGCACCGGCCAGCCCGGCACCTCCGGGGGCGGCAACGGCATCCCTGGCATGCGCGAGCGCGCCAGCGCCATCGGCGGCGAGCTGGAGGCGGGCCCCAGGGCCGGCGGCGGCTTCCGCGTGCGCGCCAGGCTGCCCCTGAACGGCGCCGGCCAGACAGGCCAGACAGGCCAGAAGGGAGCCTCGTGAGCTCGCAAGACGGAGCCGGGACCATCCGCGTCCTGCTCGCCGACGACCAGGTGCTGGTCCGCGCCGGGTTCAAGTCGCTGCTGGACGCGCAGCCGGGCATCGAGGTGGTCGGCGAGGCCAGCGACGGCGAGGAGGCGGTCCGGCTCGCCCGCGAGCTGGTCCCCGACGTGGTGCTCATGGACATCCGCATGCCGGGGATGGACGGCCTGGAGGCCACCCGCGAGATCGCCGCCGACCAGCGCCTCGACGCGGTGAAGATCATCATCCTCACCACCTTCGACCTCGACGAGTACGTCTTCGAGGCGCTGCGGGTGGGCGCCGGCGGCTTCCTGGTCAAGGACACCGAGCCGGTCGAGCTGATCCACGGCGTCCGCGCGGTCGCGCAGGGCGATGCGCTGCTGTCGCCCGGCGTCACCAGGCGCCTGATCGCCGAGTTCGCGGCGCGCGCCAAGGAGCCGATGCCCGAGATGCGACTGGACGCGCTCACCGACCGCGAGCGCGAGGTGATGGCGCTGGTCGCCGCGGGCCTGTCGAACGAGCAGATTGCCGAGCGCCTGGTGGTCAGCCCGGCCACCGCCAAGACGCACGTCAGCCGGGCGATGGTCAAGCTCAACGCCCGCGACCGCGCCCAGCTGGTGGTGTTCGCCTACGAGTCCGGCCTGGTCAGGCCCGGCTGGCTGGAGTAGGCCTACGCCCGTCGTCGTACACCGGCTGCGCCGGCTGCTCCCCCCAGCCGAGCGGGCGGTTCGCCCCTCGGAGGACGACGCAAACGCCGTGATCCTGGGAAGATGCGGGCGAACCATGAGAACCATCAGCGAACGCTGTGACGCGACCGATGGAGGCAGTGACCTTGAGCAGAACCGTGAGCATCGCGCGAGGCATCATTCGAGGGGCCCTGATCGTGCAGCTGGTGCTCGGCACGCTCTTCTGGACCGGCAACGCGACCTCGCTGACCGACCTCCACCAGCTCATCGGCATCGTGCTGGTGATCTCGCTCGAGGTCGTGGTGTTCGCGGCCGCGCGGGCCGGCGTCGACCGCGGGCTGGTGGCGCTCGCCGGCGTCTGGGGCATCATCGTGGTCGTGCTCGGCCTGTCGCAGCAGAACATCCTCACGGGCTCCGCCCACTGGGTGATCCAGGTCCTGCACCTGCTGGTCGGGCTCGCCGCCGTCGGCTTCTCCGAGGCGCTCGCCGGCCGCATCGAGCGGCAGGGCACCGCGCAGCGCGAGCCGCGCCTGTCCTGAGCCGCGCGCGGGCGCGTCCTCGGCCTCCCCGCCTGGCATGATCGGGGACAGCCGCCGACCGAGGAGCGCAGCCATGGCCAGAGTTCTGGTGACCCGCCAGCTTCCCAGCGGAGGGCTGGACCCACTCGAAGGGCACGAGCTGGTCCAGCGGCCGGACGACCGGCCGTTCAGCCACAAGGAGCTGGTCGCGGCGGTCGCTGACGTGAACGCGGTCGTGTGCCTGCTCACCGACCGGATCGACGCCGAGGTGATCGGCGCGGCGCCGAGGCTGGCGGTGGTCGGCAACGTCGCGGTCGGCTACGACAACGTCGACGTGGCCGCCGCGGCGGCCGCTGGCGTGGCCGTCTGCAACACCCCAGGGGTGCTGGACGAGACCACCGCCGATCTCGCCTTCGGGCTGATCCTGGCGGCGTCGCGACTGTTCGGCGAGGCCGAGCGCGACCTGCGCGGCGGCCGCTGGCACGGCTGGGGCATCAACCAGTACCTCGGCCGCGACGTTCACGGCGCCACCCTGGGGCTGGTCGGGTACGGTCGCATCGGTCGGGCGGTCGCGCGGCGCGCGGCCGGGTTCGGCATGCGGGTGCTCCACCACACCCCCACCCCGAACGGCGAGCCCGGCCACGTCGCCTCGCTCGACGAGCTGCTCGGAGCGGCGGACGTGGTCAGCCTCCACGTCCCGCTCTCCGATGCGACCAGACACCTCATCGGCCGCCGCGAGCTGGAGCTGATGAAGCCGAGCGCCGTGCTCGTCAACACCGCCCGCGGCCCGGTCGTCGACGAGGAGGCCCTGGCCGAGGCGCTCGAGTCGGGCAGGATCTTTGCCGCCGGCATCGACGTCTACGAGCGCGAGCCCGAGGTGTCCCCCCGGCTGCTCGCCGCGCCGCGCACGGTCCTGCTCCCCCACGTCGGGAGCGGGTCGATCCAGACGCGCACCGCCATGGCCCGCACCGCCGCGGAAGGCGTTCGCGCGGTCCTCGCCGGCGAGCGCCCACCCAACCTGGTCCCTCCACCCGCCCGAGCGGAAGGTGCGTAAGCCCTGTCGACTGGCGCATACCACATCCCGCATAATGTGGGCGCAGGCGGCAAACTGAACAAGCTTGCCTAGCCGGCGATGGAGCGCATGAGCGGGCGATGGCCTGGGGGACCCAGTGATCGCACCCGAGGACCTGGCGGCGCTGCGCGACGGTGTGCTGCGCTCGCACGACCAGTGCCGGAGCATGGAGCCCACGCCCCGGAGCATGCGCATGCACCATCGGCTGCGGCGGTTCCACCTGTCGTGGCTTGCGGCCCCTTGGATTGTGGTGGACATCGCGCGACTGTTCCTGCCCGCCGTTCGGGGGCGCCCCGTCCTCCCCTGGGACCAGGAGGCGGTGCGCCTGTACCGGCGGCTCAGTGGCAAGGACCCCGAGGTGGCACGCGCCGAGGTGGTGCGGATCGGTGGACAGCTCCGCGAGCTCGACGAGCGGCTCCGCGACCCGTACGGGGAACGGTCCGCCGCGCCACGCGGCGCCGACCCGGGCGAGCTGCAGGCCGCTCTGGACGCGCTGCTCGGCTACTACCTTGCGGGGCGCCGGACCGACGACAAGCTGCTGGCGCGGGTCGAAGCGGCCTGGACCGACTACGAGGAGCTGACCGAGCAGCTACTCGAGGGTGTCACCGAACGCGGATTGTCTCACCGTGGCCGCCGCGAGCGGAGAGTCGACGAGCAGCTCGGCGAGGAACTCCACGCGGCGGCCGACCGCTACCGCGTTGCGTGGCGGCAGTGGCTGGACCGACGAGACCCCTTGACCCTCCTACCGTGATGCCAGTCCCTCAGGCGCCCCAGTCGCTCACCGGGGGGCAGGTGCACATGAGGTTGCGGTCGCCGTAGGCGCCCTGGATGCGCCGGACCGGCACCCAGTACTTGTCCTGGCGCAGGGAGGGCACCGGGTAGACGGCGCGCTCGCGGCTGTAGGCGTGCGACCACTCGCCGGTGAGCATGTCGGCGGTGTGCGGCGCGTTCCGCAGCGGGTTGTCCTCGTGGTCGAGCACGCCCGAGGCGACCTGACCGATCTCGTTGCGGATGGCGATCATCGCCTCGCAGAAGCGGTCCAGCTCGGCCATGCTCTCGGACTCGGTCGGCTCGACCATCAGCGTGCCCGCGACCGGGAACGACATCGTCGGCGCGTGGAAGCCGTAGTCGATCAGCCGCTTAGCGACGTCCTCGGCGGTCACGCCGCTCTCCTTGGTGATCCGCCGCAGGTCGAGGATGCACTCGTGCGCGACCAGGCCCTTGCGGCCGGTGTAGAGCACCGGGTAGTGCGGCGCCAGCTTTCGGGCGACGTAGTTGGCCGCCAGGATCGCGACCTGGCTCGCCTGGCGGAGCCCCTCGGGCCCCATCATGCGGATGTACGACCACGAGATCGGCAGGATCCCGGCGGAGCCCCAGGGCGCACCCGCCACCGGACCGACCCCGGTCGACGGGCCGGCCTCGGCGCGCAGCGGGTGGTTGGGCAGGAACCGCGCGAGGTGCTCGCGGACCGCCACCGGCCCGACGCCGGGACCGCCGCCGCCGTGCGGGATGCAGAAGGTCTTGTGCAGGTTCAGGTGCGACACGTCGGCGCCGAACCTGCCTGGCTTGGCCAGGCCGACCAGCGCGTTGAGGTTGGCGCCGTCGACGTAGACCTGGCCGCCGGCGTCGTGGACCGCCTCGCACAGATCGACGATCGCCGGCTCGAACACGCCGTGGGTGGACGGGTAGGTGACCATCAGCACGGCCAGGCGGTCGCGGTGCTCGGCGATCTTGGCGCGCAGGTCGTCGAGGTCGACGTTGCCGTCCCGGTCGCAGGCGACCACCACCACCCGCAGTCCGGCCATGGCGGCGCTGGCGGCGTTGGTGCCGTGCGCCGACGACGGGATCAGGCAGACGTCGCGCGGCTCGCCCCGGCTCGCGTGCCAGCCGCGGATCGCCAGCAGGCCGGCGAGCTCGCCCTGGGAGCCGGCGTTCGGCTGGAGCGAGACCTTGTCGTAGCCGGTGATCTCGACCAGCCAGCGCTCCAGCTCGCCGATCAGTCTCGTGTAGCCGGCGGCCTGGTCGAGCGGCGCGAACGGGTGCAGCGAGGCGAAGCCCGGCCAGGTGATCGGCTCCATCTCGGCGGCGGCGTTGAGCTTCATGGTGCAGGAGCCCAGCGGGATCATCGACCGGTCGAGCGCGACGTCGCGGTCCGACAGGCGGCGCAGGTAGCGCATCATCGCCGTCTCGGAGCGGTGGCAATGGAAGACCGGGTGGGTCAGGAAGGCGCTGGAGCGCAGCAGCGCGTCCGGCAGGGCGTCGGGGCTGGCGGCGTCGAGCGCGTCGACGCCGAAGCCCTCGTCGGCGGAGGCGACGCCGAAGGCCCGCCAGACCTTCTCGAGGTGCTCGCGGCCGGTGACCTCGTCGGTCGAGACGCCGACGTGGTCGGGGCCGAGCTGGCGCAGGTTCACGCCGAGCTCGGCCGCGGCCGCGACCACCTCGGCAGCGCGGCCGTCGACCCGGGCGAGCACGGTGTCGAAGAAGCGCTCGTGCACCACCTGGACCCCGCCGGCGCGCAGGCCCGTGGCGAGCACGACCGCGTAGCGGTGGACGCGCCTGGCGATCGCCTCCAGGCCTTCGGGCCCGTGGTAGACGGCGTACATGCTGGCGACGATCGCGGGCAGCGACTGCGCCGTGCAGATGTTGCTGGTGGCGCGCTCGCGGCGGATGTGCTGCTCGCGGGTCTGGAGCGCGAGCCGGTAGGCGGTGTGGCCGTCGGCGTCGATCGACGCGCCCACCAGCCGGCCGGGAAGCTGGCGCTCGAGGCCCTTGCGGACCGCCATGAAGCCGGCGTGCGGGCCGCCGTACCAGAGCGGCACGCCGAAGCGCTGGGCGGAGCCGACGGCCACGTCGGCGCCCAGCTCGCCCGGCGGCTTCAGCAGCGTCAGTGCCAGCGGGTCGGCGGCCACCACCACCAGCGCGCCGCGACCGTGCGCCTCGGCGGCCAGCCCCGACAGGTCCCTGACCGCGCCGCCCGACCCCGGGTACTGCGCGAGCACCCCGAACACGGGCAGATCGGGCAGGCCCTTGGAAAGATCGGCGACCACCACCTCGATCCCGAGCGGCCGCGCGCGGCCGGCGACCACCGCGATCGTCTGCGGGTGGCAGTCGGCGTCGACCACGAACGCCCCGCTGGCGGCCTCGCCGGCAGGCGCGCGCTTCGTCTCGGCGGTGCCGGCCGCCCGGTGGCACAGCGCCATCCCCTCGGCGGCGGCGGAGGCCTCGTCGAGCAGCGAGGCGTTGGCGATGTCGAGCCCGGTGAGGTCGGTGACCATCGTCTGGAAGTTGAGCAGCGCCTCGAGCCTGCCCTGCGAGATCTCGGGCTGGTAGGGCGTGTACGAGGTGTACCAGCCGGGGCTCTCGACCACCATGCGGCGGATCACCGGCGGGGTGACGGTGTCGGAGTAGCCCAGGCCGATCATCGAGACGAGCTGGCGGTTGCTGGCGGCGAGCCGGCGCAGCTCCGCCAGCACCTCCGCCTCGCTGACCGCCTCGGGCAGGTCGAGCCGCTGGAAAGCTTTGATCGTGTCGGGCACGGCGTCGGCGACCAGCTCGTCGAGCGAGCCGTAGCCGACCACGGCGAGCATCTTTGCCTGCTCGTCCGCGGATGGCCCGATGTGTCGCCCGGCGAACGGCTCGGTCCGCTCGAGCTGTGACAATGGCAACTGGTCGGTCATGGTGGAGGCTCCTCGGCTCCGCGCACATGGGCGCGCTTGGTCAGCCTCCCCCTCTGTCGCCGGGACCTGAGAGCTTCACCGCTGTCCGTGGGGACCTCGGCTTGCACCTTCGGTGAGGCGGCACCCACTGCATCCGCCTGCTTTCCAGAGTTGCCTCGCCCGGGCGGTCGCCTGTGCCTGAGAGGTTCCGGGGAGCGTTGCCCCTTCGGCGCCCCGCGCTGGCCGCGTGGGGGCTCTCCCGCCTGGGGTCCACAGCGAGGCCACGGTAGTGCCGAGTCCCCGAACTGGTCAAGACGACGCCGGGGCCGGTCCTGGCGGCATTGAAACACCCCAGCTTGTCCGGTTTTGTAGCGATCTCTAACGGCTGCTGCCGAAGTCGCAGAGGTCGCGCAGGACGCAGGTGCCGCAGGCGGGGCGCTGCGCCTTGCAGACCGTGCGGCCGTGGGCGATCAGCGCCACGTGGAGGTCGTAGCGGATCTCAGGCGGCACGAGAGGGCCGAGGACCTGGTGGGCGCGCTCGGCGGTCGCGCCCGGCGGGATCCAGCCGAGCCGGGCGGTGATGCGGTGGACGTGGGTGTCGATCGGGAACGCCGCCCTTCCCATCGAGAAGACCAGCACGCACGCCGCGGTCTTGGGACCGACTCCCGGCAGCGAGGTCAGGTACTCCTCGACCTCCTGGTCGCCGAGCGTGTCGAGGCGGCCGAGGTCGATGCGCCCCTCGCGCTCCTCGATGGTTGCCAGGATCCGCTGGATCCGCACGGCCTTCTGGTCGGCGATGCCGCCGGCGCGGATGGCGTCCGCGACCTCGGTGGGCGGCGCGTCCGCGACCTCCTCCCAGGTCGGGAAGCGCCGCTTCAGGTTCGCGAACGCCCGGCCCGAGTTGACGTCGGAGGTGTGCTGCGACAGCACGGTGGCGACCACCTCGTCGATCGGTGGCAGCACCGGCTTGGGCTCGAACGGGCCCTGCTGCCGCCGCAGCCGCCGCCACACCGCCCGGATACGCCGGACGCTCGGCGGGGGGAAGGCCGCGTGGAGCCCGGGCGCGGCCGCACGGCCCGGCACGACCTCTCCGCCCGGCGAGGCGGCCAGGTTGCGGCGCGGGGCGGCGGGCGCCGTGCTCACCGGCTCGCCCCGACCGGACGGTGGAAGCCGGCGATCAGACCGTCGACCGCGGAGCCGGCGCCGCTGCGGACGCGCTCGTGGACGCCAGGCGGCACCGGCCGGCCCGTCAGCGCCCGCAGGGCGAGCACGGCCGCGCCGGCGGCGCCCTCGGTGGCGACCGCGGGCGGGCGGCCGAAGCGGTCGCGCAATCCCGCGCGCACCGCCGCCGACAGCGGGCCCGGGGCCAGCAGGACCCCGCCGGCGAGCACGATGCCGTTGACCGCATCGGGCTCCGCGCGCACGGCGGCCTCGGCCGTCGAGATCAGCAGCGCGGCGCCGCGCTCGACGATCTCGGCCGCGACCCCGTCGCCGCCGAGCGCCGCGGTGGTCACCAGCGGGGCGAGCTGCGCGAGCGCCACCGGCGGCCGCGAGTAGACGACCTCCTTGAGCTGCCGGACGACCGCGCGCCGGTCGTCGGCGGCGACCGCGGCCGGCGAGCCCACCTCCAGGAACCGCAGCACCGACTCGGTCAGGGCCGTGGGCCGCCCGCGGCCGTCGATGTGGGCCAGGCACGCCCGCAGCGACTCGCGCCCGAGCCAGAAGCCCGAGCCGTCGTCGCCGAGCAGCCAGCCGTTGCCGTCGACGAACCGGATGACCCGGGCGCCGCGGATCGTCGCCGCCGCCGCTCCTGTTCCAGACACCAAAACCACGCCGTCCTCGGCCGGGGTGCCGGCGGCGAACGCCGCCTCCAGGTCGGAGACCACCTGGAACGGGCAGCACAGGCCGGTGGCGCGCCAGACGTCCCTGACCGCGGCAACCACCTCCGCCATGCACGGCCCGGCGCCGGCGACGCCCAGCACGGCCTGCGAGATCGCCCGCCTGTCCATGCCAAGCAGCGCCGCTTCGAGGGCGGACATGAGGCTGCGCACGGTCGCGCCGAGCCCGCACGAGGTCGGGTTCCCGCCCCCGGCGCCCGCGAACGCGACGCGGGCGCCCTCCGCGCTGGCGATCAGCACCCTGGTATGCGATCCGCCCGCGTCGACACCGATGACGAGCTGCTCCGGTTTCACGGAGTGGAAGACTAGCAGCGGGGCATGGGACAAAAGCAACATGGCGGCACCCGCCGCCCCGCATCGTGGTATTGATGGGAAATGGCCAGGACCGAAGGCGCCGTCACCGATCGCGCGGCCGCCGAGCGCCTCGACCGCGAGGACCCGCTGGCGCGCCTGCGGGACGAGTTCGTGATCGACGACCCGGACCTCATCTACTTGGACGGCAACTCGCTCGGCCGGCTGCCCAAGCGCTCGGTGGAGCGGCTGCGGACGGTGGTCTCCGAGGAGTGGGGCCGCGGCCTGATCCGCTCCTGGAACGAGCACTGGATGGACCTGCCCGCCCGCGCCGGCGACCGCATCGGTGAGCACCTGGTCGGCGCCGCGCCAGGCCAGGTGATCGTGTCCGACTCCACCAGCGTCAACCTCCACAAGCTGGCGGCGGCGGCGCTCGACGCCCGGCCCGGCAGGGACGTGATCGTCTCCGACCGCAACAACTTCCCCTCAGACCGCTACGTGCTGGAGGGCCTGGCGTCCGCGCGCGGGCTGGAGCTGCGGCTGGTCGAGTTCGACGAGCTGCTGGGCCCGACCGCCGAGGACGTCGCGGACGCGATCGACCAGCGCACCGCGCTGCTGAGCCTCTCGCACGTCGACTACCGCTCCGGCGCGCTCGCCGACATGGCCGCGATCAACCAGGTCGCGCGGCGGGCGGGCGCGCTGACCCTCTGGGACCTGTGCCACGCGGTCGGCGCGGTGCCGGTGGAGCTGGACGCCAGCGCCGCCGACCTGGCCGTCGGCTGTACCTACAAGTACCTGAACGCCGGGCCGGGCGCGCCGGCCTTCCTGTACGTGCGGCGCGAGCACCAGGCGAGCCTGCGCCAGCCGATCTGGGGCTGGTACGGGCAGCGCGACCAGTTCGCGATGGCGCAGGGCTACGACCCTCCGGAGGACGTGTCGCGGTTCCTGGTCGGCACCCCGTTCATACCGGGGGTCGCGCTGGTCGACGAGGGCGCCGCCCTGCTCGGCGAGGCCGGTATCGACCGCCTGCGCGCCAAGGGCGTCGCCCTGACCGAGCTGGTGATCGAGCTGCACGACCGCTGGCTCGCGCCGCTCGGCTTCACGCTCGCGAGCCCGAGGGACCCGGCGGTCCGCGGCTCGCACGTCTCGCTCGCGCACCAGGACGGCTACCGGATCTGCCAGGCGCTGATCTCCAAGGCGAACGTGATCCCGGACTTCCGCCCGCCGGACCGCATCCGGCTCGGTCCGGCGCCGGCGAGCACGCGGTTCGTCGACGTCTGGGACGCCATGGAGCGGCTGCGCGGCGTGGTCGCGGACGGCCTGTACCAGGACGTCGACCCGGTCCGCACCAGGGTCACCTAGCCTCCGGCGCACGGCGCCTCACTTAGCCTTCGGCCCACGGCGACGGCTCAGCTCTCCGGCGGATCGTCGGGCGAATCCGCGATGCCGTGGCTCTGCGCCCACATCGCCGCCTGGGTCCGGTCGCTCACGCCGAGGTGGCGGAACACGTTGGTGAGATGGCTCTTGACCGTCTTCTCGCTGATCCCGAGGCGCCGGGCGATCTGCTTGTTGGCCATGCCGGCGCCCACCAGCACCAGCACCTCACGCTCGCGCGACGACAGCTCGGCCACGCGGGTGCCCTCGGTCCTGGCCAGCAGCAGCGCCCGCGCGGCCTTGGGGTCCAGCGGCGATTCGCCGCGCGCGGCGGCGCGAACGCCGCGAAGGATCTCTTCGGGCTCGGCGTCCTTGAGCAGGTAGCCGACGGCGCCGGCGTCGACCGCCTCGAGGATCGGGTCCGGACTGGAGTGGAAGGTCAGCATGACGATCCGGATCTCCGGGCGGGCCTCGAGGATGCGCCGGGTCGCCTCGATGCCGTCCACGCCCGGCATCGACAGGTCCATCAGCACCACGTCGAGATCGGTGCCGAGCGCCACCTCGATCGCGTCCAGCCCGTTGGTGACCGAGTCGACGACCTCGATGTCGTCGCACCCTTCCAGCAGTTGGCCGAGCCCGACCCGCACGATGGCATGGTCGTCCGCCACCAGGACACGGATCATGCCGGCCGCGCGGGAAGCGGCGCCACCAGGCGGAGCCGGGTGCCGCGGCCGGGCTCCGACTCGACGTCGACCCTGCCCCCGCGGGCGGCGGCGAGGTCGCCGATCAGCCGCAGGCCCATGTGCCCCTCGGCGCTCCGGCGCTCCCTGACAGCCGCCGAGAACCCGGCCCCGTCGTCGGACACCTCGAGGACCACCCGGTCGGCGTCCATGGTCACCTTCACCGAGACCGAGCTGGCCCCGGCGTGCTGGACCACGTTGCGGAGGCCCTCCTGGGCGGCGCGGAACAGCATGACCTCCACGTCGGGCGCGAGGTCGTCGACGTCGGTGTCGAGGTCCACGGTCACGCCGCGGGCGGCCAGCGGCGCGACCAGGCCCGAGAGTGCGGCGTGCAGCCCGACCGAGTGGATGTTCGGCGGATGGATCTCGACCAGCAGCGAGCGGAGCTGGCGAATGCTCTGTCTGGTGTCGGCGGCGGCGTCGTTGAGGGCGGCCCCGAGCTCGCGACTACCGTTGGTGGCCGCGCGGGTGCTCGCAGCGGCCAATTTGTAAGACAATCCGGCCAGTTGCTGGACAACGCCGTCGTGCAGATCGGCCGCGATCCGCCTGCGCTCGACCTCCGACGCCTCGATCGCGCGTTTCAGCAGCGCTTCGCGCTCGAGCTGGCGGTCGTGGAGGCGGGCGGTGAGCGAGCGGGCCAGCGGCACCTGGATCAGCTCCAGCAGCACCAGGGCGGACAGCAGCACCGGCGCGAACGCGGTCCAGGTCCTGCGGCCGCTGGCGGCGACCGAGCTGTAGCGCTGGTAGGTCTCGATCAGCAGCGGCTGGCCGCTGGTCGAGCGCACCGGCAGGTAGACCTCCAGCAGCTTGCCGTAGTTGTGCTCGAAGCGGTTCTCCTTGCCGTCGAGGGTGCTCACCTCGGCGTAGCCGTCGCCGCTGGTGAACGCCTCGCGCTTGTCCTGGTCGAGGTCGTAGACCTCGCCGATCAGCCGGGGCTCGTCGCTGTAGAGGATCTGACCATGCTCGTTCCAGATCTTGACCCGCACCACCGGATCGAGGAGGACGTCCTTGCGGACCATCCGGTCGAGGCTGGCCATCGCCGACTCGCGCCCATTCACCAGGCCTGGGGTCAGGTACCGCTCCATGACCCCGCCGCCCACCAGGCGGGTGACCTCGCGGGCACCACGGATCGCCTCGGCTCGTCCGATGCGGTCGAGTACAGTGGCTCCTCCGACCGCGACGACCACCAGCGCCGCCACGCCCGAGAGGATGAACTGCACCATCGAGACCGTGACGCCGCCGTCACGCCGTGAGCCGGCCCGGTTCCGCCTCAGTCGCACTCCCGACCCCCAGGATTCGACTGTTGTTGCCCGTAACGTCTTCGGCCCCGGCCACACAATACGCCAATCGTACTTCGTTGGCTTTTCCTACCCTTTGCCGTCCACAGTGGGGTCTATCGTGCGAGCGTTGCGTTCGTCACAGAGGGCAGTGACGCGCAGACCCGAACCATCGTCGTCGAGGTCGCGATCGTCGCTCAGCGCGCCGGTCAAAAGGACGTAGCCGCGGTGGCGATGCAGTCCATCACCGCCCGGAAGCTGCCGCCGTTGGCGAGGGCGCGGCGCTGGCGGGTGGCGCCGTTGCCGTCGGTGAGCACCCGCCGGACCAGCTCGCGGACCTCCTCCCAGTCGCCCTCCTCCTCGAGCGCCGGGCGCAGGTAGTCGAGCAGCCGCGCGGCCACCTCGGCCACCGGCGCCAGCTCGCCGCTGCTCGGCTCGACCAGCCGCCCCTCCAGGCCGAAGCGGGCGGCGTGCCATTTGGCGGCGCTGATCATCGGGTCGGGCGGCAGAACGGGCTCCTGGTCGCGCCACGCCTCCTCGCAGCAGACGCGGGCCAGGGCCCGGCAGAGCCCGGCGATCATCACCACGTCGTCGACGCCGGTGCAGGCGTCGGCGATGCGGAACTCCAGGGTCGGGTAGCGCTCCGAGGGCCGCACGTCCCAGTAGACCTTGGTGGCGTCGCGGATGATCCCGGCGCAGACCAGCCCGGAGACCAGCGCCTCGTAGGCGGCGCGGTCGGCGAGCGCCGGCGGCATCCCCGCGGACGGCCAGCGCCGCCACACCTGGGCGCGGTAGCTCGCGTAGCCGGTGTCGACGCCGACCCAGAACGGCGAGTTGGCGCCCAGCGCCAGGATGGTCGGCAGCCAGGCCCGCACCCGGTTCATGGTCTGGACCACCGCCTCGGGGTCGGGGATGCCGACGTGGACGTGCAGGCCGAACAGCACCTGCTCGCGCGCGACCTGCTGATAGTCCGCGAGCAGCCGCTGGTAGCGCGGCTTGCGGGTGACCAGCTGGCTGCGCCAGTCGGAGAACGGGTGGGTCCCGGCGGTGCCGATGCCGACGCCGACGCGACCGGCCGAGGCGACCAGCGCCCGCCGCACCCTGGCGAGCTCGCGGCGCGCGTGGGCCAGGGTGTCGCAGATGCCGGTGACCGCCTCGATCTGCGCCTGGTACAGCTCGGGCTGGGCCCCCTCGCCGAGCTGCTCCCTCGCGACCGGCAGCAGCCGCTCGACCTCCGAGCACAGCTCGCCGCTGCCCGGGTCCAGGATCTGATGCTCCTCCTCGATGCCGAACTCGAAGGCGCGCGCCATCCCCAGCCTCCTCGCGCGTCCGTACGGGCGTCGGGCGGAGGGACCGAGCAACGCGCTCGCCATGTACGGCCCGGAAACGGTATCCCGTTCTATGTTACAAACCGGGCGATACCGTCACCACCGCGAAAGCGCTTGTTCCCGCCTCGCGGCTACCGGCCGACGGGGCAGCCGATCGCCTCTGGGCCCTTCTCGCGGTAGAGGCCGATGAACTTCTTCAGCTTGCCGGTGTCGGCGCTGTCGAGGTTCATCAGCTTGGTCCACGCGGTGGCGGCGACCGCCGTGCGCAGGCCCGGGTAGGGCGCGACGATCACGTGTGAGGTGTAGGACCGGCCGAGCTTCGCGAGCTGGCTGACCTGGGCCGGGTCGAGGTCCGGGCGGTACTGGACCATGACCACTCCGTGCTCGAGGTCGTGGACCTGCACCTCGTTGGGGATCGGGGTGGTGGTCACGCCGCAGGGCGCCGGGTTCGGGTCGTGGGGGCCGGAGGTCGGCGGGGTCGAGTTGTAGGTGGTGTACTTGCCGCCGGGGTTGAGGTGCGTCTGGCCCTGGCTCGGCAGGGTCTGGACGTTGAGCTCGCGGATGGCGGCCCGCTCGGAGAGGTTGCGCGCGACCACCAGCCCGCCGATGCCGCCGACGACCACCACCGCGACGATCGCGATGGTGAGGTTGCGCAGCAGGCGGCGGCGCTTTTCCGCGGCGCGCTCGGCCGCCGACAGCCGGTGCCGTCCCGGCCTGCTCGCGGGGCCCTGGCCGCGCCCCGGCCCGCCCCGCGCGCCGGTGGCCTGCCTCCCCCTGCTCGCCGCCGCCTGCCGCGCGGCTGGACGCCCGGCTGCCTTGCCACCGGCCTTGTCGGGGGTCTTGTCGGGGGTCTGGCTGCGGGACACGGCTCCTCCCGGGCGGTCGGCGGATCTGCGGCGGGCGCACGGCACGGACGGCCTGCCCGGGAGAGGTTATACCGGCAACCATCAAAACTGGTTCAGAGGCGGCAAGGCGGCAGTCCGGGCCGCCGCTCAGGCGGCGAACCTGCGCAGGCGCAACGAGTTCGAGACCACGCTCACGCTCGACAGCGCCATGGCCGCGCCGGCGATCATCGGGTCGAGCAGCCCGAAGGCGGCCAGCGGCAGCGCCGCCAGGTTGTAGGCGAAGGCCCAGCAGAGGTTCTGGCGGATGGTCCGGTCGGTCCGCCTCGACAGCTCGATCGCGGTCGGCACGCCGTGGAGCTCGCTCCCCAGCAGGGTCAGGTCGCTCGACTCGATGGCCACGTCGGTCCCGGTGCCGATCGCGATGCCGAGGTCGGCGCGGACCAGCGCCGGGGCGTCGTTGACCCCGTCGCCGACCATGGCCACGACCTCGCCACGGCGCTGGAGCCTGGCGACCTCGGCCGCCTTGTCCTCGGGGAGCACCTCGGCCATGACCTGGTCGATGCCGGCCTGGCGCGCGATCGCCTCGGCGGTGCGCGGGTTGTCGCCGGTGACCATCGCCACCGCGAGCCCCATCCCGCGCAGGCGCGCGACCGCGGCGGGCGCCCCGTCCTTGAGCGTGTCGGCGACCGCGAGCACGCCGCGCACGTTGCCCTCCCAGCCGGCGAGCACCGCCGTCCGCCCTTCGGCCTCGAGCCGCTCGGCCGCCTCGTCCAGGGCCGCCGGCAGCTGGAGCCCCGCCTCGGCGGCGAGCTTGCGGCGGCCCACCCAGACGGTTGTGCCGTCGACCTCGCCGCGGACGCCGTGGCCGGCCAGCGACGCGAACCCGGTGGGGTCCGGCAGGGCGCCGAGCCGGGCCGCCGCGGCGTCGGCGATCGCGCGGCCGACCGGGTGCTCGCTGGACCGCTCGACCGCTCCGGCCAGCCGCAGCAACTCGTGCTCGTCGACGCCGGCGTCCGGCACGACCGCGGTGAGGGCCATGCGCCCGTTGGTGAGCGTGCCGGTCTTGTCGAGCACCACGGTGGTCACCGCGCGCGCCCGCTCCAGCGCCTCGACGCTCTTGATCAGCACGCCCAGCTCGGCGCCGCGGCCGCTGCCCACCAGGACCGCGGTGGGGGTGGCGAGCCCGAGCGCGCAGGGGCAGGCGATGATCAGCACCGCGACCGCCGCGACCAGGCCGGCAAGCGGGTCGCCGCCGATGGTCGCCCAGGCCGCGAAGGTGGCCAGCGCGACCAGCAGCACGGCGGGCACGAACACGGCCGAGACCCGGTCGGCGAGGCGCTGCGCCTGGCCCTTCGACGCCTGGGCGTCCTCGACCAGCCGCACGATCCGCGCCAGGGCGGTGTCGGCCCCGATCCTGGTCGCGCGGACGGTGAGCACGCCGCCGGCGTTCACGGTGGCGCCGGCCACGGTGTCGCCGGGCGACTTGGACACCGGCACGGACTCGCCGGTCAGCATCGACTCGTCGACCGCGCTGGCGCCGCCGGTGACCTCACCGTCGGTGGGGATGCGCTCCCCCGGCAGCACGCGGAGCAGGTCGCCGACCGCGACCTGCTCGACCGGGACCATGACCTCGGCACCGTCCCGGAGCACCCGCGCCCGCTTGGCGCCGAGCTCGAGCAGCGCCTCGATCGCCCTGCCGGCGCGGCCCTTGGCGCAGGCCTCGAAGTACTTGCCGAGCACGACGAAGGCGATGATCACAGCGGCCGACTCGAAGTAGAGCCGCTCGCCGCCGGTGACCAGCTGGACCAGCGAGAAGCCATACGCGGCCAGGGTCCCGAGCGCGATCAGCGTGTCCATGTTGGCCCCGCGCCGCAGCGCCCGTCTGGCCGCCGCGCGCAGGAACGGCCAGCCGGCCCAGAGCTGGACCGGGGTGGCCAGGGCCAGCGTCGCCGGACGCGTCCAGGCGGCGTCCGAGAGGCCAGGCCACATCGCCAGCACCGCCGTGGCCAGCGCCAGCGGCCACGCCACCAGCACCCGCCGCAGCCAGCCCGCGGCCGCCGCCTCCTGGTCGTCCAGCCGGTCGCGGGACCGGCCGGCGCCGCCGGCGGCCTCCCGGTCGAGCGGCTCGATGCGGTAGCCGATCCGGTCCACGGCGGCCCGCAGGTCGTCGACCGCGACCGCCGCGGCGTCGTAGACGACCCTGGCGCGGCCGGTCGCGAAGTTCACGTCGGCGCGGGCGACCCCGGCCTGGCGGTCGAGCACCCGCTGGACCCGCGCGGCGCACGACCCACAGGTCATGCCCTCGACCTCGAAGTCGACGACGGCGGCGGCGGTCGCCCCGGCGCTCATGGGGAGGACGGCACCTCGTAGCCCTGTGCCTCGATGGCGCCGACCAGCTCGGACCTGCCGACGGCGGACTCGTCGTAGCTGACGGTCACGGTCCGGGCGTCGACGTCGACCTCGGCACTGGCGACGCCGCCGAGCGGGCGCAGCGCGCCCTCGATCGACCGCTTGCAGTGGTCGCAATGGATCTCGGGGACCGAGATCGTCTCGGTGGTCATGCTGCCCGTCCCTTCGGTGGCCAACGCCACGGCTACAGTACCCCCGGAGGGTACCAGCGCGGGAGCTGAGGAGGCGCTCCCCGGGGTCGAGACGCCGGAAACGAGCTGGCCGCAGGGTCCGGCGGCCCGATTGTCGAGGCTGAGGTCCACGCCCCGACGCGGGCGGCCCGTTGTGCTACAAAGCGTTCTATGACCTCTTCAGCCTCCACCTGGCGCGACGGCTTCGGCGACCCCGGCGAGCCGCTCGTCGAGCTGGTCGACGAGCGCGGCCGCACCATCGGCGTGACCCCAAAGCTTGCGGCGCACCGGCCGCCCGGCCAGCTGCACCGCGCGATCTCGATCTTCCTGCTCGACGCGAGCGGGCGCCTGCTGATCCAGCGGCGGGCTCGCGCGAAATACCATTCCGGCGGTCTCTGGAGCAACACCTGCTGTAGCCACCCCGCCCCCGGCGAGGCGCCGGCGGACGCCGCGGTGCGGCGGCTGCGCGAGGAGCTCGGCGTCGAGCCCACCGACCTGACCGAGGCCGGCAGCACCGTCTACGACGTCACCGACCCGGTGTCGGGGCTGGTCGAGCGCGAATGGAATCACCTGTTCGTCGGCTATGCGCTCGAGAGCCCGTCGCCCGACCCGCTCGAGGTCGAGGAGTGGGCCGCGGTGCCACTCGACGAGCTGGACGAGCTGGACGAGCCGCACGGCGCGACCGGCCGCACCTTCACCGCCTGGTTCCCGACCGTGCTCGACGCGGTCATGCCCTCGCTCGGCGGTCTGGTCGCCCAGCGCCGCTGAGCCCGCCGCGCCCCGTCAAGACCCGCGGCCCGGGCGGGGGCTCAGGGGCGCAGCTCGAGCAGGGCGAAGGGCGCGTCGTCGACCACCAGCTGGAACTGGCCGGAGGCGACCAGCCTGTCGACCACCTGGTGCCAGTCCCGCCCGCAGCAGTAGACGTGCGACTCGTCGATCACCACCAGCTGGCGGGTCCCGGTCTTGCGCAGCTCGGCGATCGCGGCCGGGTCGGCGTCGCCCTGGTTGAGCGGCGCGAGCACCGCGGCGCGGACGTCGAGCCATGAGGTGGACGACTGGTTGTAGGCGTTGACGGTCCGGCGCCCGGTCTGTGACGCCAGATAGGTCGAGGCTGCGTTCCATGGGAAGGTCTGACCGTAGACGGGCAGCCCCACGAACGGCCCGGCGCCGTCCCCCGAGGACTCGAGCGCCGCCATCACCCGGTTGTCGGTGTACGAGGAGCGCACCACCGCCCGGAAGACCTTGTAGTCGCCGGTCAGCCAGACGGTCCCGACCACGAGCGCGACCGCGCAGACCGCGGCCACCGCCCGCGGGCGCCCCCGCTCCGGGGAGAGGCCGGGGAGCTCGCCTGCCGCGCGGGCCGGCCCGATCGCCCAGGACGCGACCGTGTCGAGCGCGATCACCACCAGCAGCACCACCAGCAGCGCGGCCAGCACCAGCAGCCTGGCGGTGACGCGCTGGAGCTGGAGGAACGGCAGCAGCTCGAAGATCCGGCGGTAGGGCTCGACCCCGGCCCGCAGGCCGAGGGCGGCGAGCGCGCGCTGGATGGCGTGGTCCGAGGCCGGACCGAAGGTCAGGAACAGCACCGGCGGGGTCAGCGCGGCGTAGGCGAGGGCGCGGCCGTGGCGCCGCGCGCCGATCGCGACCGCCGCGACCAGGCCGCCGATCGCCAGCAGCACGACCGGCCAGCCGAGGTAGACCAGCCCCTCGCCCAGCTCGCCGGGGCTCTTGTGGACCAGCGCGCCGACGCCGAAGGGCGCGTAGCGGATCGCCTCGGCGTACTGGCCGTTGGTGCCGGCCACGCCGGAGCCGAACACCCACTTGAAGGACGCGAACACGTAGGCGTCGGCGACCGCCACCGCGCCGGCCGCCAGGACCACCGGCCCGACCGGGAGCGGCCGGCGCTCGATCGCCGCCTGCACCGCCCACCAGCCGGCCAGGAAGCCGATCATGCCGCTCAGGTAGAGCGCGTGGTGGTACTCGCCCGAGAGCCCGACGGTCAGCGTGACCGCCGCCAGCCAGGCGCCGGGGACCAGCCAGCGGCCGCCGTCGCGGTGGCGGTCGAGCATCGCCTCCAGCGCCCACGCCGCCGCCGGGAACGCCCACCACATCACCGCGTTGAAGTGCAGCGAGAGCTGGAAGATGCGACCCGGCACCAGCGCGTAGACCAGCGCCGCGGCGAGCGCGAGCAGCGGGAAGCGGGTGTGGCGGCGCAGCAGGCCGAAGGCGGCCAGCACGGTCGCGACGCCCGACAGCAGCAGGGTCGAGTTGTAGGCGGCGACCAGGCCGGCCAGCGGCATTATCGGCGCCATCACCAGCGACCAGGGCACGTCCAGCGAGGTGGTCCGCAGCGGCTCCGGACCGGCGACGCCGCTGGTCGAGTCGACGAAGGGCTCGCGCAGGTGCAGCAGGTTGTCGATCACGACCCGGTTGACGTGCATCGTCTGGAGGGCGTCGTTGCCTGAGAACGCTCCGGCCGGGGTGGCGCCGAGCTGCGGCGAACCGGGCAGCCTGACCGACCACAGCTCGGTCATGTGGAGTCCCAGCGGCCAGGTGACCCAGAGGCTGGCGAGGGTCCCGGCGAGCAACGCGATCAGCCACCACGGCACCGAGGGGCGCTTACGTGGCGGTCCGGCCGTGATCGGCTGGACTTGGAGCTGTGTCGTCTCGCCGGTCGTCGTGCTCTTCACACGCTCGGCTCCTGGTCAGGCGGGAGGGGATGGGACCAGCCCCGGGTGGCCGGCGGCCGCGGCTCAACTGGAGGAGCTGTTAGCATACGCCGGCAGCCGACACCCGCCGAAAGTCCATATCTCCGTGCAAACCCGAACCTCACGCGCGCTGGCTTCCCGGTACGGCGGCGACGCGGCGCTGGTCGCGGCTGCCTCGGTCGCCGCCGCGACCAGCTACAGCACCATCTACACGGATCTCAACGCCGGCGTCATCGTCATCGGCTGCCTGGTCCTGTTCGTGCTCGCGGCGCTGCGGCTGGTCCCCAACGTCCCCTCCAAGGGCTCGATCGCGCTCGCCCTGCTGATCGCCCTGGTCCCGCAGGTCTGGTGGCCGCCGAGCGGCAACGTCGAGCTGGGGCCGCTGTTCCGGGTCTC
>JBEDUQ010000082.1:0-47685 GCA_040414855.1 Actinomycetota bacterium
GGCTCCGTCCGCCGGCACCCGCGGCGCCCGCGGCGCCCGCGGCGCCCGCGGCGCACCCGGGTCGAGGACGGCGTCGAGCGTGGCGGAGACCAGCGGGTCGAGCCACTCGCGCTCGGTCCTCGCCAGCTCCGCCGTCCTCGCCAGGGTCAGGGCCGCACCGGGGCGCAGCTCCTCCAGCAGCGGCAGGGCGCGCAGCCGCACGGCGTTGCGGAGCAGCCGCTGGTCGGCGTTGCTGGCGTCCTCGCGCCAGGCGAGCCCGAGCGCGCGGCAGCAGTCGCGCGTCTCCTCGCGCCGCACCGCGAGCAGCGGGCGCAGCAGCCAGCCGTCGCGCGGCGCCATCGCGGCGAGCCCGTCCGGGCCGGCGCCCCGCAGCAGCTGCAACAGCACCGTCTCGGCCTGGTCGTCGAGGGTGTGCCCGGTGGCGACGAAGCGGCAGCCCGCCTTCGCCGCCGCCTCGGCCAGCGCCCGGTAGCGGGCCGTTCTGGCGGCGCCCTCCGGTCCCTCGCCGCGATGGGCCTTCAGCTCTTCGGGCGAAATCCGGATCAGCTGGACCTCGAGCCCCAGCGAGGCGGCGTGGTCGGCCACGAAGGCGGCGTCGGCGGCGGCGTCGGGACGCAGGCCGTGATCGACGGTCGCCACCGCGAGCCGCCAGCCGCGCCGGACCGCGAGCGTCCGCAGCGCGTGGAGCAGGGCGAGCGAGTCGGCGCCGCCGGAGACCGCCACCGCGATGCCGTCGCCGCGCCCGGGAGCGCCCGCCGCCGTCAGCGTGCGCGCGGCCCGGTCCGCGACCAGGCGGAGCGCCGCGGGCGCGCGGGCCACCGGCCCGGCCCGGCTACCCGGCCCGGGCGAGGTAGGAATCGGGGTTCCGCACCTCGTCCATGGTCGGCAGCGCGTCCGGCGACGCGAACAACAGGTTCACGGTCGCCATCCCGCCGCGCTCGTGGAGGCGGCGGATGAAGGCCTCGCCCTGGCTGTACTGGTCGAGCTTCTGGCGCAGGCCGAGCATCTCCTGGACCAGGCGGGTGCCCGGACCGGCGGCCTGGCGCCGCTCGTGCAGGGTCTTGCGCATGCGGTCGTGGCCGGGGACCAGCCTGGCGCCGAGCTGGTCCATCACGAACTCGCCGTGGCCCTCGAGCACCGACATGGTCGCCTGCACCCGCTGGAGCGTGCCGCGCTGCTCCGGCGAGACCAGCAGGTCGAGCAGGTCGAAGCGCTCGCCGGACAGGATCCGCTTGGCCAGCTCCTGGGCGCGCTGGGCCATCCGCCGCAGGCCCTCCTCGTCGATCTGGACCGAGCCGAGGTAGCTGTCGAGCAGCCCCTGGATGTGGCCGGGCAGCCACTGGACGCCGCGGAACTGGCGGCGGTGGGCGGTCTCGTGCAGCGCGATCCAGAGCCGGAAGTCGCCCGGGCGGAAGCCGTGGCGCCGCTCGGTCTGGACGATGTTGGGGACCACGTACCAGACGGTCCCCTCGCCGGGGTGGGCGCCGTCGCCTGGGACCGGCAGGTCGTACTGGCCGAGCACGCGCTGGGCGACGTAGCCGAGCAGGGTGCCGGCCTCCGCCCCGGTCAGGATCCGGGTGCTGGACCGGACCGCGGACGGCACCGGGCCGGTCGCCCGCCAGGCGCGCCTGGTGGCGACCTTCTCGGCGAGCGGGCGGAGGATCCGGCGGAGGGTGGCGAGGTTCCCCTCGATCCACTGGCCACGGTCGAGCGGCTCGGCCACCGGCGGTGGCAGCTCGCCGCCGAGACCGGTGAACTCGGCCACGGCGCGGTCGGCGCTGGTGGAGAGATCCGTGAACTGGCGCGACCAGGCGGCGCGAGCCGCCAGGTTCTCGCCGCCGGCGACGCGGCGGCCGACCCGCGAGGCGAGGTCCCAGTCGACCAGCTCGGGAATCTCTTGGGATTCGGTGCTCGAGATCACGGGCTGCTCCAAGAGAGAGGAATGACGCCTGCTCCCTCAGGCTACCCCGACCTGCTGGAAAGCACGCCCCCGCGACGGCCGGACGCCCGGCGCGACGCCCCGGGCGCCGCGCTCGGCGCTGCCGGCGAAGGCGCTCAGCGCTGCCGGCGGAAGCCCGGGTAGAAGCGCAGGTAGCCGATGATCGCGGCGAGGGCGAGCAGAGCGCCGCCGCCGAGCAGGCCGTAGCCGAGCCAGTACACGCCCGGCTTGGCCGGCGGGGTCTGGGGGGCGGCCGACGGGGCGCTCACCACCGGTGTGCCCGACCCGCCGGCGGTGGTGGTCGGTCCTGCCCCGCCTCCGGCGCCACCGGAGCCAACCGTGATCGTGCCGGTCATGCCGAGCGCGAAGTGGACCTCGCAGAAGAACGGGAACGAGCCCGCCTTGGTGAAGGTCACCTTGCAGGAGTCGCCGACCTGGCTCATCTGGGCGATCTGGCACTTGGAGGTGTCGAAGCTGGTGTCGCCGCTGGGCGGGTTGCCGGACTTGACCGGGTGCGGCGGGCCGCCGGAGATCTTGAAGGTGACCGTCCCACCCACCGGGACAGTGACGTTCGCCGGCTCCCACTTGTTGGCGGCCGTGCCGTCGACCTCGGCGTTCTTGGCCTGGGCCCTGGCCCTGCCCGGGCTGGCGAGCATCAGCGCCGCACCGATCACGGCGGCGACGACGGCGAGGACAGCGAGCTGCCGGGCGACCCTTGGGGAGCCAGGGCGAGTGTGAGCGACGGCGAACATCATCGGGCTGGAGGCGCTCCTTGGCGTGGGCTTGCGCACGGGATGCCCTGACTAGGCCTGCTAGGGCCGTTTTCCGGCCGCGCGGATTGTAACAAGCGTGCCTCGGTGGACCGCAACCGGTAGCGCCCCAGGTCGGACGCATTTTCCGAGGTCAAGGTCGGGGCCGTGCGATCCGATTGAACAGAGTGGAAGAAAGCAGACGCACGACCCCCCTCGGGGCGGGCAGTGCAACCGTAGCAAGCCTTCCAGGAGGAGCATTGGCTACCGAGATGCTGCTGAGTGCACTGGCGCTGCTGGCGCTCGCGCTGCTTGCGGCCTGTCGGGTCGCCTCGCTCGGCGCGACGCCGTACCGGTCCCGCAGGGCGAAGGCGAAGGACGCAGCCACCCTCGAGCAAGTCCTCGCGCTCAGCGGGGACGGCATCGTCATGTTGGACCGGGACGGCAGGGTCCGTCTCTGGAACCGCGCGATGGAGCGGCTCACCGGAGTGGCCGCCCCCAGCGCACTCGGCAGGCGATACGACGACCTGCTCGCCGGCCCTGACCCGGGCGGCGCGGCATCGACCCTGTCCTCGCTGCTCGCCGGCGCGGACCCCGGCAACCCCTTCGCCTCGGGCGAGGTGTCCGTGAGCGCCGGCGGGACCGGCGATCGCTGGGTCCGCTGCGACCACTCGCTCAAGTTCGAGGCCGGCGTCTGGACCACCGACGTGGTGATCGTCAGGGACGTGACCCACCTGCGCGAGACCGAGCGGGCCAAGGCGGACTTCGTGGCCACGGTCTCGCACGAGCTGCGCAACCCGATCACACCCATCAAGGGCTACGTGGAGCTGCTGCGCGCCAAGGGCGGGACCATGAACGAGGACCTCCGGCAGGAGATCCTGCGGATCGTGGCCGAGCGGACCGACCACATGGCCCGGCTCGTCGAGGACCTGCTGCTGGCGTCGAGGATCTCGTCCGAGGGCCCGGCCGCGGTCGTGCTGGGGCTCCAGCTCGAGCGCTCGGACCTGGTCGATGTGGTCAAGCGCTCCAGCGCCGACTACCTGCGCGAGCCCGACTGCCGGCTGATGCTGGAGCTGCCGCCGGAGCCCGTCGAGGTCCGCGCCGACCCGCTGCGGCTCTCGCAGATCCTCGGCAACCTGCTGTCCAACGCGCACAAGTACTCGTCGCCGCCGGGGGCGATCCAGCTGAAGCTCTGGCGCGAGCGCGGCTGGGCGATGGCGGCGGTGGTCGACCGCGGCCGCGGCATCCCGCGCGAAGAGCTCGAGCTGATCTTCGACAAGTTCCACCGCGTCGACGACCCGATGACCATGACCACCAGCGGCACCGGGCTCGGGCTCTACATCGCGCGGGAGCTGGCGCGGGCGATGGGCGGCGACGTCGACGCGGTGAGCGTGCCCGAGCAGGGCTCGACCTTCACCGTGCGCCTGCCGCTGGTGCGGCCAGCGCCGGCGCCGGCCCCGAGCCTGGGCCGCCCGGTCACAGCGTCGTAAACGCGAGCTTGCGCTTCTTGATCCCGTCGATGATCCGCGTCAGCGCCGCGACGGTGGCGGACCGGTCGCCGCCACCGTCGTGAAGCAGCACGATCGAGCCCGGCTTCACCTGCGACAGGACGCGGGCGGCGATCTGATCCGCGGTGGTGCCGGGCCGCCAGTCCTGCGGGTCGACCGTCCAGATGACCGTCCGGAGCCCCTTCGCCTGGGCGGCGGCCACCACCGGCGGCGGCATCGATCCGCCCGGCGGCCGGAACAGCTTGGTGTGGATCCCCATGTCGGTCAGGGTCTGCAGGCCCTGGTCGACCTCGCGGTCGATGGTGGCCTGCGGCAGCAGCCCGAACGGCTGCGGGTGGCTGAAGGAGTGGGTGCCGATGGTCATGCCGGCGTCGACCTCAGCCCTGACCAGGTCGGGGGAGCGGACCACCTGCCTGCCGATCAGGAAGAAGGTCGCCTTGACGTGCTCCTTCGCGAGGACCGCGAGCACCGCGCGGGTCGAGCCCGGCCAAGGGCCGTCGTCGAAGGTGAGCGCGACCGCGTTCGGCATCTGGATCGGCCCCGCCGGCTGAAAGACGACCTTGAGCCGCTTGCGCGAGATCGCGCCCGCGGTGATGGTCTCGCGGCCGGCCCCGGTCTCCAGCGAGAACTGGGGGTTGTGGACCTCACCTGGCCCGAAGTTCATGACCAACCGCTCCAGCGGCTCCATGCGGGTGCGTCCAGGCTGCAGCGAGATGGTCGCGCCCGCCTCCAGGATCGCGCCCTGCGGAGCGGCCACCCCGTTGAGCAGCACCTGGCCGGGGAAGGCGCCGCGGCGCAACACCTTCCCGTTCACGGCGGTCAGATCGCCGGCGGGCGCGTGGAGTCCGAAGCGGTCGATCGCGTCGGAGAGGGTCCAGCCGAGCGGGACCCAGCGCATCCTGCCGTTGACCTCGAGCCGGATGCGCGGCGAGGCGGCCGGCGGCAGCGCGGCGAAGCCCGACCGGACCGGCAGGGCCCCGGGTGCGCTTCCTGCGACGATGGCGATCAGCATCAGCAGCAGCGCGCCACGACGTAGCCAGCTGGCTGGCTCGCTCTGCGGCGCTAGACGGCCTGTCACTCGGCCTATCACTCGGCGCCTCCTAGGCCTCCGAGCCGAGGCGGCGGGCACTCGAACGTGGGGCTCCGGAAGCTCGACGGCCCGGGTGGGGGGTCAGACCGTGACTCCCGGGGCAGGACGGGATCATATGCGGGATCGTATCGCGCCGACCCGCATCGTTCGCGGGTTACGCGCGGTTGCCAGCGGTTGTTTCAGGAACCTGACAGCGCGTCCGGCGGAGGGCTGGGATACTTGTCCGCGTTTTGGACGCTTCGACCAGCGAACCCCGCGGCGCGCGCAGCCCCGCGCCCGGTCGCGACCGTCATGACCGCGCCGGGCGGCTGCGTTCCTTCGTGGTGCTCGAGGCGCTGGCGGTCGCGCTCGGCTACACCACCAGCACGCTGCGCGAGGGCCCGCCCAAGGACCTCTCCGACTGGAGCTACGTGCTCGGCGGCGCGGTCGCGGTGGCGATCCCGCTGTACCTCAAGTCACGGCGCGAGCTGCGCCAGGAGGCGGCCACCCGCTCGGCCGAGGCGCTCGCCATCGAAATGGACACCAAGCTGCATCTGGTGCTGGGCGACGTGATGACCCCGATCGCCGAGGTGGTCGGCCGGATCCACCAGGCCGCCGGCGACGCCGACCGCAGCTCGCTCCGCGGCCAGCTCAAGCAGCTGGTGGTCGAGGCGGCGGCGCACCTGTGCGGCAGCGAGCGCACCCGCGCGATCTTCTTCGAGCTTCGCGGCCACGTGATGCGGCCGGAGGCCTGGACCGGGCGCTCCGACCCGCCCAACACCGTGTTCACCGACCAGCTGAGCGACCGCCGCGGCCGGGAGGCGCTGCTGCTGGTGCACGAGCACGACTTCCTGATGGTCGACGACGTCGCCGACGAGAGCCTGCCGATACCGGTGCGCCCGCGCCCCAACGCCGGCTACAAGGCATTCATCAGCATGGCGGTGTTCTCTGGCGACCAGGACTTCGGGATGCTCACCGTCGACGCCCCGGACACGCACGCCTTCGACGACACCGACCTGAACGTGCTCCGCGCGATGGCGCAGTTGCTCGGCGCGGGGCTTGTCGAACGGCCGGGAACCCTGTCAAGGTTGTTGAGCAACTGAGAGAGGAGATCGCGATGGTGCGAGGCCCGGTCGTCGGCGCCGACGGGCGCGCCTGGAGCGCGGGCCGGCTGCGGTCCAGCGACTACTTCGCGAGAGCGCGCCAGCGGGCGCTCGCCAAGGCGAGCGACGCGGTGCGGGGCCGGCTCCGCCGGATCGCGAACGGCGACGAGGCCGCCGACACGCAACGGGCGGCCACCTAGGCCGCCCGCCGAGCGTTCCGGTTCCGGACGCTCGCCGTCATCTCGGGGTTCACCCCGTCAGGGCAGGTCGCGCCGCTCGATCCGCCGCTCCTCGACGACACGGTCGCCGCCGTCGTAGATGGTGTCGACGGGGCGGCGTCGCCGGGGCGAGAAGTTGCTCCAGAACATCAAGGTGAGCAGCAGAGCGATCGCGCCGGCGATCATCAGGATGATCCCGACAACGTGGATATTGAAGCCCGAGGTGGTCACGTTAACGGCGAAGGTGAGGATCGCGCCGACCACCAGCAGGAAGATGCTCACACCAAGGCTCATCACGGCCCTTTCATCACAGTCTCGTCGTTCTCGTGCAAATACCCGGCGCGCCCCCGACGAAAACGCCGCAGCCCCTTGGTCGACCACGGTCAGGTACGCTTCCTCCGGACCATCGCATCGCTCAACCCCATCTGCCATGAACCCACAGACCGTCGTCCGTGAGGACGACTCCGGCCGGATCGGCGAGCGGCGCCTGCTGGTGCGCCTCGCCGGCGAGTTCGGCACCAAATCCTCCCGCACCCGGCGCCACTTCCTGGCCGTGCTCACCCGCAACGCGGAGGCGGCGCTGGCCCGGGCAGGCGTGCGTGCCCGCGTCGCCTCCGAGTGGACGCGGCTGGTGGTCTCGACCGGAGACCCCGCCGCCGCCCGCGAGGTGCTCACCCGGGTATTCGGCGTCCAGGCCGTCCACGAGGCCACGGCGGTCCCGTTCAGCTCGCTGCCCGACCTGGTCGAGGGGCTGCTGCCGCTGTACGCCGAGCGGGTGCGCGGACGCTCGTTCGCGATCCGCGCCAAGCGGCGCGGGCCGGCCGGCTTCAGCTCCCAGGACCTGGCGGTCCAGCTCGGGGCGGCGCTGCTGCCCTACGCCAGCCGGGTCGACCTCGGCGACCCCGAGGTCGAGGTGGTCGTCGAGCTGTACGAGGGCCACGCCGAGGCGGTGCTGGAGTCGTCGCGCGGGGCCGGCGGGCTGCCGCTCGGCACCGGCGGCCGCGCCGTCGGGCTGTTCTCGGGCGGCTTCGACTCGCCCGTGGCCGCCTGGCGGGTGATGCGCCGCGGCACCCAGCTCGACCTGCTGATCTGCGACCTGGGCGGCTGCGGCCAGATGGACCAGGCGCTGGCGGTCGCCAAGGAGCTGGCGCTGCGCTGGACGCCCGGTCGCGAGCCGCGCTTCTGGGTGGTCGACCTGGCGCCGGCGGTACTGGCGCTGACCCAGCACGCCAATCCCCGCCTGCGCCAGATCATGCTGCGGCGGGCGATGTACCGGGCCGGCTCGGCGCTGGCCGAGGAGCTGGATGCCAGCGCGCTGGTGACCGGCGAGTCGCTTGGCCAGGTCTCGACCCAGACGCTCGGCAACATCCGCGCCTGCGAGCGGGCCGCGACCGTCCCGGTGCTGCGCCCGCTGATCGGCATGGGCAAGGACGAGATCATGGCGCAGGCCCGCGTGATCGGGACCTACGAGGTCTCGGCGAAGGTCCACGAGCACTGCTCGATCTCGCCCGGCAGGGTCGAGACCTGGGCCTCGCCCGAGCGGATCGACCGGGCCGAGGCGGAGATCGACGCCGAGCCGCTGACGCCGGAGTGGATCCACGCCGCGGTGCGGCGCCGCCGCCAGGTCGACCTGCTCGGCTGGGCGCCGGGCTCGCTCCCCGACCTGGTGGTCACCTCGGTCCCGGCCGGCGCGGTGGTGGTCGACGTCCGCGAGCCCGAGGAGGGCCCGATGGCCGGTGACCTGCGCCTGCCGTTCAGCCGCGCCGGCGAGCTGCTCGACGGTCTGGACCCGTCGCGGACCTACCTGCTGGTGTGCGCCAGCGGCCAGCGCTCGTACACGCTCGCCAGAGAGCTCGTCCGCCGCGGCGTGACCGCGTGGAGCCTCGGCGGCGGCGTCGGCGCGCTCCCCCCGCACGCGGCATAGCCCGGCATAGCCGGCCGGGGGCCGCCGGCCGCCGGAGCGGCTCCGGGTCAGCCGTCCTCGGGCAGCGGCAGGCCCTCGCCGCCGAGCCGCTCGAGCAGCTCGCCGAGCTGCCGCAGCTCCTCGGGGCTCCAGCCCCGGGCTGGGCCGCCACGCCGGAACCACCAGCGGCTGATCTCCTCGGCGGTCGCCCGGGCGTCGATGGCCATCTGGAAGCCGGCGGTGGTGAGCACCGCGTAGGTCGCGCGCGGGTCGCTGGAGGTCCGCTCGCGGTCGAGCAGGCCGATCCGCTCCAGCGGCCCGAGCGCGCGGGTGACCGCCAAGGTGCTCTCGCGCATGCGCTCGGCGAGCTCCGAACGCCGCATGCGGCCGCTCGCCGCCTCCAGGTGCAGCAGGATCATCAGGTCGTCGAGGCTGATCCCGTGCGCCTCGCCCAGCTCGCGGTCGATCTCGCGGCGGAGGCTGCCCTGCGCGTGAAAGATGCGCACGACCGTCTCGAATGGGGAGACCGAGGAGACCTGAGCGACCATGCCTACCACCTGTCGGCGCCCTGAGGGCGCCGTTGCTGGACCGTTCCGGACCGCACGAGGGTACCCGACCAGGGGCGCCGGCGCGGACCGGCGCCTGGCGCGCCTTTCATGCTCTTCGGATGATGCGCGGCGTCGCTGTAGATGTTGCTCTTTCTGCACCACGGCCGCGGCCGAGCCCGGGCGCCCGCCCCGCGTCGAGGTCAAGGAGGAGGTGTCATGACGGCACATCAGGAGAAACTCCGGCGCCTGGCCCTGCACGACGAGGACTTCATCGCCTCGGCCCTGGCCATGAACGTCAAGGACGTCGCGGCCTCCGGCCTCGACCCCAAGACCCACGCGCTGGCCCGCCTCGGCGCGCTGTTCGCCCTCGACGCCGCGTCCGTCTCGTACCAGTCGGACGTCGATGCGGCGCTTGCGGCGGGGGCGACCCCTGACGACGTGGTCGGCGTGCTGATCGCGGTGGCGCCGATCATCGGCCTCGCCCGGGTGGTCTCGGCGGTGCCCAAGATCGCGCTGCCGATGGGCTACGACATCGACGCGGCGCTCGAGGCCTTCAACGGCGAGCCGGGCTGACGACCACGACAAGCCGCGTTGACGACGCTGGGTCGACGACCGGGGTTGACGACCCGGGTTGACCGAACCGACCCCGACCGGAGGGCGCATGCGCGAAGAGGCCATGGTGGACACCGACGAGCTGGCCGCCGACGCGCGCGAGGCGTTCGTGTTCGCCTACCCGCTGCTGCTGATGGACGCCACCAGGGCGCAGATGACCGCGACGGCCACGCCGACCGCCATCGCGGCCCCGGTCAACCAGTTCGCCAACCTGCCCACGTTGCCGGACGCGTCGTTCCACACGGGGGTCTGCCCCAACCCCGACACGCTCTACTCCTCCGCCTGGCTCGACCTCACCGAGCAGCCGGTCGTGCTCTCTGTGCCGGACACGGACGGCCGCTACTACCTGATGCCGCTGCTGGACGCCTGGACCAACGTGTTCGCCTCGCCGGGCGCGCGCACCACCGGCACCCACAGCGGCGACTTCGCGATCGTCGGGCCCGACTGGCGCGGCGAGCTGCCGAGGAATCTCCGCCAGATCGACGCGCCGACCAGCATGGTCTGGGTCATCGGGCGCACCCAGACCGACGGGCGGGCGGACTACGACGCCGTCCACCAGGTGCAGGCCGGCTTCCGGCTCACGCCCCTCGGCTCGTGGGGCCGGCCCTCCACACCGCCGCCACCGCCGCCAGGCCGCCCCGTCCCCGAGGCGAGCGCGGCCGCCCCGGTCGACCAGGTCGCCGGCATGGACGCCGAGACCTTCTTCGGCAGGGCCGCCAGGCTGCTGCTGGACAACCCGCCCCGGCACGCCGACGCCGCCGCGATGGCGCGGATGCGGCACATCGGCGTGGCGCCGGGCAGCTTCACCTGGGACAGCTTCGGCGACCGCGCCAGGAGCGCGATCGCCGGCGGGATGGCCGACGGCCTGGCCGAAGTCGAGGCGGAGGGCCGCAGGCCTCGCGGGACGGTCCGCAACAACTGGGCGCTGCTCTACGACCTCGGCCAGTACGGCACCGACTACCCGCGGAGGGCGGCGGTCGCCTGGCTCGGCCTGGGCGCCAACCTTCCCAGCGACGCGCTGTACCCGGTCACCCGGGTCGACGCCGACGGCAAGCCGCTGAACGGCGCCGGCGGCTACCTGCTGCGCTTCGATTCCGGCCAGACCCCGCCGGTGCACGCCTTCTGGTCGCTCTCGATGTACGACGACCGCCAGTTCCTCGTCGACAACCCGCTGGACCGCTTCGCGATCGGCGACCGCGACCCGCTGGAGTTCAACGCCGACGGGTCGCTGGACGTGCTGATCCAGCACCGGCGGCCGGTTTCGCGGGTCGAGTCGAACTGGCTGCCCGCGCCGGCCGGCGACTTCAACCTGATCCTGCGCATGTACTGGCCGCGGGCGGCCGCGCTGGACGGCACCTGGGTGCCCCCGCCGGTCACCCGGGTCGACTGAGCGGACGCCTCTCGCCCGCGGTCGCACCCTCAGGGGCGCGGGTCATACCAGTGCTCACCCTCCGGCAGCAGTTGGTTGGCGGCCACCGGGCCCCAGGTGCCGGGCGCGTACGGCCGGACGGGGACCACGTCGCCGAGGACCGGGTCGACCACGCGCCAGGCCGCCTCGACCATGTCCTCGCGGGCGAACAGCCAGCGCTCGCCGTGCAGCGCCGCGCCGATCAGCCGGTCGTAGGGGCGCATGTCCGACCCTGGCGGCTGCTTGAAGACCAGCTCCTCCGCCTGCGGCTCGAGCCCCGCGCCGGGCTTCTCGCCGGCCAGCTCGATGCCGATCGCCGACTCCGGCTCGATCCGGAAGCGCAGCGAGTTCTGGCTGCGGAACGGCCGGATCCCGAAGACGTTGCGGGGCGGGCGCCGGAAGCGGACGGTGACGTCGGTGGCGGTGACCGGCATGGTCTTGCCGGCGCGGATCAGGATCGGCACGCCCTCCCAGCGCCAGGTGTCGGCGGCCAGCCGCACCGCCGCGAAGGTCTCGGTGGTGGAGCCCAGCTCGACCCCGTCGACCTCGCGGTAGCCGTTGTACTGCCCGCGGACCACCGTGTCCGGGGTCAGCGGGCGCAGCGACCGGATCACGCTCACCCTGGCGTCGCGCATCGTGTCCAGCCCGCTGACCGGCGGCTCCATCATCACCGCGGCCAGCACCTGGAGCATGTGGTTCTGGACGACGTCGCGGATCGCGCCGGTGCGGTCGTAGAAGTGGCCGCGGTCGGAGACGCCGAACGCCTCGGCCATGGTGATCTGGATGCTGTCGACGTAGGTCCGGTTGAGCAGCGGCTCCAGCATGGTGTTGGCGAAGCGCGCGAACAGCACGTTCTCGGTGGCGTCCAGGCCGAGCCAGTGGTCGACCCGGTAGATGCTGTCCTCCGGGAAGATCTCGTGCATGGTCTCGTTGAGCTGCCTGGCGCCGCGCAGGTCGGTGCCGAACGGCTTCTCGACCATCATCCTGGCGTCGCCGGCCAGCCCGGCGCGGCCGATCCCCTTGGAGATGGTGGCGAACAGCGACGGCGGCACCTCCATGGAGAACAGCGTCCTCGACCCCCGCGGCAGCTTGCCGGCCAGCGTCCGGTAGGTGGCGTCGTCGGCGAGGTCGCCGTCCACGTACTGGAGCAGCTCGAGCATCCGCTTGGAGGGCTCGGCGTCGGGGTCGATGCCGTTGTGGCGCAACGAGTCGGCCGCGTAGTCCCTGAACTGGTCGAGCCGCCAGCCGCTCTTGGCGACGCCGATCACCGGCACCTCGAGCACGCCACGCTCGACCAGGCCGAGCAGCGCCGGGAAGGTCTTCAGCCTGGCCAGGTCGCCGGTCGCGCCGAAGATCACCAGCGCGTCCACCGGAGCCGCCGCGGTCATCTCCCTCCTCACGGTTGTCGCGGCACGACACGGTTGTCGTAGCACGACACGGTTGTCGCAGCACGACGGAGCGGGCGCCGAGGCTCGCCCGTCCTCATCGCTATCGGACGATCCGGCCCCCGCGCTGATTCACCCAGATCGGGTGATGCCCGCCAGCCTGACGGTTGCTATTGCTCTTCCGACTTGCCAGCGCCGCCGCACGCACCTTCAGGGGGAGCATTCATGGATCGCTATCCACCCATCGCAGAGCACGGCCTGATCGGCGACCTCCAGACCGCAGCCCTGGTGACCAGCGACGGGAGCGTCGACTGGTTCTGCACCCCACGCTTCGACGGGCCGAGCGTGTTCGCCAGCCTGCTGGACGCCGACAAGGGCGGGTCCTTCCGGATCGCGCCGGCCGAAGAGGGCTACGTCGTCAAGCAGCTCTATTTCCCGGGCACCGCGATCCTGATCACCCGGTTCATGACCGACGGCGGCGTCGGCGAGGTGCTCGACTTCATGCCGGTCGAGGACCCCGAGCGCGCGACCGACCGGCACCGGCTCGCGCGGATCGTCCGCTGCGTCCGCGGCCAGGTGCGGTTCACGCTCGACTGCGCGCCCCGCCTCGACTTCGGCCGCAGGCCGCACCGGCTCGAGCTCGGCCACCACGGCGCGGTGTTCGAGGCCGACGGCATGCGGGTGGTGCTGCACGGGCTGGTCGACGCCGAGCGCCGCGACGACGGCGTCCACTCGGACGTCCCGCTCCAGGCCGGCGAGTCCACCGGCGTGATGCTGGAGACGGGCGGCAACGGAGCGCCACGCGGCCTCGCCAGCAGCGAGCTGCTCGACCTCTTCGACGCCACCACCCGCTTCTGGAGGAGCTGGCTGGCGCACTCCACCTACAGGGGTCGCTGGCGCGAGATGGTCGAACGCTCGGCGGTCACCCTCAAGCTGATGACCTACGCGCCCACCGGCGCCCTGGTGGCGGCGCCGACCGCCGCATTGCCCGAGCAGGTCGGCGGCGAGCGCAACTGGGACTACCGGTTCACCTGGGTCCGCGACGCCTCGTTCTCGATCCACGCCCTGCTCGGCCTCGGCTTCACGGACGAGGCCACGGCCTTCGCCGTGTGGCTCAACGGAGCCGCCGAGCATGACGGTGGGAAGGCCGGGCCGTTGCGGATCATGTACCGCATCGACGGCGAATCGGACCTGGACGAGGAGATCATCGACGACTTCGAGGGCTACATGGGCTCGGCGCCGGCGCGGATCGGCAACGCCGCCGCCGACCAGCTCCAGCTCGACATCTATGGCGAGCTGCTGGATGCGCTCTACCTCGCCGACCAGCATGCGCTGCGGATCGGCGAGCCCGGCTGGCGCAAGCTCAGCGCCCTGGCCAACTGGCTCTGCGAGCACTGGGACCAGCCGGAGGAGGGGATCTGGGAGACCCGCGGCGGCCGCATGGACTTCGTCTACGGGCGGGTGATGTGCTGGGTGGCGCTGGACAGGATTGTCCGGCTCGCCGGCGAGTACGGGCGCCCGGCCGACCTGGTCCGCTGGATCACCGAGCGAGACACCATCTACCAGCAGGTCATGGAGAAGGGCTGGAACCCCAAGCGGCAGGCCTTCGTGCAGCACTACGGCAGCGACGTGCTCGACGCCTCGCTGCTGATGATGCCACTGGTCGGCTTCGTGGTCCCGAGCGACCCGATGTGGCTGTCGACCCTCGACGCCATGGACACCGAGCTGGTCTCCGACAGCCTCGTCTACCGCTACAACCCGAGCGCGTCGCCCGACGGGCTTCGCGGCTCGGAGGGGACCTTCTCGATGTGCACCTTCTGGTACGTCGACGCGCTGGCGCGCTCGGGGCGGCTGGACCAGGCGCGGCTGGTCTTCGAGAAGATGTTCAGCTACGCGAACCACGTCGGCCTGTTCGCGGAGGAAATCGGGCTCACGGGCGAGCAGCTCGGCAACTTCCCGCAGGCGTTCACCCACCTGGCGCTGATCAACGCGGCGGTGAACCTCGACTACCAGCTCGACCACGGCGCCGGGCGCGACCCGGTCGCGCAGGCGGCCCGCACCCTCCGCTGACCCGGTCAGGTCGGGTCACGGCGGTCGGCGAGGTCGGTCAGGGCTGGTCGCCCCAGCCGCGCGGGCGCCAGGCGCTGACCACCTTGCCGACCGCCGTGATCAGGAAGAGCTGGCCTGTGAGCGCCTCCAGCACCGCGAACGTCTGGCCGGGGTTGGCGGCCGGGACCAGGTTGCCGTAGCCGGTGGTGGTCAGGGTGACGAAGCTGAAGAACAGGTCCTGGGCGACCGTGCCCTCGCCCTGCGCGCCGAAGAATGGCCCGTGCTGGAGGGCGCCGAGCAGCCGGTAGGTGAACGCGAAGCCGATGCCGATGAACAGATACGCGGCCAGCGCCCCGAGCATCGTCTCCAGGTCGACCACGCGGCGGTAGCCGATGTGCCGCACGATCGAGACGGGCGCGATGAAGTAGAGCAGGCTGCTGGCCGCAAGGACGGCACCGAGCAGATCGCCGCGGCGGGCGACGAAGAGGTTGCCCACCGCGGCGACCGCGGTCAGCACGAACAGCCCGCCGGCACCGAGCAGGAAGCCGCGCCGCGCCATCGAGATCCGCAATGCGAGCCACACCGTGGCGATCTGGGCGAACAGCAGCACGGAGGTCCCCCGGCGCGAGGTCAGTGTGGTCGCCAGCACGTAGGTGAGGACGATCATCACCAGCACCAGCCCGTAGCTGGAGGGCGACGAGAAGGCGCGCCCCAGCCGGCGGAGGCCGCGGCGCTCGCGCTCTTGGTCCTGGCGCTCATTCACCCCATACCACTCGGCAGGCGAGGATGCGGACAGCACCCCGGCGCTGTGATTTCATGCCGAAGGGATGATGGCTGCCGGTGGGGGCGCTGTTTGAATCGCGCCCTCGACCGATTGCGGGGGAGGGTGCTGGTGACCATCCAGGAGAGGCGGCGCGACCTGCGCGGGCGCCAGCCGGTGAGCCCGCGGGAGCGGGCGGCCAGTGGCAGGGAGGCGCGTTCCCGGGTCCCGCGATCGAGCCATGCGTGGTGGGAGCCCGCGCCTGACCGGCGCGACCCGGTCGAGATTCTGCTGAACCAGGCCGAGGGCCGCGTGCCCGAGCTGATCCCGATCCGCCACGGGCGCATGGTCGCCTCGCCGCTCGCCTTCTACCGCGGAGCGGCCGCGATCATGGCGGCCGACCTCGCGACCACGCCGGTGTCCGGATTCAGGGCGCAGCTCTGCGGCGACGCCCACCTGTCGAACTTCGGTGGCTTCGCGTCGCCCGAGCGAGACCTGGTCTTCAGCGTCAACGACTTCGACGAGACCCTGCCCGGCCCCTGGGAATGGGACGTCAAGCGCCTCGCCGCCAGCCTCGCCATCGCCGGCCGCGAACGGGGCTTCACGCCCAGGCAGCGGAACGACGTGGTGACCGGGGCCGCCAGGCAGTACCGGACGACCACGCTGGAGTTCGCGCCGCGCTCGAACCTGGACGTCTGGTACGCGCGCCTGGACGCGGCCGCGATCATGCGGAACTGGCGCAGCCAGGCGAGCCGCAAGGCGGTCAGGGCCTTCGAGCGGAACCTCGACAAGGCCCGCTCCAAGGACAGCATGAGGGCGTTCGCGAAGCTGACCCACCAGGTCGACGGCACCGCCAGGATCGTCAGCGACCCGCCGCTGATCGTCCCGATCGACGAGCTGATGTCGGAGGAGGCCTTGCAGGCCTTCGAGCGGGGCGCGGTCGAGATCGTCCGGGAGTACCGGCAGAGCCTGCCCTGGGACCGGCGCCAGCTGCTCGACGGCTTCAGCTACGGGGACTTCGCGCGCAAGGTGGTCGGGGTCGGCAGTGTCGGCACCCGCGCCTGGATCGCGCTGCTGCTCGGCCGCGACCACGGCGACCCGCTGTTCCTCCAGATCAAGGAGGCGCAGGAGTCGGTGCTGGCGCCCTACGCCGGGCCGAGCGAGTTCCGAAACCAGGGCAGGCGGGTGGTCGAGGGCCAGCGCCTGATCCAGGCGAGCAGCGACATTTTCCTCGGCTGGTATCACACCGCCGGGCTCGAAGGCGTCCCCCGCGACTACTACGTCCGGCAGCTGTGGGACTGGAAGTTCTCGGCGCTGATCGACCAGATGGCGCCGAGCACCATGCGGATCTACGGGGAGGCCTGCGCCTGGACGCTCGCCCGCGCCCACGCCGTCTCCGGCGACCGCATCGCGGTGGCGTCCTACCTCGGGTCCGGTCCCCGGTTCGAGACCGCCATCGCCCAGTTCGCCGAGGCCTACGCCGACCAGAACGAGCGCGACCACCGCGCCTTTGCCGATGCCATCGAGTCCGGCAAGGTCCCCGCCGAGCACGACGTCTGAGACGTCACTGGCGAGAGTCTGGGTTGTGTGGTGACATACGGGTCGAGCACAGCCAAAAGCGGAGAGGCCCCCCATGACAGACGGCTCGTCTTCCCTCGGCCAGCGGCAGGCACCCGAGTTCGACAGCTCGGTGCCACAGACCGCCCGGATCTGGAACTACTGGTTGGGCGGCAAGGACTATTTCCCCGTCGACCAGGCGGTCGGCGACCAGATCCTCGAGGCCTTCCCGGCGATCGTCAAGAGCGCCCGCGCCTCCCGGGCCTTCCTGGCCCGTGCGGTCACCTATCTGGCCGGCGAGGCCGGCGTCCGCCAGTTCCTGGACATTGGCACCGGGCTGCCCACCGCCAACAACACCCACCAGGTCGCCCAGGCCGTGGCGCCGGAGTGCCGCATCGTCTACGTGGACAACGACCCGCTGGTGCTGACCCACGCGCGCGCTCTGCTGACCAGCAGCCCCGAGGGCAAGACCGACTACATCGACGCCGACCTGCGCGACCCCGATCGGATCCTGGAGGAAGCAGTCCGGACGTTGGACTTCAGCCAGCCGATCGCGATCATGCTGATGGGAATCCTCGGCCACATCGAAGACGACGACGAGGCGCGGTCGCTCGTCAACCGGCTCATGAGCGGCGTGCCCTCCGGCAGCTACCTGACGATGAACGACAGCACCGACACCAGCCCGGCGGTGGTGGAGGCCGCCCGCATCTGGAACCAGTCCGCCAAGCCGCAGTACCACCTCCGCAGTCCTGAGCGGATCGCTCGTTTCTTCGACGGTCTCGAGCTGGCCGAGCCCGGCGTCGTCTCCCCCCTGGAATGGCGCCCCGAGCCCGGCTCCGGCCCTCCCGCCGAGATCGCCTCGCTGTGTGGCATCGGCCGCAAGCCGTAGCGCCCTAAGGGCCCGCGCCGATCTCGACGAGCACGTGGGCACGAGGCTGGTCCGGGAGATGGCGCCGTTGGACGGCGTCGGTGTGCGACGCGGTGGTCACACACCTCCTCACGCGATCACCACCCGCGCCACACCTCACCCTGGGGAAAACACATTGCGCCCGCACGCGACTCCTGGTTAGTTGACCCCGGAGATGACATCGGGCGGCACGGTGTCCGCGCACCTCAATTTGGGCCTGTTCGGCGCTGGTTGCGCGAAGACAAAGAAGAGGGAGCTACCGAGTAGCTCCCTCAGGGGCATCCCGCCCCGAACCTGCAACACCAAGAACTAACGACTGGTGCACAGAAAAGTGTATGCGCATGACCGGTGAGACGCAAGAACGGCCAACCACGGGCGACACCCACGCGGCCGACGTCATCGCTCGCATCGCCGAGTTCGTCGATCCAGCCGTCCCCTGGCATCGCGCGCTGTGGCTCACCAGCTCGATCCTCTCACTGCGGGAACTGCTCGAGCACGGTGAAATGCTCCAGCACAATTCCGTGAGCAGGGATCAACCGAAAGACGCGATAGAAGTCGCGTGGGAGAACGTCCATCGGGATGCCGGCATCGCCGATCCCGCCGTCAAGTCGGCTCTCGAGGCTCTGCTGAATCCGGACCGGCCGGAAGACCTGACCAAGGAACCAATGCGTTTTCGCCTTGCTCACCTCGCGGCGCGCGCTTCGGAAGGTTACCTCGATGGTTGGAGAGCGGCGCTCGCGGTCGCACCCGAGGAGAGGCCAAGACCAGAGCCCGCTGCTCGATATCTCACCGCTCATCTCCTCGACTCCGGTATCAGTCCCGAACGAATCGGGACGCTCCTTGTGGAGACGCAACCCGCCGACCAGCAGCTCCAGGCCTTCTGCGAGGCAAGCAACATTGGAGCTGTTGGCTAGTTTCGCGGGTGGGACCCCGGGCGCGGCGTTGACCAACGGATGGGCTTCGCTCGAGGGTCTCCTGCTCGGTCCGGGTGAGCGACAAGGCGTGCTCGCGGCGGATCGCATGGCAAACATCGTGACCGCCGACTGGCCCCGATGCGAGTTCACGTGGCTGGCGAACGCACCATTTGTGGAGGCCGACACGCATTATGGACTCCATGAGATTCTGCGGGGCGGGCGTGTTCAAGCCAAGGCGCTCGCGCTTGAATCCGCTCTACGAAATGGACTTCCGGTCAGCTACGATCGGCCGCGCGACATTGCCGCCCTTCACCGTCTGGAGGCGCTCGTCGCCGATCCCGGTGGCACGCTCGGCCAGGTCCGCAAGGGCATCGTTGCCGCGCTGCGCCGACTCTACGTGCAGCGCAACCTGGTGATGCATGCGGGGTCATTCCGGAGCGTTGCGAGGGCCACGACGCTTCGAACCGTTCCGACCTTGGCCGCGGCTGGGATGGATCGGCTCGTCAATGCCGCTGACCTGGGGATCCGGCCGCTCATGCTGGCGGCGCGGGCGCAGGTGGAATTGGAGCTGCTGTCTTCTGGAGGCATAGGCCGGGCACTCTGCGCGCTCCTGGATTGACGGCGGCTCAGCCGTCTGGTGGTCCTCGGCGCCGGACGACGCCGGTGCTCGGGCAGGACCGCGCCGCCCGACAAAATCGGAACGCGATCCCCCGGGACACCCGGCTCCTTCCCGTTGGGGCTTGCTACGAGGCCAGCACGCCGAGGTCGGCCGCCCGCTGGATCGCCTGGCTGCGCGAGCTGACGCCGAACTTCCGGTAGATCGCGATCGCCTGCGTCTTGACCGTGTGCGGGGAAAGGTGCAGCTCCTCGCCAATCTCACGGAACGAGTGGTGGGTCGCCAGGTGCGGCAGCAGCCGCAGCTCGGCGCTGGTTAGCGAGGAGGCGCCGGCGACGTCGGCGTGGATCGCGTCGAGATGCGCACGCAGCTCCGCCGCCTGCTCCTCGAGCACGCCGAGGCCGGGCCGCCGCCGCAGCACGTCCTCGGCCTGGTGCAGCAGCGGCCGCGCGCCGCCGACGTCCATCAGCGCCGTGCGCGCCCGGACCAGCTCCAGCCTGGCCTGTACCGCCTGGAACGGGATCGCGTGGGTGAGCCCGGGCAGCAGTCGCTCGGCGCTGTCCAGGTCGCCGTCGGCCCCGGCCACGTCGCCGCGGTGGATCGCCACCCGCGCCGCCACCGCGTACGGCAGGGCGCTGGTGGCATAGCCGCCGAGCCCGGCACCGTCGACGGCCGCGCGCGCTCGCCCGGCCAGCGCCGCCGCGCCTGCCCAGTCCTCCATCTCCATCGCCAGGACGGCGCGCTCGGCCAGGGCGGTGGCGGCGGTGACGGTCGCCCCGGCGTCCTCGGCGACCTCGACCGCGCCCGCGAGCACCGCGTCGGCGCCCCCGGGGTCACCACCGAGCAGCCTTGCGACCGCGAGCAGCAGCAGCGCGGCCGGCCGCCAGCGGCTCGACACCGGCAGCAGCTCCATGGCCAGCTCGGCGTCGGCGCGCATGCGGTCGACGCCCTGGTCGCAGATCGCCGCCCTGAGCGTCGCCAGCGAACCCTCCAGCTCGGGCCCACGGCCGCGCTTGGTGGCCGCGGAGTCGATCCACCGCTCGGCGGTCGCCAGCCGGCCGCCGGAGAGGTGGAACCCGGCGCCGAGCGCCGCCACCGCCGGGTGGCGCCCGAGCAGCCGGTGGTCGTCGAGCCAGTCGAGCCAGCGCCCGACGCCGGCGGCGCGTCCGTCGTGGTAGGCGCGCGGCGTGGCATCGTCGACCAGACGGGCGACCAGGTCACCGTCGCCGGCGCGCATGCCGTACTCGATCGCCTCCTCGGTGAGCCCGTTGCTGGCGCACCACCTCGCCGCGCGGTGGCGCAGGTCCCGCGCGGTGCCTGGCTCGCGCCGCTCCAGCTCGGCGCGGAGCAGCTCACGGAGCAGGCTGTGGTGGCGGTACCAGAGGCGGTTCCGGTCCAGCGGCATCAGCGGCAGGCTCGACCGCTCGAACGACTCCAGCTCGTCCGCCGATCCGGAGCTGGCCAGCAGCGCATCGCAGAGCGGCCCGCAGAGCCGGTCGAGCACCGAGGTCCTGACCAGGAAGCGGCGCTGTCGGGACGACAGCTCCGAGAGCACCGCCGACTGGAACCAGTCTGCGATGAACCTGTCGCCCTCCACCAGCTCCGCCGCGTGCCCCGGCCCGGCGCCGCCGGCCCTGGCGGACAGCGCGGCCAGGTAGAGCGCGGCCGGCCAGCCCTCCGTGCGGCCGACCAGCTCGGCGACCTCGGCGTCGGAGGCCTCCAGCCCGGCCGAGCGCAGCAGCGTGGCGGCCTCGTCACGGTCCATCGCCAGTTCGGCGGCGCCGATCTCCACGACGCGTCCTTGCGCGCGGAGACCGGCGACCTCCGGCAGCTCGACCCTGCCGGCCACGGCGACCTGGGACGGCGCTGGCAGGCGGTCGAGCAGGCCGATCGCGGCCTGGAGGCCGGCGTCGCCCCCGGACCGGCCGGCGCCGTCGAGCACCAGCACGCCCGGCCGGCCGCTCCCCAGCCAGGCGGACGCCAGCCGGGCGATGGCGCGGACCGCGTCGGCACCGCCGGCGGGCAGCCAGGCGAACCGGCGCGGGTCGCGCCCGGCCCACTGCTCGAGCAGCACCGTCTTGCCGTAGCCGGGCGGAGCCACCAGCGACACCACCGGCACGGTCGAGGAGGCGTCGAGCAGCTCGAGGAGCCTGGATCGTCGCACCGCCCCGCCGCCCCCGAGCCACTGGCGCAGCTCCCACTCGAGAGCCGGGATGGATTGCAGCGGCGGCGTGCCTGAAGAGCGGCGGTCGTGTTTGATCGGTTGTGCCGTGCTCATCCATCCCCCCAGAGGCGCCACGACCAACCCAACCAGTCAGGGTAGGCGCGTGGAGGCGGTATGCGCAGGGACCAGATGGCCCTGCCGACCCGGGACCGCACCATGGCCCAGCCCACCGGGACCGCACGCCGAAACGTCAGGGCCGCAACGGGTCGCCGGGTGTCATCAGGGCGCCCGGGCTGGCTCGGCGCGGGCCGCCTCCGCCGTCCGGGTCCTTGGCTGTTGAAGGGCGGGCGGGACCAGCCTCGCCGAGGCCACGTAGGCGACCACCACCACGACGATCACCAGCGGCATCACCGCCAGGCCCGCCGAGAACAGCAGCACCGTGGCCAGCAGCACCGAGGTCAGCGGCAGGCGCAGCATCACCACCGTCATCGCGCCGATGCCCATGGCCACCCCGGCGACCACCGGCAGCCCGGGCAGGTGCGAAAGGGCCAGCCCGCCGGCCGCGCCGAGGAACATCGCCGGGAAGGTCGGACCGCCGCGGAAGGCGCTCAGCGAAACGCCGTAGGCGAGCCCCTTGCAGGCCAGCAGCAGGACCAGGGCGGCGGCCGAGTAGCCGGCGCTCGCCGACAGCAGCGGCCCGAGCTGGTTCTGGCCCGAGAACAGCACGTCGGAGGCCGGCTTGCCGGTTCCCTCGACGTAGGCGATCGTGAGGCCAGCCACGACCAGTCCCGCGACCGGCGCGAGCAGCAGGATCCGCCGCTCGACCCGATCGCGCAGCGCCAGGCCGAGCCAGCGGATGCCGGAGCCGAGCAGCGCGGCCATCACCCCGATGGCGATCGCCCAGCAGAATTCGACCAGGTCGGGCCGGGTGAAGTGGGGAAGCCCGGGGAGCACCAGGGAGAAGGTCCCGAACCCGGTCCACGCGTCCAGGCCGATGAAGATCAGCGAGCCGACGCCAGCCGCGAGCAGGCCGGGGACCAGCACGGGCGAGAGCATTCCGGCGCCGAGCCCCGACGCCTCCATCAGCAGGAAGGCGCCGAGGATCGGCGATCCGAGCAGCGTGCTGACGGCGGCGAAGCTGCCGGCGGCGCCGACCAGGGTGGTCGCGCTGGCGGGCGCGTTCGGCCTGGCGAGCCGGGCGCCGAGCGCGGCGACCCCGCCGCCGATCGCGATCAGCGGCGCCTCCGGACCGAGCACCGCACCCAGCCCGATGGTCAGCAGCGCGGCGATGGTGATGCCGGGCAGGGCGGCCGCCGCCGGCGCGGGCCGAGCCTTGAAACCCTCGGCCGGCGACTCGCCGCCGTGGCCGGGCAGGTAGCGGATGGTGAGCGCGACCAGCACGCCGGCGACCGCCAGCGGCGGCAGCGGCCACCACACCGGCATGCCGTGGAAGCCGAGCGCCTTGGGAAGGTCAGTGAACACCCAACCCTGGAGCAGCGTCGAGAGCTTGAGGAACCAGTAGGCCACCACCGAGACCGGCACGCCGAGGATCGCCGCGAACGCCAGCAGCACCAGGTAGCTGCGGCTGCGCAGCAGCGTGAGCGGGTCCGGCTGGGTGGCTGGCGGTCCCATGCGCGGATCGTCGCTTCGCGGCCCGCCGTCCGGCATCACCCCATCGGGATGAATGGGGACTGGCCCCGGCCGCACTCCGCTTCCGCGCGGCCTCGGCGCGGGTGCACCCCCGCGCCCCGCGGATCGTGCCGCGCCCGTGCCGCCGTGGGCATCACTCCTGGTCGGGCGCCTCGAAGCGGCCGACCAGCAGGCGATCGATCTCCAGTTCGCCGACGTGGAGCCGCCGGATGCTGGCGCGCCGGATCACCAGCCTGCCGATCGCGACCGCGCCCATCGCCAGGGCCGCGCCGGCGCCGGCCAGCAGGGCTGCGAAGCCGAGCGCGCCCGCGCCGGTCGCGCCCGCGCCGGTGGCCGCCGCGCCGGTGGCCGCGGCGCCCCTGGCGCTGACATCCGCGCCGAAGGGCCGGGCCGCAGGGTCGCCGGGGCCCGAGCCGCCCTGGATGCCGCTCTCGGCGGCGTGGTGTGCGTTGCCCGAAGTGTCCGACACTCGCTGCTCCTTCCTCTCGGCAGGTGGAGATCGCGGCACGAAGCTACCGCAGCCGGCCTCCGGGGTCCGGCAGGCTGGCCGCCGGACGGCGGGTGGTGTCACGCTCACGGCATGACACGACCGACGACCCGGCGCTGGCTGATCGACGGGATGAACCTGATCGGCTCCCGGCCGGACCGATGGTGGAACGACCCTGACCGCGCGGTGCGGCGGCTGATCGACGAGCTGGACCGCTACGCGTCGGCGAGCGGCGACGAGGTCACCGTGGTGTTCGACCGCCGGCCTCGGGATCTGGAGCCGGGCCGCCACGGCGCGGTCGAGGTCGTGTTCGCCTCCAGGCGCGGGCGCAACGCCGCCGACGACGAGATCGTCAAAATGCTGGCCGACAGGGAGGATCAGGCCGCCGACGACCGGGACGACGCCGAGGAGGACCAGGGCCCGCCGCGCGTGGTGACCTCCGACCGCCGCCTGGTCGAGCGCGTCAAGGAGCTCGGAGCCGCCGTCGCCTCCACCAGCTCGTTCCGGCGGAGGCTCGACGGCGGCCACAAAGACTGACCCGCGGACCGACCCGCGGCGGGCGGGCGCCGGCGGCCCGCGCCCGGATCACCTGGTGGTCGCGGCGGCCGCCCGCCTGGCGCCGGCGATCACCCGGGAGAGCAGTACGCTGCCAGCGATCGCGAGCAGACTCAGGGCCGCGAGCGACCAGTCGACCGTCGACATCGCCACCGCCGAGGCGTGCGGCTTCGGGTGGGCCGCCAGGCTCAGGAACAGGCTGCCGAACACCGCCACCCCGATCACCTGCGAGAGCTGGAGCGTGGTGGTGAGCAGGCCGCTGGCATCGGCGGCCTCGGTGGTCGGCACGTTGACCAGCGACTGGGTCAGCAGCGGGCTGAAGGCAGCGCCCATACCGGCGCCGTAGGCGAGCAGCAACAGCGGCAGCCAGAGCCCTCCACGGGTGCCAGCGTGCAGGTCCAGGGCCAGCCCCAGGTAGGCCAGGGTGGCGACCGAGAAGCCGATCGGCGTGATGAACGGGTGCACCGCGGCCGGCAGCCGACGCCACCAGTAGCCGAGCGCGCCGAAGAGCAGCGCCGCGGGCGCGAAGGTCAGGCCGGCGCGAAGCGGACTGTCGCCGAGACCGAGCTGGAGGTGCAGCGCGAAGCTGAACAGGAAGGCGCCGTAGGCGATCATGCCGGCCGACAGCGCGCCCAACCCGACCCGCAGGCCGGGCGCCTTGAGCACGTCCAGGTTCAGCAGCGGGTCTCCGCCGCGCGCGGCCACCGCCCGCTCGATCAGCACGAACACCACCGCGAGCGCGACGCCGATGGCGAGGCTCGGCCAGGTCCAGGCCGGCCAGCCCTGCTGGTGCCCGAGCACCAGTGGCAGCACCACCAGCAGCACCGAGGTCGAGGCGGTGGCGAGGCCGAGCAGGTCGAGCCGTCGGCGCGGCCGCACCGCGTCGCGCGGGACCAGCCGTGGCACCAGCAGCGCGACCAGGATGCCGACCGGGACGTTGACCAGGAACACCGGCCGCCAGCTCGCGCCGAGCAGGTTGGCGCTCACCAGGATGCCGCCGAGCACCAGGCCCGTCACCGCACCAACCGCCAGAGTCGCCGCGTACACGCTCAGCGCCCGCGCCCTGGCCGCGCCGCTGAACTGCTGCTGGATGACGCTGAGTATCTGCGGGACCATCATCGCCGCGCCGGCGCCCTGCACGAACCGCGCGCCGATCAGCGCGCCGGTGCCCGGCGCCAGACCGCAGGCCAGCGAGGCGAGCGTGAAGGTGCCCAGCCCGATGGTGAACAGGCGGCGGCTGCCGAACAGGTCGCCAAGGCGCGCGCCGGTGATCAGCAGCATCGCGTAGGCGATCGTGTAGCCGGAGACGATGAGCTGCAGCGCGGAGCCCGAGGCGTGCAGGCGGCTGTGGATGGTCGGGATGGCGACGTTGACGATGGTCACGTCGAGCAGCGCCATGAACTGACCGATGACGAGGACCGTGAGCATGAGCCACCGGCGACGGTCCGCGCCGGCGCCGCCTTCGGGCGGCGCACCCGGAATGGGCGGGGTGGATTGGATTGTTGTCGAGGACATGCCGCCAAGGATGGGCTGACCGCCAGGCAGGTACCAGGAGCCTGCTTATCCTGGTACTGGCACCACCTGGCACCAGGATTCATCTGGCCTCACACTAGGGTCATGGCGACCACAGATCCTGCCACGCACACCGAGGCCGACACCTCCACGGGAAACGGCACCTCGGCGATCCGTCGCGAGGAGCTGGCCGAGTTCCTGCGCGGACGCCGCGCCCGCATCAGCCCGACCGACGTCGGCCTCTCGCCGGGAATCCGGAGGCGCACCCCCGGCTTGCGGCGCGAGGAGGTCGCGCAGCTCGCCGGCGTCGGCGTCACCTGGTACACCTGGCTCGAGCAGGGACGGCCGATCAAGGCCAGCGTCCAGGTGCTGGACGCGGTCGCCCGCACGCTGCGGCTGGACCTGGCCGAGCGCGAGCACCTCTACCGGCTCGCGGACGCCTCGACGCCACCGCCAGAGACCACCACCACGGTCATCTCGCCCGCGGTCGAGCAGATCCTCGAGTCGCTCGACCCGCTGCCGGCGTCGCTGACCAACAGCCGCTATGACGTGCTCGCCTCCAACAACGCGCACGAGGACCTGTTCTGGCGCTGGCAGACGATGCCCTGCGAGCGCCGCAACATCCTCGCCTGCTGCTTTCTCCAGCCCGACGCCCACAAGCGCTTCGTCAACTTCGACACCGAGGTCCCGCGCCTGGTCGCCACCCTGCGTGCGCGGTTCGCGCAGCACCTCAACGAGCCGAGCTGGACCGGCTTCATCAAGTGGCTGATCGCGGCGAGCCCGGAGTTCGCCGAGATGTGGGCCCGCCACGAGGTGGCCAACCCGGGCACCCACACCAAGCATTTCCTGCACCCGGACGCCGGGCTGCTGCGGATGCGGTCGACCAGCCTGGCGGTGACGGACATGCCCGAGGCGTTCATCACCGTCTACACGCCGGCCGACGAGGACACCAAGCGGCGCCTGCCGCTGACCCGGCGAAGCTGAGCGAGGCCCCGTCGCTGGCCCGTCGCCCCCGCGGTCGCCCCCGCGCGCCCGGTCACGCCGCGGTCGCCCCCGCCGCCGCGGCGCCGTCCGCGCGATCGTACGATTTCCCCCCATCCACTCGGGCATGGTCGAATGGTGCTCAAATACGCCAGCAGCGAGCAGCACGGGCATAGTCCTTCAAGAGCGCAATATCACGGTTCGGTCCGCCGCGAAGCGAGCCGTGAGGGTGCGGCGATCGCCGCGCTGCCCACGATCGCCCAGTTCGCGCGGGCGAACCGGGCGTTCCTCCAGCGGGTCGCCCGCCACCTGGTCGGCGGGGCCGGCATCCGCCAGGTCCTGGACATCGGCACCGGCATCCCGACCAGCCCGAACGTCCACGAGGTCGCCCAGTCGATCGCCCCCGAGACCCGCATCGTCTACGTGGACAACGACCCGATCGTGCTGGTCCATGCCCGCGCGCTGCTCACCGGCAGCAAGGAGGGCAGGACCGACTACATCGACGCCGACCTGCGCGACCCCGACCGGATCCTCGAGGCCGCGGCCGCGACCTTGGACCTGAGCCAGCCGGTGGCGCTCATGATGCTGACGATCCTCCAGCTGATCGGGCCCGCCGAGGACCCCTGGGCGATCGTCAAGCGGCTGGTCGACGCGCTGCCCTCCGGCAGCTATCTGGTGGTCTCGCACCCGACCGGCGACTTCGACGCCGATGCCGCCGCGGGCGCGGCCGAGCGCCTCAGCCGCCTCATGCCCGTGCCCGTCACCCTCCGCGGCCGCGAGGACGTCCAGCGCTTCTTCGAAGGCCTCGAGCTGGTCGACCCCGGTCTCGTCCAGGTCTCCCAGTGGCGCCCCGACCCCGCCGACCAAGGTCCGCAGCACGTCTCCATCTACGGCGGCGTCGCCCTGAAGCCCTGACCTGTTCCTCGATATCCACAGGCGGCGCGCGGAGTCTGGCCGCGATGGTGCCGAGATGGCAGACTCAAGGCATGGCGCGACGAAGGACCACCCTGTACCTGGATGATGAGCTGCTCCGGGCCGCCGCCGAGCGCGCGGCGAGGACCGGGCGCGAACAGCGCGACGTCATCGAGGAGGCGCTGCGCCGCTACCTCGGCCTCGAGAGCACGGTTCGACGCATTCAAGCCCGCGGAGACCAGGACGAGGACGAGAGTCTGGCGCTCGCCTACAGGGAGCTGGACGCCTATCGCGCCAACCGTGCCAAGGCTATGTAGGTGCTTCGCGTCGTCATCGACCCCGGCGTCTTCGTCTCCGCACTGATCGCGCCGAAGGGTGCCCCGCCCAGGTCCTTGACCTGTTGCTCGAGCAGCGATTCGAGCTGGTCGTCTCGCCCAGGTTGCTCGCTGAGCTCACCGGTGTGCTTCTGCGCGACCGGTTCCGGCGGTACGCGAGCCCCGACGAGGTCCGCGAGCTAGTCACCGACCTCGCCGGGGTCGCCATCGTGGTTCAGGATGCGCCGGATCCAGACACCGTCACGCGGGATCCCAACGACGACTACCTCGTTGCGTTGGCCGCGACGGCGCACGTCGACCTACTGGTCTCCGGGGACCGCGATCTGACCGAGCTGGAGGACGCGCCGGTCCCGATCGTCACCCCTCGGGCGCTCCTCGATCGCCTCAATGAGCCGGCGTGATGGCGCGCTTCCACTGGAGTACCAACACCTCCCGGCTCATGAGCGTTCGGCGGAGCGGGGGTCGAGGGTGGTCGGATGGGTGGCGGGGGCGGGTTGGACCCTCAGCAGGCGGGCGGTCCAGTTGGGCAGCCACCAGTTCCAGCGGCCGAACAGGACCACCGCCGCGGGCATCAGCAGGGCTCGGAGAACGGTCGCGTCGAGCAGGATCCCCGCGCCGAGGCCGGTGGCCATGATCCTGACGTCGACCGAGGGCGTGCCCGCCAGCGCGGCGAAGGCGAGGAACAGGATCAGCGCGGCGCTGGTGACCAGCCGTCCGACCCTCCCCAGGCCCTGCACGACCGCGACCTTGGTCGAGCCCGTCTGGTCGTAGACCTCGCGCATGCGCGCCAGCAGGAACACCTCGTAGTCCATGGACAGGCCGTACAGGAACGCGAAGGTCATCAGCGGCACCCACGGTACGATCGACCCGGTGGCCTCGATGCCCCAGATCTGGCTCGACCCGTACCCGTGCTGCCAGACCAGCACCAGCACGCCGTAGGCCGCCCCGATCGACAGCAGGTTCAGCACGACCGCCTTCGCCGGTAGCAGCAGCGAACGGAACGCCCTCGCCAGCAGCACGAAGGTGGCCAGCGCCACGATCGCGAGCATGGCGGGGAAGGCGCCGTAGAGCGCCCGGGTGGCGTCGATGTCGAGCGCGCCGGTGCCGCCGACCTGCGCGCCGGGCAGCGCTTCCGCGGCGTCGCGGACCCGTTCGACGGTCGCCTTCCCGGCCGCGGTGCCGGTCTCGTCGGTCGGAAGGACCGTGACCAGCGCGGTGCCGCCCCGCCGCCAGTCGTCGCCGCTCGGCGCGTCGGCGGCGTGGACGCCAGGCAGGCCGGCGAGGCTTGCGGCGGCACGCTCGGCCCCGGCCCCGTCGGCGGCGGTTTCGACCAGCACCTCGATCGGGGTCAGCACGCCGCTCGGGATCCCGCCGCGCTCGATCGCGACCAGGCCCGACCTGGCCGGCCCCTGGCCCTGGAGCGCGTCCGCGGTCGGCTCGCCGAGCCGCAGCCCGAGCGCCGCGATGCCGAGCGGCACCAGGATCGCCAGCGCCGCGAGGATGGCGATGGCCGGGTGGCGGGTAACGCCGTTCGCCCAGCGCGTCCAGAGCACGGTGGCGCCGCGCCGCCCGCGCTGTGCCCGCCGCTCGCGGCGCCTCGCCCCCCTGCGGTCGAGCCACGGGCCGACGGTGGCCAGCACCACCGGCAGCAGCGTCAGCGTCACCAGGGTGGACACCAGCGGGATCAGCATGCTGCCGAAGCCGACGCTGCGCAGGAACGGGACCGGCACGATCGCGATCACCACCAGGCCGACGGCCACGGTGGCCGCGCTGAACACCACCGAGCGGCCGGCGGTGGCGAGCGCCAGCTCCACCGCTCGCTCGCGGTCGTGGCCGGCGTCGCGCTCCTCGCGCCAGCGGGTCACCACCAGCAGCGAGTAGTCGATCGCCACGCCCAGCCCGATCAGCGCGATCAGGTACTGGATGATGAAGTTGACGTCGGTGACCGCGGTGAGGCCGAGGATCACCAGAAAACTTCCGAGGATCGAGAACAGCGCCACCATCAGCGGCACCAGGGCGAGCGTCGAGCCGAACACGAACGCCAGCACCACCAGGGCACCGAGCGCGCCGATCATCGTCTCGACCAGCACGCCGGCGCTGCGGCCCTCGACCGCCTGGGTGGACAGCTCGTCGAGCCCGCTGACCTGGACGGTGGTGCCGGCCGGCAGCGCCTGGCGCAGGGCCGTCGAGATCGTCCCGGCGAGCGCTGGGTCCGGTCCCTGCTGGCCGCGGTAGGGGCCGAAAACCACCGCGAAGGTGGTGCGCCCGTCGGCGGTGACCAGCTTGCGATCTCCGGTCGAGGCGTACGACAGCGCCCGCAGGGGCGAGCCGTTCCCGGTGAGCCGGTCGAGCCCGCGCGCCAAACCGTCCCGGACGCCCGGGCTGTCGACCGTGGTCCCGGCGGGAAGCGTCACCACCGGCACCAGCGGGTTGCCCGGACCGCCGTTGCCATAGCGCTCGACGATCGCGACGTTGGCTTCGTAAGCGGGCTGCCCTGGGAGCGAGAAGTCCTGGTCGAGCCGGTCGGCGACCTTCGACGAGGCCGCTCCGCCGGCCACCAGGACGACCAGCCAGGCGATCACGACCAGGAGCTTGTGGCGGAGAACGAATCTCGACAGCGAGTGCATCGGATGCCTCCGGTTGCGATGGGGGTTGCGACCCAGACGCTATGGCCGGGCGCCGCGGCCGTCGTCCACCGGACGATGACGGCCCGCTACCCCGCGAGGCGGAGGGACCACTACCGCTGCCGGTGGAGGGAACCGATCAAGGGTCTCGGTAGAGGGAACCGATCAAGGGTCTCAAAGCCAGCCGGGTTGCACCAGGCCGGTCTCGTAGGCCAGCACGACCAATTGGGCGCGATCGTGCGCCGAGAGCTTGCTCATGATCCGGCTGAGGTGCGTCTTGACGGTCGCCCGGCTCATCGACAGCCCATCGGCGATGTCGTCGTTGCTCAGGCCCTCGCCGACGAGCGCCAGCACCTCGCGCTCGCGGTCGGTGAGCACCTCCAGCCGCGTGGCCGCGGGCGGCTGCCGCGCCGGCCGTGCGGCGAACTCGGCGATCAGCCGGCGGGTCACCCCGGGCGACAGCAGCGCGTCGCCGCGCGCCGCCACCCTGACCGCGTGACGCAGCTCGGACGGCTCCACGTCCTTGGCCAGGAAGCCGCTGGCGCCGACCCGCAGCGCCTCGTAGACGTACTCGTCGAGGTCGAAGGTGGTCAGCATCACCACGCGGACGCCGGCGAGCCGCTCGTCGGCGACGATCCGCCTGGCCGCCTCCAGCCCGTCCATCAGCGGCATGCGGATGTCCATCAGCACCACGTCGGGCATGGCCCTGCGGGTCAGCTCGACCGCCTCGACCCCGCTGGAGGCCTCGCCGACGACCTCGATGTCGTCGCAGCTCTCCAGCATCGTCCGTAGCCCAGCCCGCGCCAGCGGCTGGTCGTCGGCGAGCAGCACGCCGATCATGCCGCGCCCTCGCGGAGCGGCAGCCGCGCGCGGACGCTGAAGCCGGCAGGCGACGCCGGGCCGGCGCTGAGCCAGCCGCCCACCGCGGCGGCCCGCTCGGCCATCAGCTCCAGCCCGTGGCCGCCGCTCGCGCGGGCGCCGCGCTCCCCCGCCGCCTGCGGCCTCGGGCCGCGGCCGTCGTCGTCGACCTCGACGCCGAGCGCCTCCAGGCCGTAGCACAGCCGCACGGTCGCTGTGGTGGCGCGCGCGTGGCGCAGCACGTTGGTGAGCGACTCCTGCACGATCCGGAAGGCGGTCACGTCGACGGCGGGCGGGAGCTGCCTGACCTCGCCACTGGTCTCCAGACCGACCCGGACCCCGGCGCCGCTGGCCATCCGCACCAGCTCGTCGAGGCGGTCGAGCCCCGGCAGCGACTCCCGCGGCGCGGCGCCGTCCCTGAGGGTGGTGACGGTCGCCTTCAGCTCGGCCATGGCCTCACGGCTGGCGGCGCGGATCGCCCGCACCGGGGCGCCGACCCGGTCGCCGCACGCCTCGCAGCTCGCCAGCGCCTCCTCGGCGACGCTCGCCTGGATCGCGATCACCGCGATCGTGTGCGCGGTGATGTCGTGCAGGTCGCGAGCCAGCCGCAGGCGCTCCTCGTTGGCCAGCCGCAGCGCCAGCTCCTCACGGGTCCGCTCCGCCTCGATCGCGCGGCCCTCGACCTCGGCGAGGTAGTCCCGCCGGGCGCGGGTCACCTCCCCGATCGCCAGCGCCAGCAGCACGAGCAGCAAAGTGGCGGCGATCTCGCCTGGCGTGCCGGGGTCCCGCGCCGCGAATGTCCAGGCGATCAGGCCGGCGATCAGCGCGACGGTGGTGACCAGAGCGAGCGCGCGCCGGCCGATGGCGGCGGCGCTGTAGAGCGCGATCAGCGGCGCCGCCCAGATGGGCCCGGTCGGGTAGTTGCCGGCGACCGACGCCGCCGTGGCCGCGACGGTCAGCGCGATGGTGAGCAGCGGGCGCCGCCTCCGCAGCGCGAGCACCAGGGTGGCGATGGCCAGCAGCCCCCAGCCGCGCCAGTCGAGCGGCCGCTGGTCGCGGCCCGGTTGCGTGGACTCGACGGTGCCGAAGACCGCGAAGGCCCCGAACAGGATGATCAGTGCCGCGTCAACCGCCCATTGCCGGCGCGGCCACGGCGAGCGGAGCCAGGCGCGCGACCATCTCGCCGCGTCGCGCGCGGCTCCGGCCAGGGTTGACGTGCTCACGCCCCGAACCTTACGGACAACCCGGAGGCGCCGTCATCCATCCGCTGAGGTAGCGGGGTCGCCCGAGGGGTGTAGCAGCGCCGCCGCACGCTTGCGCGGCAAGGTGTACAGCACGGTGGGCTCGCCCTTGTAGAGGACCTCGCGCCGATCGGCCATGCCGAGGCGCTCCATGACCGCGACCGAGCGCCGGTTGTCCGGGTCGGTGAACGCCACCACCTCGTCGGCGCCGAGGTCGTCGAACGCCAGCGCCAGACCGGCGCGGCCGATCTCGGTCGCGTAGCCGCGTCCCCACAGGTCCGGCCTGACGGTCCAGCCCACCTCGAGCCCCTCCAGCTCGTCGTCCCAGGAGAGGCCACCACGCCCGACCAGCTCGCCGCCCGCGCGGTCGTAGGCCATCCACTTGTCGACGCCCTTGGCCTCCCACAGCTCGGCACGGCGGCTCGCGTAGCGCTCCGCGTCCTCGCGCGTCCAGGGATAGCCGTACCAGCGGGCCACGGCCTCGTCCCGATGGAGCCGCCAGAGGTCCTCGACGTGCTCGGGGCCGATCGGCTCCAGCCGCAACCTCGGCGTCAGCCGCATCCGGACCGCCTTGGCGACCAGGTCGCGCAGCCTGCGGTCGCCGTCGGTCCTGCCCTCCATCATCAGCTCGAGGTCGCCGAACCCGACCCAGGCGTAGGCGTCGTGCTCGAACGGCGCCAGCCTCGGGGCGGAAAGGTCGCCGTCCACCTCGATCAGGTAGTCCAGCTCGCGGCGAACGAAGCCGTCCCACTCCCATTCCCAGTCGGCGATCCGCGCCTCGATGCGGCGGAGCCGCCAGCCGGTCTCCTCCTCCAGCTCGCGCGCCAAGCCCTGCTCCGGCGTCTCGCCAGGGTCGAGGTGGCCGCCGACGATGTCCCAGGTGCCAGGTAGGACCCGGCGGGTGGGCGTGCGGCGCTGGGCGAAGACGCGATTGCGGTGGTCGCGGATCAGCGCGCCGACGCAGTTCGGCTCGCGCATGCTCCAGACAGTACCAAGCCGCGAGCGCCTTGGGCTTGGCGCCGTCCGGCGCGGCGATCATGGCCTACCGCCGCGCCGGACGGGGGCTCTAGGCGTGGCCGCCGGGGAACACGTCCTTTTCGTTGACGTGCCAGACCGGGTGGTCGCCGGCGGTCTCGACGTTGAAGCCGTAGTCGAAGACCAGTGAGCCGCCGTAGGTGGCGCCGACCACGACCCCGCCGGCCGCCAGCAGCGACAGGACCAGCACGCCGACGCCGGTGTGGGCCGCGCCGTAGCTGGTGAGGCGAAGCACGATGTCCGCCAGCGCGAGCACCGTGACCGTCACCATGATCCAGGCGTGGGCGTTGGCGGTCCGCCGCGCCTGGGTGCCCTTCTCGGTCGAGCGCAGCCAGTCCCAGAAGCCGGTCAGCGCCGCCAGCACCGAGACCGCGGCGCCGCCAATGAACACGTAGGTGCCGCCACGGTAGAAGTCGCGCGCCCAGCCCTGGTGCTGCCCGGCGAACGAGACCACGTCGAACACGGCGGCCAAGATGTAGGCGGCGATCGGCAGGTCGGTCAGCGGTGGGTGGAACGGCTTGCCGGCGTAGCCCCGCAGCCCCTTGAATTTGCGCCCCTTGAGCGTGAGCGCCGGTCGGAACGAGAAGGTCCGCATCGATCTGCCTCCTGTGCTGGGTTGCACCTGGTTGGCCTGGTCGTTTGCCGCCCTAGCGGGCGAGCGAGAGGAACTCCTGTCGTGAGCGAGGGTCGTCGCGGAGCAGGCCGCGGACCGCGGAGGTCACCGTGCGGGTCCCGAGCGAGCGCACGCCGCGCAGCGCCATGCACAGGTGCTCGGCCTCGAGCACCACGCCGACGCCCTTCGGCCGCACGTTGCTGTCGAGCCAGTCGGTGATCTGGACGGTGAGGCGTTCCTGCACCTGGAGGCCGCGGGCGAACAGCTCGACCACCCGCGCCAGCTTCGAGAGACCGAGGATGCGCTCGCCGGGCAGATAGCCGACGTGGGCGACGCCGACGAACGGCAGCAGGTGGTGCTGGCACAGCGAGTGGAACGGGATCGACCGCGCCATCACCAGGTCCTCGTAGCCCTCCTCGTTCGGGAAGGTGGTGAGCTGGAAGGGGTGCGGGGTGAGCAACTCCGCGTAGGCACTGGCCACGCGGCGGGGAGTGTCCCGCACCCCCTCGTCGTCCAGGTCGGTCCCGAGCGCGCGCAGCAGGTCGGCGACCGCCCGCTCAGCGCCGGCGAGGTCGATCGCCTTCGCCGGCTGGACGATGCGCAGGTGCGATCCTGCCGCGGCGATCCCGTCGCCATCGAGCTGCTCCGCCTCCAGAGGCTGAACCGTCACAATCGCTCCTCCATCTCGTGGTGCCTGGCGCCGTCCGTTGCGCCGCGCCTGCACGGTTGCCCCCCGATCTAACGGACACTAGACTAGACTCTAGAAAGTGTTCCCTCTTCCGTCAACTCAGATCTCTTTTAGAAGGGTGGGTCGCATGCGCCGCTCCACCACGCCGGCGGAGGGAGGAGCGCCGCTGATGCCCGACGACTTCGATGCCCAGGTGACCGGGATCGCGGCCCTCGGGGAGCCGCTGCGGCGCGCCCTCTACCGCTACGTCGTGGCCCAGGGCGCCCCGGTGAGCCGCGACCAGGCAGCCGAGGCCACCGGCGTCGCCCGCCACGCCGCCAAGTTCCACCTCGACAAGCTGGCCGAGGAGGGCCTGCTCGCGGTCGAGTACCGCCGTCCCCCCGGCCGCCGCGGGCCCGGCGCCGGCCGCCCCGCCAAGCTCTACCGCCGCTCCGACCGCGAGCTGCGGGTGAGCCTGCCGGAGCGGCGCTACGAGCTGGTCGGGCGCCTGCTGGCCGAGGCGATCGTCGAGGCCGAGCGGCGCGGCGTGCCGGTCCGCGAGTCGCTCCGCGAGGCGGCCAGGCAGGCCGGGCGCTCACTCGGCTCCGGTGGCGAGCTCGGCGGCCTCGGCGAGGTCGGTGGGCTCGGCGAGGCCGGTGGGCTCGGCGAGGTCGGCGAGGTCGGTGAGCTCGGTGAGGTCGGCGACGGGGCCGCCGCCACGGGCACGTGCGGCGCCGCGGCCTCGATTGCCGCCGCCCGCGCGGCGCTGGCCGCCCACGGCTACGAGCCGCGCCGCGACGCGGATGGCCTGACGCTGGCGAACTGCCCGTTCAAGGCGCTCGCCCAGGACTACACGGAGCTCGTCTGCGGGATGAACCTGGATCTCGTCGGCGGGCTGCTCGCCGGGCTCGGGGTCACCGACCTCGAGGCCCGGCTGGACCCGGCGCCCGGCAGGTGCTGCGTGACCGTGCGCGGCGCCGCGGCGCCGGCTCGGAAGGAGTCGTGATGACCAACCAGACCAAGCTGCAACGCCTGCACAGCGAGTTCGGGCAGAGCCCGTGGCTCGACAACCTCACCCGGCCGTATCTGCTGGACGGGACCCTGGACCGGCTGATGGCCCAGGGGATCCGGGGCATCACCGCCAACCCGACCATCTTCGCCAAGGCGATCCAGGGCTCCGACGCCTACGACGAGCAGTTCGGGACTCTGATCGCCGAGGGGCGCCCGGTCGAGGACGCCTACTGGGACCTGGTGGTCTCCGACGTCGGCGACGCACTGACCGCCATGCGCCCGATCTACGACGAAAGCGGCGGCGGGGACGGCTTCGTGTCGGTCGAGGTCGCGGCCGAGCTGGCCAACGACACCGGCGCGACCATCGCGGCCGCGCGCGACCTGCACCAGCGCATCGACCGGCCCAACCTGTTCGTGAAGATCCCGGCGACCGCGGCCGGCGTGCCGGCGATCGAGGCGATGATCGCCGAGGGCCGCAGCATCAACATCACCCTGATCTTCTCGCTCAGCCGCTACCGCCAGGTCATCGAGGCCTACCTGACCGGCCTCGAGACGCTGATCGAGCGCGGCGGCGACCTGTCGCGGGTGCACAGCGTCGCCTCGTTCTTCGTCAGCCGGGTCGACACCGAGGTGGACAAGCGCCTCGACGGGCTCGACCCCGCCCTCGGCGGGCTGCGCGGCCGGGCCGCGGTCGCGCAGGCGAAGCTCGCCTACCAGCTGTTCCGGGAGTGCTTCTCGGGGCCGCGCTGGGAGCGGCTCGCCGCGCGCGGCGCCAGGGTCCAGCGGCCGCTGTGGGCGTCCACCTCGACCAAGAACCCCGCCTACCCGGACACGCTCTACGTCGACGAGCTGATCGGCTCCGACACCGTCAACACCCTGCCGGAGTCGACCATCGTCGCGTTCGAGGACCACGGGAAGCTGGCGCGCACCATCGACGCCGGCACCGACGAGGCCGCCCAGGTGCTGCGAGAGCTCGAGGCGGGCGGGGTCGACATGGAGGACGTCGGCCTGACCCTCGAGGTCGCCGGGGTCGCGAGCTTCCACGAGTCGATGGCTCAGGTGCTCGACGCCCTGCGCGACAAGGCGCGGGCGCTCGCGGTCCAGCCGGGCCGCGGCTGACGCCGGGCGGCGGCGCTACGCCGGGGCTACGCCGACGCGGGCTCCTGCTGGAGGATCGCCTCGACCTCGATGGCCACCGAGATCTTCTCGCCGATAACCACGCCGCCGCCGTCCATCGGGATGTTGGTGCGGATGCCGAAGTCGGTCCGGTCGATCTCGGTGGTCGCCGAGAAGCCGCAGCGCTGGTTGCCGTAGGGGTCCTTGGCGAAGCCGTTGACCTCGACCTTGAGCTGCACCGGCCGGGTGATCTGGTGGAGCGTCAGCTCGCCGTCGACCAGGTAGCCCTCGCCCGCGCGGTGGACCGCGGTGCTCCGGTAGACCATGTCCGGGTGGGTCTCGACTTCGAAGAAGTTCGCCGAGCGCAGGTCGTTGTCGCGCGTCGGGTCGTTGGTGTCGATCGAGGTGAGGTCGATGTGCGCGGTCGCGGACGAGTCCAGCGGGTTCTCCGCCAGCACGATCTCGCCCTCGATCCGGGTGAAATGGCCGCGCACCCTGCTGACCATCATGTGGCGCACGCTGAACGCGACGTCGCTGTGGACCGGGTCGATGGCCCACTTCCCGGCGACGTAGCCGGGGACCTCAACGCTGGTGCTCATGGTGCTCCTCCATCTCGGCGTGCCGGATTCGGCTGCTCACTCCGGAATCGGAAGTTACCTTCGCTCCCCGCGATAGGCAATGGACACGCCATCGGCGCGGGCGCCTCAGGGCGCCCCAGGGCGCTCCAGGGCATCTCAGACCCGGACCGTCTCCAGGATCGTCCGGTAGTGTTCGGGGACCACGCCGTCGGGGAACTCGCCGAGCAGGATCGCCCGCTCCTCTTTCAAGAACTCCGCGGCGCCCGCTGCGCCCAGCCCCGCCACGTAGGACTTCGAGTTGAGGTTGGCCAGGTGCAGGTCGAGCGGCACCATCCGCTCCCATGCGAACCGCGCCGTCCGCGCCGGCAGGTCGTCGCCGTACGGCACCACCGCCTCCTCGCCGCCGCGGGACCCCGGGTACCAGGACCGGGCGACGCGGTAGGTCGGGCAGGCGGCGATCAGGCGCCGCTCCTGGGCGAGCTGCCAGGGCTCTTCGCGGGCGGACAGGTTCCACCACGCCGCGAAGGTCCCGCCCCGCCGCAGCACCCGGCGGAACTCCGGGATCGAGCGGGCGCGGTCGGTCCAGTGGAACGCCTGCGCGTAGGTGACGAAGTCGGCCACGTGGTCGCGCAGCGGCAGGGCGTTGCCGTCGCCCCGCACCACCATGACCCCCGGCGATCGCGACGAGAGCTCGGCCAGCATGCCAGCGGAGGGCTCGACCGCGACCACGGTCGCGCCACGGTCCCGCAGCGCCCGCGCCGCGATCCCCGTGCCCGCGCCAACGTCGGCGACCAGCGCTCCCGCCAGCGGGCGGCCCGCCACGTCCTGGAGCGCGTCGAACAGCGCCGCCGGATACCCCGGCCGCGCGGCCGCGTACGCCCCGGCCACCGCCCCAAAGGTCCCGATCACGCTTCCCACGCCCCGAAGTCTATGGCAGCCGGGGTCAGGTGGGGTTCGTGCCCGCGGAACGAGTCGGGGGTTCGACCGGCGAACGAACTTTCGCGTTGATGCCCGTGTCATGGCGATTTACGCTGTCTGTGCGATGTTGCCTGGCCTGCTTTCCGTGCTGCTGCTCCAGGTCGACCCCGCTGGCGGCGGGATCGGCGTGCTGGCGGCGATCGCCGCCGTGGTCGTCCTCTTCTTTGTGATGAACGGGTTGTGGCGCAGCGAGAAGCGGCGCAAGGCGGCCAGCGACAAGAAGATCGCCGACCGGCTGCTCGAACGCATCTGGCAGGCTCCCGGCGATCCCATCAACCCCGCCCGGCTCGCTCGGATCGAGCGGCTCCCCACCGCCGTCGTGCGCAACATCTGCGAGGGCAAGCTCACCAAGGAGGGCTACCTCCACCGCAAGAAGCGGCCGAAGGACCGCGTGGAGAAGCTCTTTCTCAGCCCGTCGGGCGCCGAGGCGATGCAGCGCCGCAAGCCGCCGACCACCTAGCGTGGTCAGCCGCCCGGGGCAGGCTCCGCTGGGCCTGGGCGGCCCCGCTCCCCTGGGCGGCCGGTGGCGGTGGCGAGCACCAGCGCCCATGCCTGGCGGATGACCAGGTGCCCGGCGCCAGGGACCGACTCCAGCTCCGAGTCAGGGATCCGCGCCGTCCACCAAGCGCCGTGAGCCGGCGGCACCGGATCGTCGGCCTCGCCGTAGACGCAGGTCGTCGGCGCACGAATGGCGCCGGGGTCGAAGCCCCACGGCTCGACCGTGTACGAGACCATGTCCGAGGCGAGGCCCACCAACCCCTGGGCGAACGCCTCCGAGAGCATCGCCTCGACGCGCTCCAGGAAGCCGGGATCCTCGAGCGCGCGGGCATCGGCCTGGCTGGCGCGCAGCGTGGCGAGCACGCTGGCCGGGTCCGTACCGGCCCCTTCGAGCGTCGCGACCATCTGGGTGACGGCGGCGACCGGGTCCTCGCGAATCGTCTGGACCGCGAGCCGTTGGTCGTCCGGCAGCCACGGCACCTCGTCGTCCGGCGCCGGGGTCGCGATCACCAGCACCGCCCGCGCCAGCGCCGGACGGCTGGCGGCGAGCGCCGCCGCGATCCGCCCGCCCGCCGACCAGCCGGCGAGCACCGCCTCGCCGATGCCGAGCTGGTCGAGGACCGCGGCCGCGTCGTTGGCATAGGCGGGGATCGTCGGCGTGCCGCCGGCGAACGGCTCGGAGCGGCCGTAGCCGGGGCGGTCGATGGTGATCAGCCGCACGTCCGCCGCGGCCGTCGCCGCCGGGTCCGGGTCGAAACGCCTGGAGCCGGGCGCCGAGTGGAACAGCACCACCGCCGGCCCGTCCTCGGGCCCGCGCACGTCGGCGGCCACGCCGCGCCCGCCGGGCGAGGTGATCTCGACGGTCCGTTGGTCACTCATGGGCGCCACCATGACAGTTCTCGGCGCCGGCCTTCCGCGACTCCAATCGGCCGCCCCACGACCGCCTCGTCCTCGTGGCCTGGCGGTCAGGCGTCCACGGACTTGGGGATCTCGGCGGACTTGGGGACTTCGGCGCCGCTCGCGCCGGCGTCCACCGGCTCGGGCGCTGACGCGCTGACCGGCCCGTCGGGCAGCAGCACCTGGAAGGAGGCGCCGCCCCCGTACCTCGGCTCGACCCAGGCGCGGCCGCCGTGCAGCTTGGCGAACTGGGCGACCAGCGCCAGGCCGACACCCGACCCGGGCGCGTGGGTCGACTGGCTCGGCCCGCGGTGGAACGGCTGGAAGATCCGCTCGTGCTGCTCGGGAGGGACGCCGGGGCCGGCGTCGGCGACCGTGACCAGCGCGCCGGGCGGGCGAGCCTCGACCCTGACCCAGACCTGGGTGCCGGGCGGGGTGTGGCGCGAGGCGTTCACCAGCAGGTTCTCGACGATCCGCTCGACCTTGGCCGCGTCGACCGCGATCTCGACCGGGTCCAGGTCCACCTGGATCGGGTGGTCGCCGAGCAGCTCCTCCTTGGTCTGACGAACCACCCCGGCCACCAGGTCGCCGAGGTCGACCCGCTCGCGTCTGGGCTCCACGATGCCCCTGGCCAGCCGGTCCAGGTCGAGCAGGCCGCCGAGGATGCGGTCGAGCCGCCGCGCGTTGGCGGTGAGCCGGCCGATCAGGTCGTCGACGTCGTCGGAGGGCAGCTCACCGCGGCTGCGCTCCAAGGTCAGCGCGATCCCCAGCACCGAGGAGAGCGGCGTGCGCAGGTCGTGCGAGACGGCCTGGAGGAAGCCGCTCTTCAGGTCGTCCAGGGCGCGCAGGTGGTCGGCCGCCGCCTGCTCGTGCGCCAGGGCCGCGCCAAGCGCCTCGGTTGCGACCCGCTCGCGGTCGAGCGCGGCGTGCAGCGCCTGCTGGGCCTCGCGGCGCTCGGTGATGTCACGGGCGACCAGCAACTGGCCGCTGCGCCGGCCCGGCCGCCCCGGCAGCGGCGAGGTCGCCAGGTCGTAGAAGCGGCCCCCGACCATCAGCTCGCTCCGCGCCGCCGGGCCTCCGTCGGCGAGCGCGGGCAGCAGCCGCACCGCCGACTGCCCGATCGCGGCGGAGCGCTCGCGACCGACCAGCCGCGCCGCCGCCGAGTTCGCGTCGATCACCCGGCCGTAGGGGTCGAGCACCAGGACCGGGTCGTTGATCTTTTCGAAGATCTGGCCGCGGGCGATCGGCCGCTGGTCCAGCAGGCCGAAACGGAACACCCCGAAGACCAGCACCCCGGCGGTGACCGTGAACGCGAACGGGCTCAGGTCGACCACGCCGAAGGGCCCGACGCTCAGGTTGAAGAGGATGTTCGAGACGAACGGCAGCATCACCGAGATGAACACGATCACGCTCTGCTTGCGGTACAGCCGCGACAGGCGCGCCGACGAGATCACGAACAGCGCCGTGGCGCCCCACAGCAGAAGGTCCGTGTAGACCAGGTGGACCCAGAAGAACGGGCCCGCCTCGGCGACCACCCCGCCCTCCGGCGTGTAGAAGCGGACCAGGTCGTGCGTGGCCCCGCCGGCCAAGAGGATCAGCAGGCAGATCGGCTCGATCGCGAGCAACATGCCGACCACACGGTTCGGCCAGCGCGCCCTGCCCGTGTAATAGAAGACGAAGGCCAGCCACGCGGGAACCAGCAGGCAGATGCCGATGTACTTGAGGTCGCCCCAGAGCTGCCGGCCCGCCACGTCGCCCGCGCTCAGCTCGAACGCGTAGGTCACACTCCATTCCAGCGCGGCGAGCAGCATCACCAGCAGGCTCACCGCGAGGGCGTCGCCGCGCCGCCGCCAGACATAGCCGACCGCGACAGCGAAGAAGGCGGCTCCCCCCAGCATCAGCCAGCCCGCGGCCGACCAGCGCCAGCTCATGGCGGCCCGCAGCCAAGCGCCGGCATGAAGGGGACGAGCGCAGAGCCCACTGCCGGCGCCTCCCCTCCAACCCGCGATGCCGTGCCCACCGTCTCCGCCCCGCGATGAGCCAGCCCAGGCCGACCGAACAACCCAAGAGGATCTGCCAGGTCGGGCCGACCAGTCAATCGCGCGGCATCGTACGACGCCGCTCAACGCACCCGAACGCCCTCCAACGAGGTCGCGCCTCGGGATGAGGTTAGGGTTTCGAGGTACGCGGCCAGGCCTTCGCCGAAACTTCGCGGCGTCATCGTCGGCCGCACGATCGTCGCCCGCTCGGTCGCCTGGGTGCTGAAGACGGTCGTCCCCAACCTGACCAGAGGGCCCCGCAGCAACAAGGTCGCGGTGAGCCCCTCGCCGGTCCCCGTGATCCGGTGCAGGGAGGGTGCCGCCATGCAATAGACGGTCTCCGCCGACATCCACGATCGAGCCGTGCAGGCGAGGACAGCCTCGCCGACGTGCCGGAAGCGGCTGGTCGCGACGCCGCCGTCCGATGTCAGCTCGAACTCCTGCATCGCAACGCCGTCATCCGAGCGTTCCAGCGCCTCCATCTCGAGGAAACCGTCGACCACCGCCGATGCGAACGCGAATTGATGGTTGTGGACGTCCTCGACGATCTCGTGCTTTCCCGGCCACCAGATATGCAGCCGCAGCTCGCAGTCGGCCCGCGGCGAGCTGGCGAGAACGTACCGGTCGAATCCCAGCGGATGGACATAGGAACGTGCGGCCGCAGCTTCGGTCAGCCGCCCATCGGCGAGCAGGGAACGCAGCAGGATGGCCAACTGGGATCGTTCCGAGAGTCTGGAGACCACCGCCTGAAGGCGCCGCTCCTCACGTGGATCCTCACGCAGCGCGGCCTCAAGCCAATGGCTGGCCTCGGAGATGTTCTCGAGCATCGTGTCCCCCGCTGGTGGCGGCTTCCGTGGCGGTGTGGTCGACGGGGCGCGGGAAATCGAACTCGGCGACACAGATCGCGTGGTCCGACTGGGTGGGGATCACCTCGCGGTGCACCAGATCCAGCGCATCGCTATGGAGGATGTCGTCGAAGGACCGACCTCTGTGGGTCTCCTGGCCCGCGATGGCGCTGCGGAGCTCTCCGTCGATCTGGTCCGTCAGCAATTCCCGGTCGTCGGTGTTGAAGTCGCCACATACGAGCAACGGCGTGCCGTCGAGGGGCCCGATCGACTTCGCCACGGCCTCCCAGAGGAAGGGGAACTCGTCGGCGGCGCGTCCGAAGCGATGGAACGGTGGGACGTGCAACGACACCACGCGAAGGGGCAGACCATTGTGATCGAGCACTGCTGAGAGCAGGCCCTTGTCGTAGCTCTCGATCGACGATCCGTCGGCCTCGCCGCTCAGGCCCAGGTTTGGCAGCTTCTCGCGTTGCTCGTCCCGGAAGGGCTCGCGGCTGAGCAGGGCGAGACCTGCCAGCTCGCCTTCCCGGACGCTCGAAGCCGAGAGGGAAAAGACGGAGACGTGCGGCATGCCGGCGGACTTCGCGGCCAGCGTCAGATCATCCAAGTCGCCGTCCGCGCGCAGGCGGACCTCTTGGAGCGCCGCGACGTCAACCCGAGCGGCCACGAGCTCCGCCCAGAACGACTCCTGGGTTTCGGGCAGCCGGCCGTCCGCACAGACCCCTTCGTGCACGTTCCAGCTCAGGACGCGAAGTGGTCTCACCCCGGCAGTTGGCTGGTTCGCAGCGCTCGGAGCCGAAGTGTCACGATCCCCTGGTAGGTCATCCAGATCGGTTGCTCTTTGTTGTCCCATTCCCAGATCCCGTCGCGCTGTGCCTTGAAGACGCGCTCGACCGCCTCGCCGAGCAGTTCGCGGGAGCCTTGGTATCTGTCCTTATCGACCACCATCAAGGCTCTCGCGACCCATGCGGCGCTGAAGTGTTTCACGACGAGTGACTCTTGACGAAATTCGGGTAAGCCACGCCGCATGTGCTCCGTCTGGTTCGTCAGATCCCGTTTCTCGATCAGCCAACGGACCGCTTCGTCGATGGCCCGGCCGGTGCCATGGTCGGAGTGGTCCGCGTGGGAAAGCGCGATGATCGCCCTCGCCGTGTGAGGCACCGAGGGGATGAGCCTCTGGTCGGAGCCACTGGTCGCCAACCGCTCGCTCCAGCACCGTAGCCCCGGCTCGGAGTCGGTGATCATGCCGGAGATCAGGCGCTCCCTGAGCCGTCCACTGAACGGCGCCACCGGAGCCATCCGGGCGAGGAACGAGAGCACCGTCGCGACCACAGCGGTGCGCTCCCAGCCGACGCGATCGGTAGTCGGGTCGAATGCCTGGATGCACGCCTGCTCAATGGCGGCGCTCACCCGATGATCGTCACGGCCGGCCTGGAGCAGCGCCGACAGCACCCAAGCGGACACCTCGGGCCGCCCAACGGTTGACTGCGTGCGTGCCACCCAGCCGCCGGTCGGCACCTGGAGGCGCCAGAGCGTCTCCTCCACCCGTCGCTGCCGGAAGCGGCGGTCGGTCCCTCCGAGCAGGAGCATCGACTTCAGGCCATAACAGGTCCCGATCGCGGTCGGGCGCTCACCCAGCCGTCCCGCCTCGTGGTAGAAGTGCTGCCAGCCAGTCAGCTCCTCGTCGCCGCTCCCGGCCGAGATCATCGCGCCGAGCAACGCCTCCCGTGAGGCGTCGAAGAGGTCGCTCACGCTTGGTGACTGGATCCCGAAGAGCAGCGGCGTCGCCGCCGTGTTGGCCTTGGCCCCGGCCGCGGAGTGCGGCCGGCCCGCCCGCAGCCAGGCGGCAGCCCAGCCCAGGGTCGACATGGTCGCCAGCGTCCCCAGGCCGGCGATCAGGTACCGGGCGAAATTCTGGCCGAGTGGTTCCGGAAGGTAGTTGAGCAGGGCGGCACCCGCACCCAAGCCGGCCGCCGGGGGAAAGACCCTGAGCACAAAGCTGACGACGGCCGGCGGAAGCCGCGTGCCATCTGAAGGCGAAGCCCCCTCGGCGGTTCGCTGGGAGCCGGGCGGTGCGCCGACCGGGTCCAGGGCCGCCCTCGGCTGCGCTCGGGCGGGCAGCTTGCCGTCGCGTTCAGATGCCATGGGATCCTCCAGGAGATCCCCGATGGTGATGAGCAGTGCGTTATGGGCGTTACGAGCATCACTGACGTATCTCCCATGCTACCCGGACCAACTGGAGAAGCACTACCTTTATCGCGAGAGTCGTCAAGCGCGCCGCCGTGTCTCGCATTGCCGTCGCGGGTGCCGTTCCCATCTGCACCGAAATGGGGGCTTCTGCTGGTGCGAGGGGCGGGATACCGTTCGTGGTGGGGTCGCCGGCTTGAGGAGGTCGTCGTGGACCGCTACGACTACGTGATCGTCGGCGCCGGGTCGGCCGGGTGTGTGCTGGCCGCGCGCCTGAGCGAGGATCCTGGCACCAGCGTGCTGCTGATCGAGGCGGGACCGCCCGACACGGCCCAGGAGATCCACGTGCCGGTGACCTTCGGGCAGCTCTTCCAGTCGAAATGGGACTGGGACTACTTCACCGACCCCGAGCCGGGACTCGACGGCCGCCGCAGGTACCTGCCGCGGGGCCGGATGCTGGGCGGCTCCTCGTCGATGAACGCGATGATCTACATGCGCGGCAACCGCGCCGACTACGACGAGTGGGAGGCGCTCGGCGCCGAAGGTTGGGGCTGGGACTCGGTGCTGCCGTATTTCCTCGCCGCCGAGGACAACGAGCGCGGCGCCGGCCCGCTGCACGGCGCCGGCGGCCCGCTGACGGTCAGCGACGGCCGCTCACGCCACCTCCTCATGGACGCGTTCCTCGAGGCGGCCCAGCAGGCGGGCCACCCGGCCAACGACGATTTCAACGGGCCCGAGCAGGACGGCGTCGGCTACTACCAGCTCACCCAGCGCAACGGCATGCGGTGCAGCGCCGCTGTCGCCTACCTGCACCCCGCCATCGCCGAGCCGCGCGCCAACCTCACGGTGATCCCCGAGGCCCTGTGTACCAGGATCGTCTTCGACGGCGAGCGCGCCATCGGCGTCGAGCTTGAGCGCGGCGGCCAGCTCTTCGAGCTGCATGCCGACCGCGAGGTCATCATCTCGGCCGGCGCGTACAACTCGCCGCAGATCCTGATGCTCTCGGGCATCGGCATCGCGGCCGAGCTCCCGGGCTACGGCATCGCCGCCCGGGTCGACCTGCCGGTCGGCGAGAACCTCCAGGACCACCCGCACGTCGGCGTCGCCTACCTCACCGACACCGAGACCCTGATCACGGCGCAGACGGAGGCGAACCTGGCCCTGCTCGCCGAGGGTCGCGGGCCGCTGACCTCGAACATCGGCGAGGCCGGCGGCTTCTTCAGGACGCGCGACGACCTCGCCGGGCCGGATTTCCAGATCCACGCCGCACCGGTGATGTTCGTCGACGAGGGGCTGGCGCTGCCGGTCGAGCACGCCTTCGGGTTCGGCGCCTGCCAGCTCCGCCCGACCAGCCGCGGCAAGGTCTTCCTTCGCTCGCTCCTGCCGAGCGCCAAGCCACACATCCTGCACGGCTACTTCACCACCCAGGAGGACCGCGAGGCCATGGTCGTGGCGATGCGCAGGATGCTGGAGATCGCCGAGCAGCCGGCGCTGGCGCATCACCGCCGGGCGGTCCTGCGCGAGCCCGCCTCCGACAGCGACGACGACATCCTCGACTACGTCCACCGCCACACCCAGACGCTCTACCACCCGGTGGGGACCTGCGCGATCGGCTCGGTGGTGGACAGCGAGCTGCGGGTCCTCGGCGTCGACGGCCTACGGGTGGTGGACGCCTCGGTGATGCCGGTGGTGGTCCGCGGCAACACCAACGCGCCGACGATCATGATCGCCGAGCGGGCCGCCGACCTGATCCGCGGCAAGACCGCGCACGCGCCGGCCAGCGCGGCCGACGCGGCCGACGCCGAGGTGATCGCGAGCTGAGCCCGCCGCCCCTGGTCCGCGCCTCAGGAAGGCTTGCCGAGCTCGTGCCAGTTCGACGCGGAGAGGTCCACGTCGTAGTGGCTGGCGGCGCGCTCGATGTTCGCGAACGCCTGCTCGCGCTCGGCGTCGCTGACGTCCTCCACCTGGTTGAACCGCGCGATCGCGTTGCGGACGTGGCTGGCGTCGGTGAGCGGCTCCTTGCGCTTGTCAGGGAACGCGTACGCGCTGTCCGGCAGCTCGTTCCGGTCCTCGGCGTCGAGCTGGCCCTGCTCCTCGGTCGGCTTCCAGGTCGCCTTCATTCGGGACCTCCTCTGCTCCGTTTCCGCACGTCAGTGCTGACTTCCCGCTGAGCGGGGCCGGCAAGCCCCAGGCGGGACGTGCCGGGCTGGCGCCGAGGCGGAGGAGCGGGCGCCTGGCATGGCCATGGGCCGCTCCAGGACCGCGGCGGCAAGCCGAATGGCGGGTCCCTTGCGGGCCATCAGAGGCGGCCTCGCCCGCGGTCGAGCGCTGGGATTTGGGGACTCGCACCGCCTGTGGGGCGGCACCGGACGCTACTACCCGGACCACCTGTGGGGCGCGGCGGAACCGGGTGCCGCAACCGCCCGGCCGGGTCCGCCGGGGCGGTGCAAAGTGTGGTGCGCATCGTGGCCGGGGGCTTCACAGATGCCTCGATTCATGGTCAAGCCGATTGCATACCAGCCCGAACGACCATGATGCCCACCGCGTGAAACGAGGTTGGAGCCGGGCGGGACCGGACAGCGGGCACTTCCTCGTCCCCCAATCGAGGTGGCCACACGCCGCCCGGTCACACGCCCTCGCCGGACGGCAGTAACGTC
>JBEDUQ010000083.1:0-2965 GCA_040414855.1 Actinomycetota bacterium
TGTCTTCGTTGAGAGCACCGCGAGCTCGTGCAGGAACTGTTCCACGCTGTCGGCCTTGAGCAAGGCGTTCTGCAGCCCGACGAGCTCTGCGGTGTGGCCGTTGTTCTGCACAAATCACCCCTACCCGCGACCCGGGGATAAAACGTCGCATCAGGCCCCGTGCCCGGCCACCAGCTCGGCGGCCGCGGTGGCGATGGACGCCATGTCGATGCCCGCCAGCTGCAGCTGCTCCTCGGGAGTCGCCGACGCGGGCATCGAGCGGACGGCCAGCTTCCTGACCGTCGGGAGCGGAGCCCCGCCCGCCGCGACCGCGCTGAGCACCGCGTCGCCGAGCCCGCCTTCCGGCCAGTGGTCCTCCACCACCACGAGGCGCCCGGTCTCCCGCGCGGCCGCGCGCAGCGTGGTCGCGTCCACGGGCTTCACCGAGTACGCGTCGATGACCCGGGCGGACACGCCGTCCTCGGCGAGCAGGTCCGCGGCGGCCAGTGCCTCGTGCACCGTGACGCCCGCGGCGACGAGCGTCACCTGGTCGTCGGGCGCCGATCGCAGCACCCGGCTGCCGCCGACCGTGAAGCGCTCACCCGGCTCGTAGATCACCGGCACCTCACCGCGGCTGGTGCGCAGGTAGCTGACGCCGGGAAGGTCCGCCATCACCCCGGTTAGCCACGCCGCCTGGTTGGCGTCGCACGGGCACAGCACGGTGCTGCCGTGGATGGCGCGCATCGCGGCCAGGTCCTCCAGGCCCATCTGGGACGGGCCGTCCTGGCCGATCGAGACCCCGGCGTGCGACCCGCAGAGCCGGATGCTGGCCCGGCTCACCGCCGCCATCCTGATGAAGTCCAGCGCCCGGGTGAAGAACGCGGCGAACGTGGCCGCGAACGGAACCCAGCCGCGCACCTGCATCCCGACGGCCGCGGCGATCATCTGCTGCTCGGCGATGTAAAACTCGAAGAAGCGGTTCGGGTGCCTGTCGGCGAAGTACTCGGTGCGGGTGGAGTCGCTCACTTCCCCGTCGAGGACCACCACGTCGGGGCGGGCGTCGCCGAGAGCCGCCAGCGCCTGCCCGAAGGCGGTCCTGGTCGCCGCCATGCTCCCCCGCTCGTAGCCGGGCGGCCGCCAGGTGCCCGCGGGCTTGGCGCGCTGCGCCGGAGGCATCGGCGGCGGCGTGGTGACGCGGACCCGGATGTCCCGTACCCCGCCGAGCTCGCTCACGGCCTCGTCGGCGCTGGGTAGCGGCTTTCCGTGCTTGCCCTCCTGGTCCTCGACGGCAGCGACGCCGCGGCCCTTCCGCGTCCTGGCCAGGATCACGGTCGGCGCGCCATGATGCTCCTGCGCTTCGCCGAGCGCGCGGTCGATCGCCGCGATGTCGTGCCCGTCGACCTCCAGGGCGTGCCAGCCGAAGGCGCGGAACCTGGCGGCATAGGCGCCGGTGTCCCAGCCGTGCCTGGTGGGGCCGCGCTGGCCGAGCCGGTTGATGTCGGCGATCACCGTCAGGTTGTCGAGCCGGGAGTAGCCGGCCTGCTCGGCCGCCTCCCAGATCGATCCCTCGGCCAGCTCGCTGTCCCCGCATAGCACCCAGACGCGGTAGGGCAGCCGGTCCAGGGTCTTGCCGGCCGTGGCCACCCCGACTCCGACGGGCAGGCCCTGCCCGAGCGACCCGGTGGCGACGTCGACCCAGGGCAGCCGCGGCGTCGGGTGCCCCTCCAGGCGGCTGCCGACCGTCCGGTAGCTGAGCAGCTCTTCCTCGCCGATGGCGCCCGCCGCCCGCAGCATCGCGTACAGCAGCGGGGACGCGTGTCCCTTGGAGAAGATCAGGTGGTCGTTGCCCGGCGCCTTCGGATCGCCGAAGTCGTAGCGGAGATAACGCGCGAGCAGCACGGCCATGAGGTCCGCGGCGGACATCGACGACGTCGGGTGCCCGGACGACGCGGCGGCGCTGCAGCGCACGGAGTCGACCCGCAACTGCTGCGCGATCTCGCGCAGGTCGTTTAGCACATCCTGCTCCAGCAGGGACGAAGTGCTCATGGTCCTCCTCCTTCACTGCCTGATCTCTTGCCTGAACTGCCAATTGCCTGAACCACCAAGCCCGCTGCCCGGAGGGCGCCGGCTTACACCGGGTGGGTTATCCCGCCAAACGTGGGTAGCGCGGACGGGAACGTCACGGTGAGGAGGGCAGACATGACAGGTACAGCAGGGGTGATATGGGCCATCGTCGCGGTCAGCGTGGTCTCGCTGGCCGTGTGGCTGATCGCGGTCGCCCGCGCCGAGCACAGCCCGTTCTTCCAGCACCCTCACTACGACCGCAGGCGCGGACGGGTGCAGGGCGGGACCCATGTCGGCGGCGGGCGGAGCGTGGCGCCGCGCCGCGACGCCACGGTCATCCCGGACGAGAACCCCGATGACAGCACGCTGCCGGACCACGCGGGGCGGCCCGGCAGCGGGTCAGGCAATCCGCTTGACCTCTAACGGTTGTCACGATTGATCTGTAACGGCTGTGATGATTCGGGCTGCTACGTGTTCGCCTGGGCCCTGCTAACAGCGGCCAGCGACGACGCGCCGTCCTCGCCTGAGCCGAAGGCGGCGAGGTCGCCCATCGAGACGATGCCGACGATCTGCCCGGCGTCGATGACCGGGAGCCTGCGGACGGCGTGCTCGCCCATCAGCCGCTCGGCCTCGGCGACCTCCGCGCCCGCTTCCACGCCGACCAGCTTGGCGCTGCACAGCGGCCCCACCGGCGAGTCGGGGCTGGCGCCCTCGGCCAGGCCGCGGACCACCAGGTCCCGGTCGGTCACCACCCCGCTGAGCGACTCGCCGTTGACCACCAGGACGGCGCCGACACCGGAGTCGCGCATGACCCGTGCCGTCTCGGTGATCGTCTGGTCGTAGTAGACCCCCACCGGGTCCGGGGTCATGACGTCGCGGACCTTCTTGTCCATGATGTCCTCCTGTTCCGCTCTTTCCTTCC
>JBEDUQ010000084.1:0-13134 GCA_040414855.1 Actinomycetota bacterium
CGGTCGGCGCGGTCGACGCCCAGCCTCGCGACCTCGCCTCGTGGCCCGGTGATCACCGCGGGGCGGACGGCGGTGGACGCGGCGCGAGGCGCGGGCAGGGCGGCGTTGCCGTACTCGGTCGCGGCGGCCAGCACCTCGCGCATCTGGTCCTCGTTCTGGAGAACCGGCTGGAGCAGCGGCAGGTCCATGCCGGCGGCGTGGTAGGCGGCGGCGCCCTCGGCGACCTCCTCCCTGGTGCCGCAGAGCATGAACGCGTCCAGCAGCTCGTCGGGAATCAGGTTGGCCGCGCGGTGGTAGTCCTCGGCCCGCCAGGCCGCGGCGATCCGCTCCTTCAGCTCCGGGTCGAGCCCGGCGCGCCGCATCGCCAGGTCCGACTGCACGCTCATCATGTAGATCACGAAGGGCTCGCGCTTCGCCCGGTTCAACGCCTCGCGCCGGCTCCGGTCGACCAGCGTGAGCAGGTAGCCGGCCACCTCGACCGCATCCGGATCACGGCCGGCGGCCACACACGCGGTCCGCATGGTCTCAAGCATCTTCACGAGCGAAGCGATGGACTCCGCTGGCCGCGCGAGGTACCCGTCGGCCTTCTCGCCGGCCAAGCGCAGGAACGCCGAGCGGTAGGCCGCGATGTAGATCGGCACGCGGTGCACCGGCGGGAACATCGGCTGCACGGGCGGCAGCCCGTCCTTTCCGGCCGGCACCCGCTCGCCGCTCCACAGCGCGCGCATCGTGTCGATCGCGGAGCTCACCGCTTCTAGGCCCGACGCCGGGGTGTACGGGATGCCCATCTGCCCGAGACGGAGCGGCAGCCCGGTCCCCATCCCAAGGATCACCCGGCCTGGCGCCATGTCGTCGACCGCGCTCACCGTCATCGCCACCAGCACTGGATGCCTGGTCAGCGGGTTGAGCGCTCCCATCGCCACGCGAATCCCGCCGACCTGCGAGGCGATCGCCGAGGCATAGGTGACCGCGTCCCGCTCGAAGTAGCTGTCGTGGATCCAGACCGAGTCAAGTCCTGCCTGCCTGGACCGCTCCGCCCAGGTGACGGCGTCGGCGACGCTGCCGCGGGCGGCGAGGCCCAGACCGATCGGCCTCGAGAGCTCCACCATTTGTGGCCTCCTTCGCCTTGTGCTCGCCTTCACAAGGCGAAGGTCATCCTATCCCGGATTGCCCTTCGTGCTCATGTGCGAACGGCTCGAGCATCCATCTGATTCAGCGAACGTTCGCAGAGGGTGGCGGCGCGCGGCCGGAAGTGGTTCGCTCGCCGCGTGACGACCCAAGAGCACAACGCCGAGACGCGCCGGATGCGCCTGTACCGCTGGCGGGATCCCGCGATCCTCGCCGCCGGGTGGTTCGCGCTCGCATCCGGGTTCGCACAGTTCGGCGCCACCGCCGCGCTCGGCGACGTCGCCCGCACCTTCGGAGCACCGGTCGGCGGCGCGTCCATCACAGCCAAGGTCGGGCTCTCAGGGACCACGCTCGGCGTCGGCCTGGCGATCATCCGGCTCGCCTCACTCGGCAGCCTGCCGCTCGCGGGAGTGGCCGACCGCCGAGGTCGCAAATTCACTCTGCTGAGCTGCGTCGCCCTCGGGCTCGCGCTGACCGCCACCGCGGCGATCAGCCCCACCTTCTGGTGGTTCGTGTTCATCTTCGCGCTCGGCCGGCCGCTGCTGACCGCCACCAACACGATCGCCGGCGTGATCGCGGCGGAGGAGACCTCCAGCAAGGAGCGCGCCAAGGCCGTCGCCCTGATCACCGCCGGCTTCGGCGTCGGCGCCGGTCTCATCGCCATCCTGCGTGGCACGTTCGGCGGCACGCTCGGCTTCCGCGGACTGTTCGTCCTCTCCCTGATCCCGCTGGCGATCACCCCGCTGGTCGCGCGCGTCCTGAAAGAGCCCGACCGCTACCGCCGTCTCAAGGTCGGCGCCCTCGACGTCTCGGTCCCGCGTCCAGAGACCTCCGGTGGGTCCGGAGGTGGGTCCGGAGGTGGGTCCGGAGACGGGCCCGGCTCGGGGACCGGGGGCGGGGCTGCAACCGGAGGCGGTCCGGGAGGCGGTCCCCAAGCATGGTCCGGAGGCGGGTCCGGGGCCGGAGGCGGGTCCGGGGCCGAAGGCGGCTCCGGAGGCGGCTCCGTGGCCGGAGGCGGCTCCGCGGGCAGCCCCGCCACCGGCCACGATGGCGACGGCGCACCGCGTGGCCGGGATCGTCCAGAGGCGCCAGGCGAGGGTCCGGACGCTTGGGCGGACACCGACGGCCGCGGCGGTGACGCCGGAGCCCGGCTGCCCGGCGCCGCCAGTCCGGAGGGCCGTGGCGAGAGCGGCCGAGGGCCGGAGGCCGGCGGAGGGGGCTGGACCGGGCCGGAGCGCCGGGGCGGGACCGCGCGAGGCGCGGAAGCCGGCGGGACCCGCTGGAGCCCGGTGCACGTCAGGATCGGCCTCGGCGAGGCGGGACAGTGGGTCGAGGGGGCACGAACCGCGACCCGCCAGGCCGAACGGTCGATTGCCGTGGAGTCGCGGAAGCTCTGGATCGTCGGCCGGCTGCGCCCGGACCTCCAGAGGCGGCTGTGGCTGCTGACCGCGCTGACCTTTGCGTTCTCGTTCGTGACCGGGCCGGCGAACACGTTCCTGTTCGTCTACGCCGAGAACGTCCTCGGCATGTCGAGAGGCACAACGGCGCTGATGGTGGCCGCCGCCGGCCCGATCGGCCTGATAGGGCTGCTGGTCGGCCGCTGGGGCGCCGATGCGTTCGGCCGGCGGTTCGCTGCCGCGTTCAGCCAGGTCGTGGTCGCGCTCGCCGGAATCGTCACCTACAGCGGCGCGCCGAGCCGGGTCGCCATCGGCTATCTGCTCGCCATCGCCGCCGCGTCCGCCTACGGCCCAGCGACCGCGACCCTGGTCGCCGAGCTGTTCCCGACCAGCGTGCGCGCGACCATCGCGGGATGGCTGGTCGCCGCCGGCGTGCTCGGTGCCGTCGCCGGCCTGATCGTATTCGGAACGATCTCCGACGTGCTCAACAGCTTCGGCCTTGCCGCCGTCGTGATCTGCGGCCCGGTGGTGCTCGCGAGCGTGCTGTTCACGCAACTCCCCGAGACCCGTGGCATGGAGCTGGAGCAGTCGGCTCCCGAGTCCCTTCCCCAGTCCGCGCCGGGCTAGGTCCGGGACGCCGCACGTCAACCGTCGAGCGGCAAGCGGCTGGGATGCCGTGCACCGATCTCAACTGTCGAGGTCGGTGCGCAGCTCGACGACCGGATAGGAAAGCCGAGCGGTGCTGGTGAGATCCTCGACCTGGCCGACGAAGCGGCCGTCGAGCGAGGCGGTCGCGGCCCATTCCGTGACCACCGACACGACGAAGTCGCCGCCGGCAGGGAACACCACGGCGGCGGCGCCATGGCGGTCCGCCGGATCGGCGGACGCCGGCACCACCTGAACGGCGCTGCCGGCGCGACCCGCCCCGAAGCTCCAGCGGTAGGCAACCGGATGGAACTCCGCATGGATGGTCGAACCGGCCAGCCGCAGGTCGACGGGCCCGAGCTCGTCACCGACCAGCCAGAGGTCGGCCGGCAGGTTGGCCAGCCCGCGCCCGCTCGGCACCGCGCGAATCGAGCCAGCAGGCAGCACAACCGACCGGACCGCCGCGAACACGTCCGCCGCCGTCAGCCCCGGCGCCGCCTCGGCGTGGTCGAGCCGGACGCACGAGGACCCCGCCGGCTCGATGCCCCCGTCCGCTCGGTGCAGCGTCCGGAACGCGAAGTAGGTGCCGCCATCGCACGGTGTCGCCGCGCAGAGACCTTCGGCGGCGCGATACCGGTCGGTCGAGCAGAGGATCTCATAGGTGAAGTACGGCCGAGCCCCTCCACCCCGCCCATTCGTTCCCGTTGTCGAGTGACACGCCGCCGCCCGCCCGGACACGACCGCCGTATCACCGGACCCGTCCAGGTCCGCCTCCACGCCGCCGGCGCCGCAGCTGGTGGCAGCCGACACCCGGGCACTCGCCTTGGGCGCGCCAGCGAGCGCGGTCAGGGCGAACGCGTTGAGGGCGAGTACGCAAAGCACGAGGACGAGGTGCAGCGCGCCTCGGCCTGTGGACCTGCGCTTTCGGCTCATGGCGGCAGCTCCTCGACGAGGGAGGCGTGGCCGAGCAGCCAGTCCGCGCCGCCGGCCGGTCGGACCAGGGCGAACCGGTAGCGCTCGCGGGCGGCGGGAACGGCTCGGACCAGCTCGCCGTCCTCGCGCTCGATCCGGAACGAGTCCCAGCGGAGCACGGCGATCGCGCTCCAGAGCGAGTCGTTCACCCGGGACAGCCGCTCGACCCTGAGCGAGAACGAGCGCCCGCGCCAGACGGCGTCGTCGGCGCGCAGCGTCGCGATCGCCGCCCTGCCTGTTCGCAGGCATGGGCAGTCCACCGCGTACACCGTGTCGAGCACCGTCGCGTCGCGCAGGGCGTACGCCCGCTCGCGGGCGCGCAGGATCTCGAGAAGGCGCTCGGTGAGCGCTCGTTTGTCGACCGCGGTCGTCTGGCGGCCCGCAGGCGGCTCGGCCGCGTCGCCGGCGCTGAGATCCGATCCGGGCGGACCCGTCGCGGAAGGGTCGGGGCCTCGCGCGTCAGCTCCAGATCGGTCGGCGGCCGGCGCGCCTGTTCCTCCCCCCGCTCGATCAGGGTATGCGGGCGTGGTCGCCGACCCGCGCGCCGTGACCACAGGCCGGACCGGTGGGCCCATCAGAGCGGGAAGCAACGCGACCCAGCCGACCAGCGCGGCGCAGAGGATGGCCAGCGACAGCAGCGTCCCGCCACCGAGGCGCATCCCGGCGCCACCGGTCATGACCCGGATCACCGCGCGCACCGCGCGCTCCAACGACCGCATCGTCCACCTCGCTCCAGATTGGAGGTGGATCCTAATGCCACCGCATGCGCGGTACAACCGGCTCCACCGGATTGTGGATAACCGGTACGGGTGCAGCCCGTTTGACGGACTCTGCGAGCAAACCAGGCGGGGATTTCGTCCGGCCGCCGCGGAGCGTTAGGATCCCGGGTTGCGCCGCCGCAGACGCGTTGTCCAGGGTCCCTGTGGCGGTGTCGCGAACTGAGAGGTTGGGCAGTGCAAGGCGCCTCCACCCCGCTACTTCCGAACGTGCACGAGCCGGGCGGGTCCGAGCAGTGCGAGACCTGCCGACGGAACGTCGGCGCGGGAACCTGCGCGGCGTGCGGGCGCACGATCTGCGACTCCTGCCGCTCCAAAGACGCTGGGCTCGACCAGCTCTGCGTCGACTGCGTGGCGCCGCGACGGCTGCCCTCAGCCGATCTCCGCTACTGCATCGCCTGGGCGCTGGGGGACCGATGCCGCCTGCTGGTCGGCGAGCGGTCGGCGATGCTGGTCCGCGGCGATGATCGCCTGGTGCTGGTGCCCGACGCTGACCGCGACGACCCTGTCCGCCGGCGTCTGCGCGCGCTGGCCGCCGCGCTTCGCCTCCCTCCCGAGATCGGTCTCCGCTGGGCCGGACCGGCGGCCGCGATCCCCGCCGCCTCCGATCCGAGCGTGGACGGACCGTTCGCGGTAAGCGTCGAGGCGCGCGAGGAGCTGGTGTGGAGCTGGCTGGCCGAGGGTGGCAGCGCAGTCGACACCGCCGCGTCCGCCGCGCTGCCCGGGACCGAGGGCCCGCCGGTGACGGGCGAGACCGAAAGCGGGCTGGCCGGGCTGCTCGCCGGCTTACGCGCCGCGGCGACGCCCCCGCCGGTAGGCGCGCTGGTGGTCACTCCGGTGGTCGAGGTGTCGACCACGACCGTCGGCGCCTCGGGACTCGAGCGGCGTGTCGAGCGCCGTCTGCCCGGTGGTGCGACCGAGCGCGGGACGATCGAGCGCGCTCCATTCGTGCCGAGCGAGCACGACGCCGAGCCGCCCGCGCGGCCGGTCGCCGCCGCTTGGCTCGGCCGGGTCACCGCGACGCTCGACGCCGTCCACGCCTCGTTCCGGCTGACCGCCGAGGGGCCGGAGGGCGAGCGCTCGTGGTTCGTGCCGGCCGGCCCCGGACTCACCATGGGCAGCGAGCACACCTGGGCCTCGGTGGTCCAGGCGGCCGGGCTCGCCGAGGGGACGAGAGTGCTGCGAGCCGCCGACACGGGCGGATTCGACCACGACGGCTTCGCGGAGCCGAGCGAGGCCACGCTCGTCGACCGCAAGGTCGAGCAGGTTTGGCGGATGGTGCGCGGCATCCCCGATGCCGGCGTCGCCCGCGCCGACGAGCTGGCGCTGGTTGGCTACCAGGTGGTGGCGGTCGAGCAGCCTCCCACCGGCCCGGCCGGCCTCCTGGAGACCGCGCGGCGGCTGGATCCGCTCACGGCCGGACCCCAAATCACCTTGGCGATCTGTCTCCAGGTCGAGGAGCACTGGGCGCCGAGGCGCGCGGCGCCAACCGGCGGGGACCACGGTAGCCCAGGTGGCGACCACCCTGGCGCCGCCGGGGACCACGGCACCGGCGGAGTCCACACTGGCGGCGGCGGGGACCACAGCGGGGCGCATGACGGCGCCCGGGTGGCGAGCCGGTCCTACCTGGTCACACCCGGGCGCAAGCCGTGGCCGGTGCTCGACGACACGGGCGAGCGGGCGCGGGACTTCGGCGTCGACGACCTCGGCCACCTGCACCGGCCCGGGGCGGGCTGGCGCTGCCCGGCGTGCCTGCGGTCGCGCTGTCCGGCGTGCGGCCCCGAAGGCCGGCTCGGCGCCTGCGCCGACTGCGGCGAGCCAGCCTGCCACACCTGCCGGTCCGAGCCGGCGCCACACGACGAGGACCAGCAGTGCGAGCGCTGCGGGGTCGCCTCCTGCAAGGCGTGCGGGCGCACGATCCACGCCAGGGCCTGCACGCTGTGCCGCCGGCTCGTGTGCCGCGGCTGCCAAGAAGCGGCCGCGAACTCCGAGGCGGGGCACGCATGGGCAACGGAGGCTGCGTTCGGCGGGCTCTGCCTGGCCTGCGCGGGGTTGCGGCCGGCGAGCGTGGTGGAGATCGCGGCGCTTCCGGCGGAGCTCGCCGCGGCGGGTCTGGACGTTCGGATCGGGGTCGACGGGGAGTGGACGGTCGCGAGCCTGGCGGGGCGACACCGGCGCGAGCTGGCGGTGGTCCACGCTGGACGGGTCGTGCGCTGGGAGACGGCCCTGGGGGACGCGCCGGTGCTGCTGCGGACGCGCATCGGGGCGGCGATGGCGGCCAACGCGGACGTCGAGATCCGGCAGGGCAAGGCGGTCGCGTCCCCGGCACCTTCTGACCCGCACCTGCTGCTGGACTCGACCAGGCGCGACTCGTTGCGGTGGTCGGTCCTCGACCCCGACGGCCTGCCGGTCGCGGGAAGCGACGAGCCGCCGACGCCCTATGGCACCGACTCCTCGACCTCGGTGCTCGCCAGGCTGGTCGAGGAGGCGGGCTGGTCGGAGGTCACGATCCCGGAGCGGGCCGAGGGCGAGGTCGCCGACCTGCTCCGCGAGCTGCCGGTGCGCCAGGACGTGATCGAGCGGAGCGCGGCGGCGATGCTGCTGCTGGATCCCCGACCCGCCGTGGAGCTGCGCTGGCTCGACGCCGACGGGTTGCACCGCGCGGCCTTCGACGGTCGCGACGCGAGCCAGGTGGACGTGGCCTGGATACAGGGACCTGAGCCCGCCTGGGCCGGCGACGGCTGGTACCCCGAGCCGCGGGTGGCGCTCGCCTGCGAGCTGGAAGGCGAGGGCGCCGCGCTGGTCCGGGTGGGCACGCACGTCGCGCTCGGGCTGCACGACGGCGAAGGCACCCGCTGGTACCCCCTCCGCAACCACCCGGCCGAGCTGGCCAAGCTGCTGCTCGGCGGGTCGCTGGATGAGGAGGAGCCGCTCTACGAGGTGGTCGCGCTGACCGACCCGGACACGATCCGCGGGCCGGTTCTGGTCGACGGCTCGCTCGAGCAGCGCGTCTGGACGCCGCTGGTCGAGGAGCGGCAGGACACGCCCAGCGACCGGCTCCTCCAGACCGCCATTCGCCGCTTCGTCTCGTTCGACCTTGCCCGTCCACCCGACGAGCAGTCCGAACCGCCACCGCCCGAGCTGGTCGAAGCACTGCTCGACAAGGTCGACCAGACCGACGACCCGAGCCGCCGGGTGCAGGTCGCCATCGGCCTTCAGGTCGACGAGCACTGGGTCCAGGGCGGCTCGGAGGTGCGCCTGCGATACGAGCTGGAACCGGGCGAGCACGAGGGCATGGTGCTGTGCGAGGCGACCGGCGCGATGGTCACCGCGGTCTCGCGCGACCGCGAGGGTCATCTGGTCGCGACCACGACGACCTGCCGCTACTGCCGGACCGAGACCTGCGGGCTGTGCGTGGCGCCGACGCGGCCGTGCACCGTCTGCCAGATCCTCATCTGCGGCCGCTGCTCGTCGAGCCCGGAGCCGGACTACGTGCCGCGGTGCCCGGCCTGCGTCGCGATGCGCCGGCTCGGCTTCATCGAGCGGCGCCGGTTCCACGGCGTGCTGGCGCCCGGCGGTCGCGTGCTGACCGGCCAGGACGCCCTGCACGGCGTCACCCTGATCGAAGCGCGCGGCGGCTGGCAGCTCATGCTCGCCGAGCCGGGGCAGGAGCTGCCCTCGATCATGGTGGCCGCCGGGACGCCGCGGGCGCGCCTGGTCGGCCGCATCGCGGACATGGCCTGAGCGGACGAGACCTCAGGCGACCGTCAGCGTGACCTCGATGTTGCCGCGGGTCGCCTTGGAGTACGGGCACACCTCGTGCGCCTTGTGCACCAGCGCCTCGGCGTGGGAGCGGTCGGCGCCCGGGACCGACACCACCAGCTCGACCTCGATCCCGAACCCGGTTTCGTCGCGGCCGATGCCGACCCGGCCGGTGACGGTGCTGTCCTGGACGTCGGTGCCCTCGCCCCGAGCCACCGCGAACAGCGCGCCCTGGAAGCAGGCCGCGTAGCAGGCCGCGAAGAGCTGCTCGGGGTTGCTCTTGGCGCCGCCCGGGCCGCCGAGCCCGGTGGGCATGGCCAGGTCGAGGTCGATGACGCCGTCCGAGGATCGGACGTGCCCCTGCCTGCCCCCCGTCACGGTCGCTTCGGCGGTGTAGAGCGCCTCCATCGTGCCTCCTGTTCGCGGATCGCGACCCCAGATATGCGGAATGCCCGTATCCATCTTGGCCCTTTCTGTCGAATTCGCGCGACCCGCCGGGCGGGAAGGGACGGGGTCGGGCCGGAGATGGGACGGGGCGGGAGGGACGCGCGGCCCCCTCCCAGCCACTGGCGAAGGGGCGACCTCGGGGGCGAGGATGTGGGCATGGGGATGCTGGAGGAAGGGGACGCCGGGATCGCGGGATGGGTGGCGGGGCTCGGGCTGCCGGGGATCGTCGACCTTCACGTGCACTTCATGCCCGACCGGGTGCAGGCAAAGGTGTGGGCGCACTTCGACCAGCTCGACCCGCCCTGGCCGATCGCCTACCGCACCAGCGAGCGCGAGCGGCTCGCGACCTTGACCGCGCTCGGCGTCCGCCACCACACGGCGCTGGCCTACAGCCACCGCCCCGGCATGGCGGAGTGGCTGAACGACCACACGCTCGCCCTCGCCCGCTCGGAGCCGGCCGTGGTGCCGTCGTTCACCTTCTACCCGGAGCCGGGGGTCGGCGAGTACGTCGAGCGGGCGCTGGCGGCCGGCGGCGCGGTCGCCAAGATCCACCTCCAGGTCGGCAAGTTCGACGCGAACGACCCGATGCTCGACCCCGTCTGGGCCCGGCTGGAGGCCGGCGGCGTGCCGGTGGTGCTGCACGCGGGCGCGGTCCCGGACGGCTCGGGCGGCGACGAGTGGTGCGGCATCGGCCGCGTGACCCGGCTGCTCGAACGCTTCCCCGACCTGCGGCTGGTGATCGCCCACCTCGGCGCGCCCGACTACCGCGACTTCATCGGCCTGGCCGCCTCGACCCCGAGCGTCATGCTGGACACCGCGATGGTGTTCGGCAGCGACGAGATGCTGACCGAGGTCCAGGCCTGGCTGGTCGACAAGCTGGGCACGCTCGAGGACCAGGTCGTCTTCGGCTCCGACTTCCCGACCATCCCGCGGCCGGTGTCCGCGCAGCTCGCCGCGATCGCCGGGCTCGGCCTCGGCGACGACTGGCTCCGCGCGGTGCTGTGGCGGAACGGCGTCCGGCTGCTCGGCATCGCCGGTCCGGACTGGTAGCGTCGTGACGATGTGCGCGCGACGTCCCGACCCCGGGGCCGCCGGGCCACGGATCGCCGACGAACGACGGAGGTGCCGGTGAGCAGCCAATCGACATCGGTCGGCGGCCCGGCGCCGCTGTGGACCCCGTCCGAGGAGCGGGTCGCACGCTCGAACCTGACCGCGTACGCCCGCTGGCTCGCCGAGACCCGCGGCCTCGACTTCGACGACTACCAGCGGTTGTGGGAGTGGTCGGTCACCGACCTGGACGGCTTCTGGCGCTCGCAGTGGGAGTTCTTCCAGGTGTCCGAGGGCAAGGCGCCGACGCCGGGGCTGGCCGAGCGGCGCATGCCCGGCTCGCGCTGGTTCCCGGAGGCGCGGCTCAGCTATGCCGAGCTGGCGCTGCGCCGGCGGGACGACCATCCGGCGATCGTCGCGGGCTCCGAGGAGGGTGGGCTGCGGACGATCACGCGCGCGGAGCTGGCGACGATGGTCGCCGCGGTCGCGGAGGGCCTGCGGCGCCTTGGGGTCGGCGCCGGCGACCGCGTGGCCGCCTACCTCCCGAACGTGCCCGAGACCGTGGTCGCGTTCCTCGCCACCGCCAGCATCGGCGCCATCTGGTCGAGCTGCGCGCCCGAGTTCGGCATCTCCAGCGTCGTGGACCGCTTCCAGCAGATCGAGCCCAAGGTGCTGCTGGCGGTGGACGGCTACCGCTACGCCGGCCGCTGGCACGACCGCCGCGACGAGGTCGCCGCCATCCGCGCTCAGCTGCCGACGCTGCGCGCGGTCGTGATCGTCCCGCCCGGCGGCGTCCGCGACGACACCGGTGCCGCGGGCGACGACCCCGACCGAACCAACCGCCCCGACGGAACCGGAACCACCGGCCCCGGCGGCCCCGGGGGAAACGACGGAAACGACGGGACCGATGGGCGGGCGATCGTCCGCTGGAGCGACCTGGCCGGCTCCGGCCCGCGCGCGGAGGACCTGGACTTCGAGCGGGTGCCGTTCGAGCACCCGCTGTGGATCCTCTACTCGTCCGGCACCACCGGGCTGCCGAAGCCGATCGTCCAGGGCCACGGCGGGATCGTGCTCGAGCACCTGAAGTCGCTCGGCCTGCACCTCGACCTCGGTCCCGACGATCGCTTCTTCTGGTTCACCACCACCGGCTGGATGATGTGGAACTTCCTGGTCGGCGGGCTGCTGGTCGGCTCGACCGTGCTGCTGTACGACGGCAGCCCCGCGCAGCCGGACATGGGCGCGCTCTGGCGCTTCGCCGAGGCGGCGGGCATGACCTACTTCGGCACCAGCGCCGCCTACGTGCTGGCCTGCATGAAGGCCGGGGTCGAGCCCCGGTCGGTCGCGCGGCTGGACCGGCTCCGCAGCGTCGGCTCGACCGGCTCGCCGCTGCCGCCCGAGGGCTTTGCCTGGCTCCAGGAGCACGCCGGCGATATCCAGGTCGCCTCGGTCAGCGGCGGGACCGACGTGTGCACGGCGTTCGCGCAGTCGTGCCCGTGGCTGCCGGTCTGGTCCGGCGAGATCCAGTGCCGCGCGCTCGGGACCAAGCTCGACGCGTTCGACGAAAACGGCGAGCCCGTCATCGGCCAGGTGGGCGAGCTGGTGATCACCGAGCCGCTGCCGTCGATGCCGCTCTACTTCTGGAACGACCCGGACGGCAGCCGCTACCGCGACAGCTATTTCTCGCCATGGCCGGGCGTCTGGCGCCACGGCGACTGGGTCGAGATCACGCCGAGGGGCACGCTGATCATCAGCGGCCGCTCCGACTCGACCCTCAACCGCGGCGGCGTGCGGATGGGCACCAGCGAGTTCTACCGGGTGGTCGAGGGCATCGACGAGATCACCGACAGCCTGGTCGTCGACGCCAGCGAGCCGGGCGGCGAAGGACGCCTGCTGCTGTTCGTGGTGCTGCGGCCGGGCTGCGAGGCCGACGACGAGCTGCGCGTCCGGCTCCGGGACGCGGTGCGGCGCGAGCTGTCGCCGCGGCACGTGCCCGACGAGATCCACGTGATCCACGAGGTGCCGCGCACGCTGAGCGGCAAGAAGCTCGAGGTCCCGGTCAAGCGGATCCTCGCCGGCGTGCCGCTCGAGAAGGCCGTGAGCGAAGGCGCGCTGGCGAACCCGGACGCCATCCATGCGGTGGTGGCACTGGCGGCGGGGACCGTTCAGGGGTCTTGATCACTTCAACCTGATCGTCGGTCAGTTTATGAATTCGATACCGACCCGTGCCTGTGCCGCCACGGGATCGCCCGGCGCGTCTGACCGAATCCGATAGGTTCCATCCGCCGCCGCATCCGTCGTTGTCGCGAACGTTGGCCGCCCGGATGCCATCGCCTGGATCCCCCATCCGCCAGGCACCGCACAGAACGACGTTGAACGTCAAGAGCACAAGGAGAGCTTCGGCATGACCTTTCGCCGCCGTCTCGGAGTCCTCGCGACAGCCGTGTCCGGACTGCTGGCTGCAGCCCTGCTGCTCAGCGCGCCCGCCTTCGCCTGGAGCTCGCAGCTCAGCGACGTGCACTCGCGCTGCCCGTCGAACCCGCACCCCGACCAGACCCGCGTCTCGTTCACGTTGACCCCGTTCGAGGGACACAAGGACGGCAGCGTCTCGGTCACTTACTCGATCGACGGCGACGACAAGCAGCAGGTGCCCGAGGGTGGCCTGTTCAACCAGGCAGGCCAGAAGCAGAACACCTTCACCGAGGCCGACGAGAGCCTCAAGCTGCACTTCTTCGTCCCGAGCCCCGACACCGAGGGCAGGATCCACCTGTTCGTCGCCACCACCTTCAGCGACCTGCCCGAGGGCGAGCGCGTGCCGGTGGCCGAGGCTGACGTCAAGCTGGTCGTCTGCAAGACCGCGGAGACCACCACCACGACCAGCCCGACCAGCACGACCCCGACCACCGTGATCACCCCCACCACGGTGGTCGCCTCGTCGACCACCGTGAACGCCCCGACCACCG
>JBEDUQ010000085.1:0-3317 GCA_040414855.1 Actinomycetota bacterium
CCGCGACGCAGCGGTCTCGGGGGGCCTCGGGGACAGTGCGGTCCCGGGGGCTTCGGGGGGCAGTGCGGTCCGGGGCCCGGCACCGGACCCCGCCGGCCCGGGCCCGGCCCCCCGCCGGCCCGGGGCCCGGCGACCGGCGCCTACCGAGCGAGGCCGTCGAGCCAGGTGAGCGCGGCGGTGCGGACCGCGGCGAAATGGACCCAGGCCAACCCGAAGATCAGCAGGCCGAGCACCGGCACCACCACGAAGGTCTCGGTCCAGTCGTTGGTGTGGTCCAGCACCGGGACCGACACCCGCTCGCGCCACGGCCACAGCAGCGGCACGCCCTCGGGTGTCAGCAGGTCGCCGAGCACGTGGAGCCAGCAGCCGGCGGCGACGGTCGCCGGCAGCCAGGTCCAGGAGCCGTGCACGTAGCGGGCGGCCGCCACGGTCATCGCGCCCGCGACCAGGGCGACCCGCGACCAGTGGAGGCGGTGCTCGGAGAGCGGCTCCGAAAGGTGCACGGCCCGGAGGGCGAAGGCGGCGCACAGCAGCGCGACCGCCAGCGTGGCCGGGCGACCGCCGTAGCGGACCAGCAGCCAGGTCAGCCAGCCGGCGAGCAGGCCGAACAGCAGCGAGTGGGTCGCGTGCCGGTGACCGCCCGAGACCGCCGCGACGCCTCTCGCCATCGTTCGGGTGACGGGGCCGAGCGAGTTGGCGATCAGCCCGTCGTGGTGGTCGAGGTCGGGCAGCAGCGCCGCGCCCGCGCACACCAGCGTGCTGGCCGCCAGGGTCGGCAGGTCGAGCGGCCGGTGCAGGGCGTCGCTCACCACGGGCGCGGCGGCGAGCCAGCCGGCGGCCCCGAGCAGGGCGTGCGAACGGGCCATCATCGAGCTGGTCATTCCTCCCGGGCGGGGGTCACCTGGGCATTCAGTCACAATGCCAGGCATTGCAAGCAGATCATGCACGATGCCCGCGACAGCCGTCCCGCCCTGGGGCCGGTGCCGTAGACTCGTCGTCTCTCCGCCGCCCTTGCCGTGGCTCGCGCTGGAGGGGATCCATGTCGACGCTCGACAACAACCGGGTGCTGTACCGGCGGTGGCTGTTCGAGCTGTGGGCTGGGGACCTGCGGGTGGCCGAGGAGATCCTCGCCGAGAGCTTCGTCGGCCACTGGCCCGACCAGGACGTCCGCGGCCCCAGGGGCGCCGCCCGCGCGGTCGAGGCCGGCCGGGCGCCGTTCGACGACATCAGCATCACCCTGGACGTCGGCCCGATCGCCGAGGGCGACAAGGTCGCCGGCCACTGGACCTTCCACGCCAGCTACCGAAGCGGGCTGCCCGGCGCGACCGTGCGACCGGGCACGCGGGTCGCCTTCAGCGGGATCGACATCGTCAGGGTCGACCCGATCAGCGGCAAGCTCGCCGAGTACTGGGTGGTCTCGGACGCGCTCGGGCTGATGACCCAGCTCGGCGTCTCCGGGCCGGCCTGAGCGGCCGGCTCACTCGGGCGGCTCGTCGAGCCGCCGTCGGCCGGCGAAGCCGATCTCACTCGGGCGGGTCGTCGAGCCGCCGTCGGCCGGCGAAGCCGGTCTCCGGCCAGTGCCACCAGGCGATCTCCGGCTCGTCCACCAGCCAGCAGAGCCAGTACGGACGGCCGCTCGGCGAGCGGGCTGGAAAGTCGACCAGGCCGTTGTCCACGTCGCGGATCAGGATCCCGTCGCGGGTCAGCTCGTCGACCGCCGCCTGGAGCTCCGCCGCCTCCAGGCTGGGGCGATGGCCGTTGCCCCCGCCGTTGCTCGACCGCGCCGTGCGGTCGCCCGGCTTGCCCTGTCCCGCCTGGAGCCGCCGGTCGAGCACCAGCGCCTGGATCCTGCGCACCGTCGCCCGCACCCGGTCCAGCTCCGCATTGGCCTCCTCGACCGTCCACTCGTTCCCGCGCCAGCTCATCGCCTCCACCCATCCGTGCCAATCGGTAGATCCCGCTGCTCGGGACCCCTCCGCAGGTGCAAAGATAGCCGGGCCCGCCCGCCGAGGCGCGGCGACGACGATGCATTTGGGGGGATTGCCATGGAGAGCCCGACCGGCACCGTGCCCGCCGGGACGACCGCGTCCGATGAGATCAGCCGCGAGGAGCTCCAGCTCGCGACCAGGAACCACGGCATGCCGCTGGAGGCGCTGCGCTTCGCGGTCACCCCGGTCGGGCTCCACTACCTGCTGGTCCACTACGACATCCCGGTGGTCGACGCCGGCGACTGGCGGCTGGAGCTGGACGGCAGCGTCGACCGCCTGCTGTCGCTGTCGCTGGACGAGCTGCGCGCCCGGCCGAGCGTCACCCGGACCGTGGCGATGGAGTGCGCCGGCAACGGCCGCGCCCGCCTGTCGCCGCGCGCCGTCAGCCAGCCGTGGCTGCTGGAGGCCGTCGGCAACGCCGAATGGACCGGGACGCCGCTGGCGCCGCTGCTCGAGGAGGCGGGGATCTCGGACCGCGCCGTCGAGGTGGTCTTCACCGGCCTGGACCGCGGGGTCGAGGGCGGCGTCGACCAGCACTACCAGCGCTCGCTGCCGGTCGAAGAGGCGCTCGGCGACGACGCGCTGCTGGTCTGGGCGATGAACGGGCAGCCGCTCCCACCGCAGCACGGCTTCCCGCTGCGGCTGCTGGTCCCCGGCTGGTACGGCATGACCAGCGTCAAGTGGCTCGGCCGGATCACCGCGGTCGACCTTCCGTTCGACGGCTACCAGAACCTGAGGGCATACCGGTACCGGCAGGATCCGGACGAGCTCGGCGAGCCGGTCAGCCGGATCGCCCCGCGCTCGCTGCTGGCGCCGCCGGGGATTCCGGAGTTCATGAGCCGCCGGCGCCTGCTCGGCCCGGGGCCGTGCCGGCTCGAGGGCCGAGCCTGGTCGGGCTGGGGCCCGGTGACCAGGGTCGAGGTCAGCACCGACGGCGGCCGGCGCTGGACGCCGGCCGAGCTGGAGCCGGCGGAGGTGCAGTACTCCTGGCAGCGCTGGTCGCTGGAGTGGCGGCCGCCGGCGCCCGGCGACTACGAGCTGTGCTGCCGTGCGACCGACGCGACCGGGCGCACCCAGCCGACCGAGCCGCAATGGAACCTCGGCGGCTACGCGGACAACGACGTCCAGCGCGTGCAGGTCACGGTCACGGCGGATCAGGGCATCTAGCGCCCAGCCGTCGCTAGCAGTGGAGCCCGTCCTGCGAGGTCCCGACGATCGGGTCCTCGGGCGGGGTGCTGTCGCTCATCTTCGGCGCGTCCGAGCCGTCGGTGCGGCCGAAGTTCTGGGTCGCCCACGCCTTCCCGCCCGAGCAGACCACCGCGATCCCGA
>JBEDUQ010000086.1:0-2817 GCA_040414855.1 Actinomycetota bacterium
CGCTATCGAAGTCAACCCGCACCCCGGTCAGCCGCCGCCCGTCCACGGCTCGATCACCGCCCAGGCATGCCAGGACGTCACCTCGATCCAGGCGCTGAACCGGCGCCGGTCCCGCTGAGGGTAGGCCTGTCCGGTGTAGTGCTCAGACAGGCGGTCGATGTCGGTGAACTGCGGATCCGGCACCAGCTCGGCCACGTGTCCGCGCAGCGTGACGTGGTGATACCAGTCTTCATGGCCGAGCACGGTGAGCGAGACCCGGGGCTCCTGTCGCAGGTGCTCGAGCCGCCGCCGACCCTCGTCCATGTTGACGAGCACGCGGCCGTCCACCCACAGGTACCACGTGGCCGCGGTATGCGGGCTGCCATCCGGCCGGATGGTGGCGATAACCGACGGGTTGGGCTCAGCGAGAAAGGCGATCAGCTCTGGCGGGAGGGGTGGCTTGGGCATGGCCGTTGCACGAACTCCGCTGACCGTCGGCCTACGGCACTGGGGAGGGCCGGGGGCCGACAGAGGTCAATTGCGCCCAAATGACGTGGAGGACCACGCCGGTGACCATCGTCTCTTGAACGTTGAGAAACACAGTGCGCGTCGCCATGCTCACCAGCCTGTCCGGTGCGGGGACCTTGAGCTAGAGACATCACTAGGGCGGCGGGGCGCCCGGTCAAGCGGGGCCGATCGCATCGGCGTCGGCCTTGACGAACGCGGCGACGGGCCTACCGCATGGCGTGACAACGCGCCCGCCGCCCACCGCTGCTACATGGTCGACGGCGACGCGCAGGCGAGCCCACACAAAGGAGGGTGACGTGGCAGATCTGATTGCCATTGGTTACGACGACGAGAACACAGCCGAGCAGGCCGCCGAGGAGGTCTACCGCCTGGCCCAAGATTTGGTGATCGAGCCGGAGGCCGTCGCGGTGATCAAGCGCGACCGCAACGGCAAGTACAAGGTGACCACGAATCACCATCCGGTCGCCGAGGGCGTGACCTGGGGCATGTTCTGGGGCGTGCTGTTCGGACTGCTCTTCTTTATCCCCGTGTTCGGACTTGCAGTCGGCGGCGTGCTCGGGGCCCTGTTCGGGACGATCGACAAGATCGGGGTCGACAAGGCGTTCCAGCAGGAGGTCCGGGACATGGTGCAGCCGGGCACATCCGCGCTGTTTCTGGTCGTCAACAAGGTGACGCCGGACAAGGCCGTCGCGGCCCTGAGTAAGTACGGCGGCCGCGTCCTGAAGACCTCGCTGTCGGAGGACGCCGAGCAGAAACTCGAGGAGGCGCTGGCCGGCGCCGGCGCCCCCGCCGGGGCCGCCGCCTAATTCCGTTCGGGTCACGCGCTGGCCGAGCGCCTGCTTGGCGGCGGCCACACGGTCGCCATCTGAAATCGCGCCTCGGGTAAGGCCGACGACCGGCTTGCCCGAGGCGTGCGGCAGATGCCCGCGGAGGCGGCAGCAGGGAAGCCTGCTATCGCCCCGCGTGTCGGCCGAGGGAAGTGCCTCGACAACCATGAGAGACATACAAACACCAGTATCCGCAAGAGCGTCCGGCACCTTCGACGTCGGCGGCGAGCTGACCGTCAACCGCCTCGGCTTCGGCGCAATGCGGCTCACCGGCGACGGAGTCTGGGGCGAGCCGCGCGACCCCGATGAGTGCAGGCGGGTGTTGCGGCGCGCGATCGAGCTGGACATCAACCTGGTCGACACGGCAGACGCATACGGCCCCGAGGTCTCTGAGCGGCTGATCGCCGAAGCCTTGCACCCCTACCCCGACGATCTCGTCATCGCCACCAAGGGTGGCCTGACGCGCAGCGGCCCGAACCAGTGGCATCCCGACGGCCGGCCGGAGCATCTGCGCGAGGCCTGCGAGGGCAGCCTGAGGCGGCTCCGCCTGGAGCGCATCGAGCTCTACCAGCTCCATCGCGTCGACCCGAAGGTGCCCCTGGAGGAATCGCTCGGAGCGCTCATCGAGCTGCGCAGCGAAGGCAAGATTGTGCACATCGGCCTCTCGAACGTCTCGGTCGAGCAGCTCAGCCGGGCCCGGGAGCTCACGTCGATCGTCTCGGTCCAGAACCGCTACAACCTGGCCGATCGCGCCGACGAGGACGTGCTCGAGGAATGCGAGCGGGAGGGGATTGCGTTCATTCCGTGGTTCCCGCTGTCAACCGGCAAGCTCGCCACAGGCGGCGGACCGCTCGCGCAGATCGCCGAGCGCCACCACGCGACAGCGGCCCAGATCGCGCTGGCGTGGCTGCTTCACCGCTCTGCAGTCATGCTCCCGATCCCAGGCACGGCCTCGGTCAAGCACCTCGAGGAGAATGTCGGCGCCGCCGGGATCGCGCTGTCGGCCGACGAGACGCAGGAGCTCGAAGCGCACGCTGGCCCAGCCGGTTGAGCGCCACCAGCGCCGTCCGAGTGGCGCGGCATCGAGCAGAGGAGTCGGCCCTCGGGACCCGCCGGTGGGGCAATCAGTTTGTACCGGTCAGCTCCTTCAAAAGCCGCGCCCCGACAAGCGCGCGCACGCCCCAAACGATGAGGTCGATGCCGACCACCAAGCCGATCGCCCACCCTGCCGAGCTCGGGAGACTTGCCGCGATGAGGAAACCCAAGATCACGGCCAGGAGCCCACTGATCACGTGCATCCAGCTGGCCGCGCCACGGCCCAGTTGGAACGCGAAACTGAGGGACAGGACGCCGCTGGCGAAGAACCACACGGCCAGCACGAACGTCAGCGTGACCGTCCCGCTGAGCGGGAACACCAGCACGTAGAAGCCGGCGGCGAATGCAAGCAGCGCCTCGAGGCCGCGGACCGGTGCGCGGTGAGAGA
>JBEDUQ010000087.1:0-2079 GCA_040414855.1 Actinomycetota bacterium
GGGCGGTTCCGGCGGCGGGGACGGCTTCGCGGGCTTCCGCGGCGGCCCGTCGGCGCTGCCGACCTTCCCCGGCTCGGGTGGCCAGCAGGGCAACATCCCGGCCGCCTTCGGCAAGCGCAACAACAAGAAGAAGAAGTAGCCGTTTCGCAGGGTCAGCCGACTGCGAGGGCGCGGACGGTGTCGATCGTGTCGGCCTCTGCCGCGAGCTTGTCCTCGCGGTAGCGGAGCACCCGCGCGAACCGGAGCGCGACGCCTCCGGGGTAGCGGGGGCTGCGCTGGACGCCGTCGAAGGCGATCTCCACGACGAGTTCGGGGCGCACGTACACGGTCCAATCGTCGCGGTGGTCCTCGAGCTCGAGCAGCCGCTGCGTCTGCCAGGTGAGCATCTCGTCGGTGAGGCCCTTGAACGTCTTGCCGAGCATCACCCAGCCGCCTGCCGGGTCGCGGGCGCCGAGGTGCAGGTTGGAGAGCCAGCCCTGGCGGCGGCCGTGGCCCCACTCCACCGCGAGGATCACCAGGTCCAGGGTGTGCCGCGGCTTGACCTTGATCCAGCCGGCCCCCCGGCGGCCGGCCGCGTACGGGGCGGTCAGCGCCTTGACGACCACGCCCTCGTGGCCGTGGGCGACCGAGTCCCTGAAGAAGGCGGTCGCCTCGTCCGGGTCGCTGGTGACCAGCCGGGGCATGAGCATGTCCGCCGGGACGACCGCGGCGAGCGCCTCGTGACGCTGCTCGTCCGGCAGGTCGATCAGGTCGGTGCCGTCGAGGTGCAGCACGTCGAACAAGAACACCGTCAGCGGCACCGCGTTCTCGATCGCCGTCTCGCTCGCCGCCCGTGCGGCGGTGTCCTGGAACGGGTACGGCCGGCCGTCTGGCCGCAGCGCGATCAGCTCCCCGTCGAACACGGCGGTGCGGACCGGCAGTCCGGCGAGCGCGGCGACGACCTCCGGCAACCTGGCCGTGATGTCGTCGAGGGTCCTGGTGAACAGCCGGACGTTGCCGCCGTCGAGGTGGGCCTGGACGCGGATTCCGTCGAGCTTCCACTCGACGGCGGCGCTATCCCCGATCTTCGCGAAGGCGTCGGCGATGGACGGCTCGCTGGCGGCCAGCATCGGCTTGAGCGGCTGCCCGACCAGCAGCCCGAAACCGGCCAGCGCCGCGGTGCCGCCGCTGAGCGCCGCCCCGGCCACCGCTGGCAGCGACCCGCGCAGCATCACCGCCCGCCGCACCTGCGCCACCGGAACCTCGGCCGCCCGCGCCACCGCCTCGGTCATCACCCCGTCGAGAGCCCCCTGCCTCAGCTCCCCGGACAGCAGCCGGACGAGAAAGTACTGCTCGTCAGCGGTCGCCGCGCCCATGAGCTCCCCGACCAGGCGCTTGCGCTCCGCGGCCGATCCCTTTCCGGCCTGTGCCCCGATCCTGGTGAACGCCTCGTCCACGTCGCCGACCGTCAGCGACGGCGCGTCCGCCGCGGGAGGCGCCTCTCGCAAGGCCGCCCACCCGACCCCGATCTGCCGTTGCGGCAGCTCCCCTGACAGGTAAGCGACCACGATCGGCGCCTCGTCCGGCGTGGCGGACCGCAGCGCGGACGAGAGCGCGCCGATCTTGCCTAGCCGCGCCGGCGTGGCCCCGACCGAGCGAGACACCTCAGCGAGTTCTGCGAGCAGCACGCCTTACATTCTCCCCCGTACGGCGGACTGAGCGCGGGGGAGTGGGCGCCGCGGTGACGGCCGGCGGGCAGCTAGCCGACGGCCGCGCCCGTGGTGTGCTTGGCCCGGTGCTTTCTGCGGGTCTCGCCGGGTGACCATAGGTAGTAGCCGACCGGGAACAGCCGGATGTTGAACTTATCGTCGATCAGGCCCCACAGGCCGCGGCGCGCGAACAGCGTGATCGCGATGGCCACCAGGCCGAGGATGATGAGGTACCAGGCGTTGTAGGACTGCAGCGTCTGCTGGAGGATGATGTACACCGCGGCCCCGATGATCGGCCCCTCGATCGTGCCGAGGCCGCCGATGATGGTCGCGAACGCCATGATGGCGGTCCACTGCACGCTGAAGACGCCGCCCGAGGTGCCCGGCACGA
>JBEDUQ010000088.1:0-26978 GCA_040414855.1 Actinomycetota bacterium
CCGTTCCGGACCCGCCGCTGCTTCGGCCTCGACCGGCAGCGAGGCCGGCACGCGCGCCTCACGCTCGAGCTGCGCGTCGGTCGCGCCGGCGAGCCGCGCCTGGACCTCGGCCAGCGACATGCCGGTCGCCTGGAGCCGCTTGATCACCACCAGCTGGAGCAGGTGCCTGCGCGTGTAAAGGGCGGTGCGGCCGCGCATGGCCGCCGGCCGGTCGACCAGCCCGATGGTCGTGTAGTAGCGGATCGCTCTCCGGTCGGGCAGGTCGCGGACCCGGCCGCTCGCCTGGCCGTCGTAGTCCAACGACAGCGCGGCGCCGACCAGCTCGGCGAGCTGGTCGAGGGTCCACGTCTGATCGGTCATGTGGCCGATGATGACACTGATATATAACAGTGTCAACATCCAGGGCTGGGCCGAACGGCGGCGAGGACGGCGGGCGCACGAACGCCAACAGCGGCGAGGGCGGCCGGCACACGAACCCCGCGATGAATACCCGCGCTCATCCCTAACGCCCGGCTCATCCCAGGTTCAAGGTGTGTGCTTACGATCCAGGCACCATGACGCCACCGATACTCCGCACCTGGGCGCTGACCAGGACCTACCGGCGCGGACAGGTGCCGGTCCCGGTGCTGGCCGGCGTCGACCTCGAGGTCTATCCCGGCGAGTGGGTCGCGATCCTCGGACCCTCCGGCTCCGGCAAGAGCACGCTGCTGAACATCCTCGGGCTGCTCGACCAGCCCGACGCCGGCGTGTACCAGCTCGCCGGGCAGGACGTCAGCGACATCGGCGACACCCGCCGCGCCGAGATCCGGAACCGCTCCATCGGCTTCGTGTTCCAGCGCTTCAACCTGCTGGCCCGGACCAGCGCCCTCGACAACGTCGCCGCTCCCCTGCTCTACCGGGGCACGAGGCGCTCCGAGCGGCTCTCTCGCGCGCGCGCCGCCCTCGAGCAGGTGGGCCTGGGCCCCCGCGCCGACCACGACCCCGGCGAGCTGTCCGGTGGCGAGGTCCAGCGGGTCGCGATCGCCCGCGCCCTGGTCACCGAGCCCGCCGTGGTGCTCGCGGACGAGCCCACGGGGAACCTCGACGCCGGCTCCGGCGCCGACATCCTCGACTTCTTCGGCCGGCTGCACGCCTCCGGCCGGACCCTGCTGATGATCACCCACGACCCGGACGTCGCGGCCAGGGCGCAGCGCCGCCTGTTCCTGTTCAACGGCGCCCTCGTGCCCGCCTGACCGCTGTCCACGCGCATCCATCTCCGACCGGAGCGAGCCATGAGCCAAGCCAACCAGCCCCCGCGGGACCCGCGGTCCCCTCAGCAGCCCCAGCAGTCGGCGTTCGAGCCGGGCCCCAACCAGCAGGGCCTCGGGGTCCCGCCCCAGGCGGGTACCCCGGACCAGTACCCCACCCAGGCGGGCGGGCCTGCCCCGGACCAGTACCCCACCCAGCCGGGCGGGCCGGCGCTGGACCAGTACCCCACCCAGCCGGTCCCGATGGGCCCGCCGCCGCCGATGATGGACGAGGTGCCCGTCTACGACCGCCCGACGGCGGGGGCCGGCCGCCGCAACCTCGTGCTCGCGGCGGTGATCGCGCTGGTCGTGGGACTCGGCGCCGGCTATGCGGTGGGCCGCCAGACCGCGCCCAAGGGCGCCACCACCCTCGCCGAGGCGATCCAGCTCGCCGGCCAGGGCAAGATCCCGACCGGCAACCTCGCCGCCGCGCGCGGCAATGGCGGCCTCGGCGGCATCTTCCGTCGCGGGCAGGGCGGCCAGGGTCAGAACGGGCAGGGTCAGAACGGGCAGGGTCAGAACGGCCAGGCGGCGCCCGGGACGGGGAGCGGCGGCAACGGCGGCAACGGCAACGGCGGCGGCTTCCTGTTCGGCGGCGGCCAGCGCAACGGCATCCAGGCGACCGTCAGCTCGGTCTCGGGCGACACCGTCACCATCCAGACCGCTGCGGGCCAGCTCAAGGTCCGGATCGGCGCCGGCACCCAGATCCAGAAGGCGGCGCCCGGCGCCAAGTCCGACATCGCCCCGGGCAGCCGGGTGCTGGTCCGCTTCGACCTCAACGGCACCCAGAACGACGACGGCTCGGTCCCAGCGGCGAGCATCCTCTCCGAGGGGGCCGGCTCGTGAGCGGGCGGCGACGGCCGAAGGGACGGCGGCGGTGAGCACTCGGCGCCGGCGACGGCGCGGGCTGCTCGCCGGCGCGCTGGCGGTGGTCGTGGTCGCCGGCGGCACCGCCGCGTACCTGGTCACCCGCGGCTCGGACAAGAGCCAGGCCGACCAGCCCCAGCTCCAGACCGCCACCGCCCAGCGGACGGAGCTGCGTGAGACGGTCGACGCGCAGTTCACGATCTCGCGCAGCGAGTCGTTCTCGCTCAAGGCGCCGGCGGCGGGCACGGTCACCGCCGTCCACATGACCGCCGGCAAGGCGCTGCCGTCGCTGAAGCCGCTGGTCGACATCAACGGCACGGCGATCTACGGCATCCCGAGCGCCACGCCCTTCTATCGCGACCTCGCCGACGGCGACACCGGCGACGACGTCAAGGCGCTCCAGGCCGCGCTGGCCGCGGCCGGCGACGACCCCGGCAGCGTCGACGGGACCTTCGGCGCCGCCACCGTGAGCGCGCTGGAGAGCTGGCAGGCGGCCAACGGCCTCGACGAGACCGGCAACTTGGCGCTCAGCGGCTTCGTGTCGTTCCCGCCGGGGTCGACCGTGCTGGACCTGCCGATCTCGGTCGGCGACCGGCTCGGCGCCGGCGGCGCGCTGGCCACGGTCGGCAGCTCGGGTGCGCTGGTCGCCGACGCCGACGTGAGCCAGCTCGACGTCGTCCGGCTCAAGCCGGGCCAGCGCGCCGAGCTGAGCTTCGACGCGCTTCCCAACCAGCAGATGGAGGCCAAGGTCTCGACCATCGCGATCGACGCCGAGTCGCAGTCGGCCAGCGCAGGCAGCAGCGCGCCGGTCGAGTACTCGGTCGCGCTGCGCCCGACCCGGCTGCCCGCGACCGTGCGGGCGGGCATGACCGGGCAGGCCAGCGTGGTGGTCGTCGACCTGCGCAACGTGGTGGTGGTGCCGGCGGCGGCCCTCGGCGGCGGCGGCGGTCAGCCGACCGTCCAGGTGCTCGAGAACGGGCTGACCCGGACCGTGCCGGTGGTGACCGGTCTGGCGACCGCCAACGGCGTCCAGATCCTGGCGGGCATCCAGCCGGGCCAGACGGTGGTCACCGGGGTGGTCGGCTCCGACACCGTCAGCTCCAACCAGACCGGCCAGACCCAGGGCGGCGGCCCCTTCGGCGGCGGTGGCTTCTTCTTCGGCGGCGGCGGACGCGGCATCGGCGGCGGTGGCGGAGGCGGCGGCCGCGGTAGCGGAGCCACCGGCGGCACGGGCGGTGCGGGCGGCGCCGGTGGCGGCACAAGCGGCGCCACCGGGCAGGGCCAGGGCGGACCATGATCCTGCTCGCATCGGTCCGCCTGGCGCTGGAGCGGCTGCGGGCCAACGCCGCCCGCTCGGCGCTGACCGTGCTCGGCATCGTCATCGGCGTCGGCTCGGTGGTCACCCTGGTCGCCGTCGGCAACGGCTCGGCGGCGGAGGTGAACAGCCAGTTCAGCGGCCTGGGCGCCAACACCCTGACGGTGACCAGCGGCCGCGGCTTCGGCGGCGGGCTGCGCGGCGCCGCCGGCAGCGGCACCCCGCTGACCATGAAGGACGTGGACGCCATCCGCGCCGCGTCGGGCGTGGCCGCGGTCGCGCCGGTGGTGCAGGCATCGGCCAACATCGCCGCCGGCGCGACCACCGTCCAGAGCCCGGTGGTCGGCACCACGCCCGAGTACGTCAAGGTCAACGGTCTCCAGCTCGCCGCCGGGAGCTTCTTCAGCGACTTCGCCAACGCCCGCCGGCTCCAGGTCGCGGTGCTCGGGGCCACGCTCACCAGCGACCTCGGGCTCAGCACCCGGCAGGCGGTCGGGACCACCCTGACCGTGCGCGGCCTGCCCTTCGTGGTGATCGGCGTGCTCCAGTCGCAGGGCGGCGCGGGGTTCGTCAACCCCGACGACAACCTGCTGGTCCCGATCGACACCATGGCCGGCCGCGTCACCAACGGCGAGCCCAACGTGAACCAGATCCGGGTCGCGGCCGCGCCCGACGCGGTCGCCAGCTTCGGCAACTCGGTGACCGCTGCGCTGCGCGCCTCCCACGGGCTCGGCGACACCGACGACAACGACTTCCTGGTGATCAACCCCAACACCCTGATCGCCGCGCAGCAGCAGTCCTCCAGCAACTTCACCCGGCTGATCACCGCGATCGCCGCCATCAGCCTGGTGGTCGGCGGCATCGGCATCGCCAACGTGATGCTGGTGGCGGTCCGCGAGCGGACCCAGGAGATCGGCATCCGCCGCGCCATCGGCGCCAAGCGCCGCGACATCCTCGCCCAGTTCCTCACCGAGGCCACCGTGCTGAGCCTGCTCGGCGGGCTGCTCGGGGTGGCCGCCGGGCTCGGCCTGGCCTACGCCCTGCCCCACCTCGCCCAGCAGCGGACGATCGTCTCCTACCCGGCGGCCGCGCTGGCGCTGGGGATCTCGGCGCTGGTCGGCATCGTCGCGGGGCTCGGCCCGGCGAACCAGGCGGCCGCCCTGGACCCGGCCGAGGCGCTCCGCTACGAGTGACGCGAGGACGAGCGCGCGAGCGGGGCGCCGGGCCGGACCGGGGCGCGTCGCTGCCCGGGCCCGCCTATCCGGTGGGCTCGAGCAGCGCCGGGGTCAGCGGGGTGAGCGCCTCCTCGAGCGCGTCGATGTTCGGCCGCACGGTCACGGTCGCGCCGGCGCGGCCGCTCAGGACCTCCATGGTCTTGAGGCCGTGGCCGGTGACCAGGGCGACCACCCGCTCGCCCGGCCGGAAGGCGCCGGCGGCGGCCAGCCTCGCCGTGGTGGCGATGGTCACCCCGGCGGCGGTCTCGCCGAACACGCCGGCGGTGCGGGCGAGCAGGCCGATCGCGTCGACCACCTCGTCGTCGGCGATCGCCTCCACCCTGCCGCCGGTGGAGCGGACGACCTCGAGCGCCTCGGGCCCGTCGGCGGGGTCGCCGATTGCCAGCGACTTGACGATCCCGGTCGGCTTGACCGGGAGCACGTCGGACCGGCCCTCGTTGAACGCCGAGGCGACCGGCGCGCAGCCGTCCGACTGGGCGCCGTGGACCGTGAACGGCGTGTCGGCCACCAGGCCGTGCTCGGCGAGCACCTTGAAGCCCTGGTGGACCTTGGTGAGCAGGGCGCCGGAGGCGATCGGCACCACCACGTGGTCCGGCAGCGACCAGCCGAGCTGCTCGGCGACCTCGAGCCCGACGGTCTTGGAGCCCTCGGCGTACCAGGGGCGCAGGTTGACGTTGACGAAGCCCCAGCCGAACGCCTCGGCCGCCTGGGAGGCAAGCCGGTTCGCCTGGTCGTAGGTGCCCTGGACGGCCACCACCGTGGCGCCGAAGGTGGCCGCCGAGGTGATCTTGGCCGGCTCGAGGTCGGCCGGGATGACCACCACGCAGTCCATGCCCTGCGACGCGGCCGCCGCCGCGGTGGCGCCGGCGAGGTTGCCGGTCGAGGCACACGCCAGCGTGGTCAGCCCGAAGGCCCTGGCGCGGGCGGCGGCCACCGCCACCACCCGGTCCTTGAAGGAGTTGGTGGGGTTGCGGGTGTCGTCCTTGAGATACAGCTCGCCGGGCATGCCGAGCGCCTCGGCGAGGCGCGGGGCCGGCACCAGGGGCGTGAACCCGGGCGCCAGGTCCCCGGACGCCGGTCGCGAGGGGAGCAGCTCGGCGTACCGCCAGATGGACCGCGGGCCCGCCTCGATGGCCTTCTTGTCGATCCGGGCGGTCAGGACCACCGGGTCGTAGGTGGCGTCGAGGGGACCGAGGCAGGCGGAGCAGGCGTACTGGAGCGACGGCTCGTAGACGGCGCCGCAGCCGCGACAGCGCAGGCGCACATGCGCCGGGGACGGATCAGGGGTCGGGTCGCCGGACAGCGTCGGTGACCTCCTTCCGAGGCTCGTCGGCGAGCGCCGCGCGCCCGGTCACCGACCGCAACGCGCATCTTCCCCCGCACATCAGTCAGCGCGGGGACGGACGTGGCACCTTCCCCTGGCGGGCCAACCTGCGCCCGCTTCGGGGGGGTTGCCGGGGCTTCGTCGGGCCGGTCCCTCCACCCCTCTTGATGCGCCGCCGGATTCTTGAGTTGTCACATTCAGATTGCCCTGGCACGCTCCGAATGGTCAACGGCAACGGCTGTGGGGCCGCGGTGGCGGGCCCACCCGAACCTGAAGGAGACCGGATTCCGGACCCCATGCGAGCGCTCGAAGCACAGGAATGGTTCACCAGGCGGACCTTCCATTACGGGCAGTTCGAGCCTATCAACAAGCTTCGCGAGGCCAAGGAGCGGAACGGGACCTCGCTGTCGGTTTGCATCCCGACCCGCAACGAGGCCGACACGATCGGCAGGGTCGTGCGGGTGCTGCGGAAGGCGCTGGTCGACCGGGCGAGGCTGGTCGACGAACTGGTGGTCATGGATGGCGGCTCCAGCGACGACACCGCGGCGATCGCCAGGTCGGAGGGTGCGACCGTCTATTCCGAGGAGGAGGTCCTGCCCGAGATGGGCCCCGGCCGGGGCAAGGGCGAGGGCATGTGGAAGAGCCTCCACGTCTGCCACGGCGACATTATCTGCTGGGTCGACGCGGACATTCAGAACATCCACCCCAGGTTCGTCTACGGGCTGGTCGGGCCGCTGCTTGTCGACCCGGACATTCACTACGTGAAGGCGTTCTACGACCGCCCCATCCGCGAGGGCAGGGCGACCCGCCCGACCGGGGGCGGCAGGGTCACCGAGCTGATGGCGCGGCCGGTCCTGAACCTGTTCTGGCCGCGGCTCGCCGGCTTCGTGCAGCCGCTCTCCGGCGAGTACGCGGGCAGGCGGGAGGCGCTGGAGCAGGTGCCGTTCTCGTCCGGCTACGGCGTCGAGCTGGGCCTGTTGATCGACCTCGCGGAGCGTTGCGGCCTGGACGGGATCGCCCAGGTCGACCTCGAGGTGCGGGTCCACCGCAACCAGGACGTCCAGGCGCTGTCGCGGATGAGCTTCGGCATCATGCAGGCCGCCCTGACCAGGTTGCAGGAAGAGGGACGGATGTCCCCCGAAGCCTTCTCGACCACCCTGTACCAGTTCACGCGGGGCCAGCACGGCTTCGAGATGCAGCCGAACCACATCACCACGCCGGAGCGGCCGCCGATCGCGACCGTCGACGGCTACCGGCGCCGCCGCGAGGCGGTCCTGGCCGGCAGGCGGTAGCGGTGCCGGCGGTCCCGCTGGCCGAGGCGGACAGGGCCCTCGACGGGCTCGACCCGCGGGTGCTGTTCACCGACGTCGACGGGACCCTGGTCGGCCAGGGCGGCTCGCTGCTCTCCGACCTGGAGGGCGAGCCGTCGCTGGACGCGGCCCAGGCGCTGGTCGAGGCCAGGCGCGGCGGCCTCGAGGTCGTGCTGGTCTCCGGCCGGGGCCGTATGCAGCTGTTCGAGGCGTGCCGGCTGCTGGGGCTGCACGACGCCATCGGCGAGCTCGGCACCCTGCTGATCCACGACCGCGAGGTCGAGCTGCAATGGGGCGCCATGCCTCGCGACCTGGGCGACACCCCCTTCGAGGCGCTGGAGAACTCGGGGGCGTTGGCCACGGTGCTGGACGAGTTCGCCGGCCGGATCGAGCCGCACGCGCCCTGGCACCTGAACCGGGAGGGGACCGCGCTGCTGCGCGGTCAGGTCGACGTGGCCGAGGTCAACGCGGTCCTGCGGGCCAAGGGCTACGGTTGGGCGCATCTGAAGGACAACGGCCGCCTGCGCGGGCCCTACCCGCACCTCGGCGACGGCGAGACCCACGCGCTCCACCTGCTGCCCGCCGGCGTCAGCAAGGCGACGACAGCGGCCGCCTACCTGGCGCGCGGGGGCCTGGCGCCCGCCAACGCGGCGGCGGTCGGCGACGGCCCCGCCGACCTCGAGATCGCCGAGGCGGTCGGGGCGAGCTTCCTGGTCGCCAACGGCGCCTGGGCGGCCGCGGAGGACCCCGGGCGCGAGGTGATCGTGACCCCGTCGAGCGCCGGCAGCGGCTTCGCCGAGGTCGTCGGGGCGCTGCTCGGCGTGCGGAAAAGACAGCGCTGAGCAGCGAGGGAACGGTAGCGTAGGGGGTGGGCGGAGCCGGCAGGGGCACATACCTGACGAATGCGAGGCGGGAACGGCATGGCTGAGCTGGTGGTGGCGTCCAACCGCGGTCCGGTCCAGTTCGAGATCGACGACGACGGCAACCTCTCGGCAGGCCGTGGCGCGGGGGGCATGGTCGCCGCGCTGGGCCCGGCGCTCGCTGCCCACGGGGGCACCTGGGTGGCGGCCGCCATCAGCGACGGCGACCGGGTCGCCGCCCGGCGGGTGGTGCGGGCCGGACGGCGGCGCCGGATCGACCTGCCGCAGGGCCCGGTCCAGCTCCGCAGCCTGGTGATCGACCCGCGCGAGTACCAGAACTTCTACAACCGGGTCTCCAACCGCACCCTCTGGTTCCTCCAGCACTACCTGTTCGACGTGCCGAGGCACCCGCGCTTCGACTCCAGCTTCCGCAACGCCTGGCGCAACTACCGCGACGTCAACCGCGCCTTCGCGATCGCCTGCGACGACGAGGGCGATCGGGACGCCGAGGTCTACATCCAGGACTATCACCTGGCGCTGGCGCCGGCGCAGCTCAGGGAGCGCCGGCCGGACCTCGGCATCGGCCATTTCACCCACTGCCCGTGGGTCGAGCCGCCCTACTTCAACATGCTGCCCAAGCCGATCCGCGAGGAGCTGATCGAGGGCATGCTCGGCGCCGACCTGCTCGGCTTCCTGGTGCCGAGGTGGTCGCGGAGCTTCCTGCACTGCTGCGCGGACGCCGGCTACCAGGTCGACGAGGCCGCCGGCACGGTGCGGTCGCCGGACGGCCACCTGGTCACGGTGCGCTCCTACCCGCTCGGGGTCGACGCCGACGACCTCCGCGCGCGGGTCACCGAGCGCGACGTCCAGACCCAGCTCCGCGCCGTACGCGAGCTCGCGCGCGGCCGGGCGCTGCTGGTGCGCGTCGACCGCATGGAGCTGTCCAAGAACATCCTCAGGGGCCTCGACGGCTATGCGGCCTTCCTGGAGGCGTACCCGCGCATGCGCGGCCGGGTGGTGCACTTCGCGCTCGCCTACGCGTCGCGCCGGGACCTGCCGGAGTACCAGGCCTACACCGCCGAGGTGAAGCACGCCGCCGATGCGATCAACGAGCGCTTCCGGACCAAGACCTGGGAGCCGGTCCGGCTGGAGCTGCGCGACAACTACCCGCGCGCGCTGGCCGCGATGGCGCTGGCCGACGTCCTGATCGTCAACCCGGTCTGGGACGGCATGAACCTGGTCGCCAAGGAGGGCCCGTCGGTCAGCGAGCGCGACGCGGTGCTGATCCTCAGCCGCAACGCCGGCGCCGCAGACGACCTCGGCGACGGCGCGCTGGTGGTCAACCCGTTCGACACCGTGGAGCTGGGCGAGGCGATCACCACCGCGCTGGCGATGCCGGCCGAGGAGCGCGCCTACCGCGCCAAGCGACTCCGCGAGCAGGCGGCCGCCCTGCCGCCGCAGGACTGGTTCGCGCGGCAGCGCGAGGATCTCGGGGCGATCCGCTCGCGGGGCGGCGCGTCCTAGGGTCGCCGCCGCGGCTCAGCCCGCGAGGGGCTCAGGTCGCCGGGCGGATGTCGCGGTAGTTGTCGCCGATGACCACGGACAGGGCGACCTCCTTGGAGAGGTGCGCCTTGGCGTCCGAGGCCGGCAGGATCTGCTCGAACGCCGGGAAGCGCTGCTGGAACGCCTGCGCGTCGGCCTCGTGCCCGTCGGTGTAGTAGATCCGCGACACCTTGTAGTTGCCGAGCGCGAGGTTGGAGGCGACCACGTCGTAGCCGGCGTCGCCGATCATCGCGGCGACGCGCCGGCCCAGCCCGGTGACGAACACCGCGTTGAGGACCTGGACGGTGACCCCGTCGGCCGGACGCAGGGTCGAGCCGGTCGCCTCCGGAGCGGTGGTCGCCGTGGACCCGGTGGTGGTCGGGCCGGTGGTGGTGGGCTGCCGCCTGGTCGATGGCGGGGCGGTCGCGGTCCCCGGGACGCTCCCGCGCGGCGCGCTGGTGCGGGCGGACCCGCCGGCCACGGAGGTCGGCTCCACGCGCCGAGCGCTCAACCGGTCCAGGCCGACGAAGATGGCGAGGAACACCACCAGCACGGCCGCCGCACGAGCGGTCGGACCCGGTCGCAACGACTCGACCTCCCTCAGGCCACGGAGAATAGATGCCAACGGCGAAGCGAGACCGTTCGCCCTGCGCCCGGTCTCTTCAGTCGCCGCTCGAGTTGTTCGGGCCGAGACTACGGGATGCGCGGCGTCTGTGCCGGGTTGCGCGCAGCCGCCGCAATTGGACGATCAGGCCCGGATCGGCCGCGAGCGCTGCCGGGTCGTCGAGCAACCTGCTCAGTGCCTGGTAGTAGTCCGCGGGACGGAGTCCCAGGTCACGCCGGATCGCTTCTTCTTTGGCGCCGGCGTGCCGCCACCAGCGCCGTTCGAAGGCCAGGATCGCCTTGGACCGGGGCGAAAGCTCGTTGCCGTCAGGTTGCGCAGTCGCGGTGGGCTGCGATGCGTAGTTGTCCCGATGCGTATCCACGCAGTTCTCCGTACCCCCGGGGCAGGCGACGGGGCTCCAACAACCCGCCGCCGACCACAACATCTAGTGGTCAGAGGCACGATAAACCCTAGATGTGGTGACGACAAGACGTCCAGCCCTGGGTGATGCCGGCCGCTTGGGTACTTGAGCGCGGGCCAGGGAGCGGGTACATTGCGGCCGCTTGATCACGGAATGGTCACTGACCGGTAACAAGCAGACCCCCGCGCCCATAGCGGGCATTTAGTGCCGAGCACCGGGCAGCGCCGGTGCCCGGGCGGGTCCCTCCGGCCCCCAACGGAGGGCAGGACCGCTTCCCCAACGCTCCGGGTCCGTCCCGCCTGGCCCACAGGCTCGATGAAAGGAGGCTGGACTTGGCGTCCTGCCTTCGACGGTCCCCCATCCGCCGAGCGCACGCGTTGCGTGCGCTGGCCGTCGCGACGCTGGCACTTCCACTGGCCATGCTCTCGACCAGCGGGCAATGGGCCGCCGCCAGCCCAGCCAAGATCGATCAGCTCGAATCGCAGCTCAAGCAGCTGAACCAACAATCTGATCAGCTTGTTGAGCAGTACCTCCAGGCAAAGCTCCAGCTCAAGCAGACCGAGTCGATGCTCGGCTCGCTCCGCGCCGACGCCGAGCAGGCCAGTCGCGCCCTCCAGGACGCGCAGGCGCGCCTGGGCGCGCGCGCCGCGGCCGCCTACATGCAGGGCCCCGGCAACAACCTCTCGGCCGTGCTCGACTCCACCGACCCCAGCGACACCCTCGACCGGGTGCAGGTGCTCGACCTGCTCGCCAGGGACGACGGCGACCTGATGGACACCCTCAAGGTCGCAGGCGACAACTACCAGGCCCGCAAGCGCGCGCTCGAGGCCTCGCAGCGTCAGCAGGCGCAGCAGGTCGCCGCGCTGGACGCCAAGAAGCGCCAGATCGACGGCACCGTGGCCCGTACCGAGCAGCTGCTCGCCCAGGTCAAGGCGGCCGACCGGGCCAGGGTCCTGGCCGCGGCCAACAACGGCGGCTCCGGAGGCTCGACCAGCGGTCAGCCGCCGCCGTCCTTCCCCAACGTCCCGGTCAGCGGCGGCGCGGCCAAGGCGGTCGCCTACGCCAAGGCGCAGGTCGGCAAGCCCTACGCCTTCGGCGCCAGCGGCCCCGGCTCGTTCGACTGCTCAGGCCTGACGATGATGGCCTGGGCCCAGGCCGGGATCTCTCTTCCCCACTCGTCATCGGCCCAGTACGGCGCGACCATGCGCGTCTCGGCGAGCCAGCTCCAGCCAGGCGACCTGGTCTTCTACTACAGCCCCATTTCGCACGTCGCCATCTACGTCGGTGGTGGCCAGCAGGTGGCGGCCACCCACACCGGCGACTTCGTGCGGCTCCAGCCACTCCACAGTGGGATCGTCGGCTACGGCCGCCCCGGCGGGTAGTGGCACCCACCGGGAGGGCCTCCCCCCAGGGCCCTCCCGGTTATCCCCCACAGGGAAGGCCCGTGCACACCGCGCGGGCCTTCCCTGTTGCGTCATGTTGCGCCAGGTGGCTTCCAGGCCATTGACTAGCGGCCGATGACGACCTACCAGGGCTCCGGTCGCGCACCGAGCTCGCCGAGCTCGCCGAGCCGCCGCGGGGTCAGCGCAACGCTCGCGGGCATGCTGGCGATCGTGGCGCTCACCTGGGCGCTCTCGCTGATCCTCGTCGGGCCGCTGGCCTACGGCGTCGGGCTGCTGCTCGGCCGCGACGGCCGCGACGGCCGCGTCGCGGCGGCGGTCGGGGTGGTCTGCTGGACCGCCAGCGCCGCGCTGCTGCTGGCGCGGCCGGTCGAGTCGCGCTTCGCCGGCCTGCTGTTCAAGGTGCGGCGGCCCACCGGGGAGGAACTGGAGCGGCTGCTGCCGGTCTGGGACCGCACCCGACGGCGCGCCGGCTTCGGCGAGCGGGCGTTCACGCTGTGGGTCGAGGAGACCGACGAGTTCAACGCCTTCGCGCTTGGCGCCCACTTCGTCGCCGTCACCCGCCGCGCCCTCGAGCTGCCCGACGAGCTGCTCGAGGCGGTGCTCGCCCACGAGCTGGGGCATCACCGCGACCGCCATCCGCTGGCCGCCACCCTGGGCTGGTGGTACCTGATGCCGTTCTCGCTGCTCTCGATCCTGCTGCGCAGGGTCCGCGGCGCCACGCGCGCGCTCTCGCGCGGGTTCTCGGCCCTGCGGCGGCGGATGGGCCGCGGGGCCGGCGGCGGCGGCGCGCTCCAGAGGCCCCTTGGGCCGGTCGGCATGCTGGCGATCCTCGGCGCCCTGGTGGTGGTCGGGGCGCTGCTGCTGGTGGTGCTGTGCGTGCTGTGGCTGCCGCTGTGGCTGGTGACCGCCGCCTCGCGGTTGCTGTCGGCGGCGTTGTCGAGGGCTTCGGAGTTCGCCGCCGACCGCCACGCCACCGAGCTCGGCTACGGTGACGGGCTCACCCGCGCGCTGGCGCTGTTCGAGCAGGAGGAGCAGCGCGGACCGCGGCGCCGAGGGCTCGCCGGCCGGTTCGCCTCGCACCCCTCCTGCCGCTCGCGGATCCAGGCGGTCCAGCGCCTCCAGGGCTGAGCGCCCTTTTCAGGCCTCTTGAGTGGGTAGGCGCCGGAAATTACCATGGTCCGGCGCCCATGCCGGGGCGCGCTCCGATCAGCACTCGCCGGCACCCCGTTCCGGGGTCGGCTCCGGCCGCCCCTGGTCCGCTCTCGAGAGGAGTTGGGGATGGCTGCTTCAAGCGTCGTCGGTGACGAGGTCGTCTACCCGGATGGTCGGCACGCGCTCGCCGATCACGTCGACCTCAGCTCGAGCCCGCTCTACAACCCCGACCTGGCTCCGGTCCCGATCGAGAAGCGGACCTGGACCACCTACAACTACGCGGCCCTGTGGATCGGGATGGCCCACAACATCCCGTCCTACCTGCTCGCCTCCGGTCTGGTCGCGCTCGGGATGGACTGGGTGCAGGCGATCATGACGATCGCGCTCGGCAACCTGCTGGTGCTGATCCCGATGCTGCTCAACAGCCACGCCGGCACCAAGTACGGGATCCCGTTCCCGGTGTTCGCGCGCGCGTCCTTCGGCACCTTCGGCGCCAACCTCCCGGCGATCCTGCGCGGCCTGGTGGCGTGCGGCTGGTTCGGCATCCAGACCTGGATCGGCGGCCAGGCGATCTTCACGCTCGCCGGCGCGGTGCTCGGCAAGGGCTGGACCGACGCCGCCGCGATCGGCGGCTACCCGTGGACGCAGTGGCTCTCGTTCGCTGTGTTCTGGCTGCTGAACATCTTCATCATCCTGCGCGGGATGGACACGCTCCGCCGCTTCGAGAACTGGGCGGCCCCGTTCGTTCTGGTGGTGGCGGTCTTCCTGCTGATCTGGATGGTTTCCAAGGCCCACGGCTTCGGCCCGATCCTGAACCAGCCGTCCAAGCTCGGCTGGGGCGCCGACTTCTGGCCGGTGTTCTTCCCGTCGCTGATGGCGATGATCGCCTTCTGGTCGACGCTGTCGCTGAACATGCCGGACTTCACGCGCTTCGGCGGCGGGCAGCGGCAGCAGGCGATCGGCCAGATCCTCGGCCTGCCGACCACGATGACCTTCTTCTCGCTGCTGGCGGTGCTGATCACCTCGGCGACCGCCAAGGTCTACGGCGAGGCGATCTGGGACCCGGTGGTGCTGACCGGCAAGTTCTCCAACCCGGTCGTGATCGTGTTCGCGCTGTTCACGCTCGCGGTCGCCACCCTGTCGGTCAACGTCGCCGCCAACGTGGTCAGTCCCTCCTACGACTTCTCGAACGCCGTGCCCAAGGTGATCAGCTTCCGCACCGGCGGGATCATCACCGGGGTGCTCGGCATCCTCATCCAGCCGTGGCGGCTGCTCGCCAACCCGCACCTGTACATCTTCACCTGGCTCGACTTCTACGGCGGCTGCCTGGGGGCGATCGCCGGGGTGCTGGTGGCCGACTACTGGATGGTGCGCCGGACCGAGCTGCGGCTCGGCGACCTGTACCGCGTCGACGGCGCCTACCGCTACGCGGGCGGCTGGAACTGGCGCGGGGTGGTCAGCGTGGTGATCGGCATGCTGCTGGCCGTAGGGGGCGCCCACTCGGCACCCGGCCAGGGCCCGTTCCCCGGCGACGGCGTGATCCCGTTCCTGCGGTCGCTGTACAGCTACAGCTGGGTGGTCGGGCTGCTCAGCTCGATCGTCGCCTACTACCTGCTGAGCGTGCTGTTCCCGGCGCGCAGCGCCAGGGTCCAGCCGGCGGCGAGCGCGACCGGCTAGCCTGCCGGTACGAGCCTTAGGGCGCCCGCGGCGGCCGGCCACTTGCGACCGGCCGCCGCGGGCGCGACGCTGGTCACGGACGACGAGGAGGCGACATGCTCGACTTTGGCATCTGCTTCTCCGCGGACCCACCCCCGACCCGGATGGTGGAGCTGACCAAGGCGGCCGAGGACGCCGGCTTCGGGTACGCCTGGGCATGGGACTCGCACGTGCTGTGGCAGGACATCTACCCGATCTTCACGCTGATGGCGGCCGCGACCTCGCGGATCCGCATGGGACCGTGCGTCACCAACCCGGCGACCCGCGACCCGACCGTGACCGCCAGCTGCCTGGCGACCCTGAACGACATCTCCGGCAACCGCATGGAGATGGGCATCGGCCGCGGCGACAGCGCCAGGCGCGTGATCGGGCAGCCGCCGGTGACCATCGAGCGGCTGGAGTGGGCGGCCAAGCTCATCAAGGACCTCGCCGAGGGCCGCCCGGTCGTCTACGACGGCACCGAGACCCAGCTCAAATGGGCCAAGGGCACACTGCCCGTGTGGATCGCCGCCTACGGGCCCAGGGCGCTGAAGCTGGCGGGACGGATCGGCGACGGGGTCGTGCTCCAGCTCGCCGACCCGCACGTGATCAGCTGGCTGCTGCGCTGGGTCCGCGAGGGCGCCGAGGAGGCAGGCAGGCGCTTCGAGGACATCAAGGTGATGGCGGCAGCGCCCGCGTACGTCTCCAGCGACCTCGAGCATGCCCGGAGCCAGGTCCGCTGGTTCCCGGCGCTGGTCTCCAACCACGTGGTCGACCTGGTCAACCGCTACCGCCCGGACGAGCTGCCGGACGAGCTGACCGCCTACGTCCGGACCAGGGACCACTACGACTACGCCGACCACGGCCGCGTCGGCGCCGAGCACGCCAGCTTCGTCACCGACGAGGTCGTCGACCGCTTCTGCGTCATCGGCACGCCCGAGGAGTGCGAGCGCAAGCTTCGCGAGCTGGAGTCGGTCGGCGTCCACCAGTTCAACATCTACTCCATGGTCGACGACCCCGACGGCGTGATCCGCGCCTTCGGCAAGGAGCTGATACCGACTCTCGGGGCCGGGCAGCAGCAAGGAGGGCGGCAATGACCACGATCCGGGCCGCGATCATCCAGGCGAACGCCAACCTGCCCAAGGACGAGGCGATCGAGAAGCACGTCGGGCTGATCGCCAAGGCCGCGGCGGAGGGCGCGCAGATCACCTGCCTCCAGGAGATCTTCAACGGACCCTATTTCCCGGCCGAGCAGGACCCGAAGTGGTACGCGACCGCCGAGCCCGAGGACGGGCCGACCGTCACCCGCATGCGGGGGCTGGCGCGCGACCACGGCATGGCGCTGGTGGTGCCGTTCTACGAGGAGGAGCAGCCCGGCGTCTACTACAACTCGGCGGTGGTGATCGAGCGCGACGGCAGCGTGCTCGGCAAGTACCGCAAGACCCACATCCCCCAGGTGGGCCCGTGCTTCTGGGAGAAGTTCTATTTCAAGCCAGGGAACCTCGGCTACCCGGTGTTCGGCACCTCGGTCGGCAGGGTCGGACTGATCATCTGCTACGACCGCCACTTCCCCGAGGTCGCGCGCGAGCTGGGGCTCAAGGGCGCCCAACTGGTGTTCAACCCGTCGGCGACGGTCGAGTCGCTGTCGCGCTACCTGTGGGAGCTGGAGCAGCCCGCCCACGCGGTCGCCAACGGCTACTGGATCGCTGCGATCAACCGGGTCGGGACCGAGGAGCCGATGAACTCCAACCGGTTCTACGGGTCGAGCTACTTCTGCGACCCGCGCGGCCAGATCATCGCCAAGGCCTCCGAGGACAGCGACGAGGTCCTGGTCGCCGACCTCGATCTCGACAAGGCCCGCGAGGTCCGCAACACCTGGCAGTTCCTGCGCGACCGCCGCCCAGAGACGTACGAGGACCTGACGCGCCTCCTGCCTTGATTCGGTGTGTGGGGAGCTCGCTCCCCCCACGCCCCCCAGGATCGAAACCGTTCCGTGGGTGCAACTTCCGCCCATGGTTCAGTTCCCAAAGGAGCCCCGGGTGAAAACGCTGATCAAGGGTGGAACGGTGGTGACCGCCAACGAGACGATGGCGGCCGACGTGCTGGTGGACGGCGAGCGGGTCGCGGCGCTCGGGAGCGACCTCGGGGTCGAGGCGGACCGGGTCATCGACGCGAGCGGTCGGCTGGTGATGCCGGGCGGCATCGACGTGCACACCCACATGGAGATGCCGTTCGGGGGGACCTTCTCGTCGGACGACTTCGGCACCGGCACGGCCGCGGCGGCGTGGGGTGGCACCACCACCATCGTCGACTTCGCGGTGCCGGAGTTCGGCGAGTCGCTCCAGAGCGCGGTGGAGCGCTGGCAGGAGAAGGCCGGCCCGAAGGCGCACACCGACTACGGCTTCCACGTGATCGTGCGCGAGGTCAACGAGCAGACGCTCGCGGACATGGACAGCCTGGTCGACCAGGGCGTGACCTCGTTCAAGCTGTTCATGGCCTACCCGGGCGTGTTCATGGTCGACGACGCCTCGCTGTTCCGCGCGATGAGCCGCTCCAGCGACAACGGCGCGCTGATCATGCTCCACGCCGAGAACGGCGGCCCGATCGACGTGCTGGTCGAGCGCTACCTGGCCGAGGGCCGCACCGACCCGGTCAACCACGGCCTGACCCGGCCGTCGTCGATGGAGGGCGAGGCCACCCACCGGGCGATCCGGCTCGCCGACCTCGCCGGCGTCTCGGTCTACATCGTCCACCTGTCATCGGCCGACGCGCTGAACGCGGTCCGGGAGGCCCGCGACACCGGTGTCTCGGCGATGGCGGAGACCTGCCCGCAGTACCTGTTCCTGTCCATGGACGATCTGGCGAGGCCGGACTACGAGGGCGCCAAGTACGTCTGCTCGCCGCCGCTGCGGACCAAGCCGCACCAGGGCGAGTTGTGGACCGGGCTCCGCTCCGACGACCTCCAGCTGGTCGCGACCGACCACTGCCCGTTCCACTTCAAGGACCAGAAGCAGGCGGGGCGCGGCAACTTCGCCAAGATCCCCAACGGCCTCCCGGGGGTCGAGGACCGCTACACGCTGCTCTACGACGGCGGCGTGCGCGCCGGGGAGATCAGCCTCAACCGCTTTGTGGAGCTGGTCGCCACCGCGCCGGCGAAGCTGTTCGGCCTCTACCCGCGCAAGGGCACGATCGCGCCGGGATCCGACGCGGACATCGTGGTGTTCGACCCCGAGGCCGAGCGGGTGCTGTCGGCGTCCACCCACCACATGAACGTCGACTACTCCTGCTACGAGGGCCGCTCGGTGCGCGGCGTGCCCGAGGTGGTGATGCAGCGCGGCAACATCCTGGTCGACGACGGCAAGTTCCTCGGCCAGCCCGGCCAGGGCCAGTTCCTGACCAGGTCCCGTTCGGGGATGGCCGGCGGGTAGCATGGCGCGGCGATGACCGCTGAGCCGGACCCCAGCGACACCGCCGCCTACGCGGAGCGGCTCCGCGCCTCCTGGGTCGTCGAGCCTCCGAAGCTGCGATCGCGGATCGAGATCCGCGAGTACGACCCGGAGTGGCCGCTGCTGTTCCAGCGCGAGGCGGCCCGGATCACCGCGGCGCTCGGCGACCGGGTGGTGCGGCTCGAGCACGCCGGCTCGACCTCGGTCCCCGGCCTGCCCGCCAAACCGATCGTCGACATGGTGCTGGAGGTTCCGGACTCCCCCGACGAGCCGGCGTACGTCCCCGCGCTGGAGGCGGCTGGCTACGTGCTGGTGATCCGCGAGCCCGAGTGGTTCGAGCACCGTGTCTTCAAAGGGCCGGACACCAACGTCAATCTGCACGTGTTCCCGGCGGGCTGCGAGGAGCCCGAGCGCATGCTGGCGTTCCGCGACTGGCTCCGCGGCAACGGCGCCGACCGCGAGTTGTACGCCGCCGCCAAGCGCGAGCTGGCCGCCAGGGACTGGACCTACGTCCAGCAGTACGCGGACGCCAAGACCGAGGTGGTGCGGCGGATCCTGGCCCGGGCCGTGGCCGCCCGCGGGGCTTGCTGACCCACGAACCCGCGTCGGCGGCCTGGACCTAAGCGTCCGCGCCAGGGACCGTCGCCAAGACCCCGCGGCGGGCCCTGGGCGGACCCTGCTCATCATCGGCTTGCGGATGCCATCCTCGGCTCAAACGAAATCGCATCGGTGGATCGAAGCTCGGCCTGCTCCGCCCCCTCGAGCATCACCCCGGCGACGATCGCGAATGCTTGGTTCCACGCTCGTTCGTATTCGGGCTTCCAGTGCTCGCCGGCGATCTCCGCCATCGACGCGATCAAGGTGGCGCCGACGAGCGGGTAGTGCTCGGGCCTGGCGCCGTAGGCGACGTGGCGGGCGCCGAGGTCGCGGAGCGCGGGGACGATGGAGTCGAGGTTGCGGAGCGACCGCCGGAGCAGGCCGAGGGTGGCGAGCAGATGCGTCTTTTGTCGTTGCATTGCCGTGGCGGCAAACAGTGGCTTGACCTCTGGGGCGGCTTCGAACAGGCGGGCGTAGAAGACGTCCATCAGCTCCTCGCCCCGCGGGGCGACGAGGTCAAAGCTGGTCTCGAGTGCTTCCAGGTCGAGGGCCATGAGAGCTCCTGTCTCGCGCTTGTGTCTGGCGTTGGGTGCGGACTGAGCTTCCCCGGCCAAGAAGGGCCGACGCGAGGCAGTACGCCGCCGAGCCGGCGTCGGTCGCCCGCCGAAAGCTGGCGGTTTCCCGAAGCTGGCGGTTTCCCGAAGGCGGCGGTTTCCCGAAGGCGGCGGTTTCCCGAAGGCTCAGCGGCTGAGCAGCGCGAGGACGGCGAGCACGCGGCGGTTGTCGTCTTCGGAGTCGGGCAGGCAGAGCTTCTGGAAGATTGCCTGGACGTGCCGTTCCACGGCCCGGGGGCTGAGGTAGAGCTGCTTGGCGATCGCGCGGTTGGACCGGCCTTCGGCAATCAGCGACAGGACCGCGCGCTCCCGGTCGGTGAGCTCGTCGAGCGCGGAGCGCTGACGGTGGCCGACGAGGCTCTTGACGACCTCCGGGTCGAACGCGGTCCCGCCCGCCGCGACCCGCTCGACCGCATCGAGGAACTCGGCGACGTCGCGGACGCGGTCTTTGAGCAGGTACCCGACGCCGGCGGCGTTGTCGCCGACGAGTTCGAGCATGTAGGTCGGCTCGAGATGCTGGGAGAGCACGAACACGGCGACGCTGGGAAGCGAGCGGCGGATCTCGGCGGCCGCGACCAGACCGTCGTCGGCGTAGCGCGGAGGCATGCGCACGTCGACGATCGCGATATCCGGCGTGTAGGCGCGAACCTTCAGCAGCAGATCGTCGGCGTCGCCCGAGCGACCGACGACCTGATGGCCGGCCCCCTCCAGCAGCGAGGCGATGCCCTCGCGCAGCAGCGCGCTGTCGTCGGCGACGACGACGCGAAGGGAATTGGCTCTGTTCACGGCTGTGTTCACGACGCGTCGCTCGGTGTAGCGTGACTGGTTGCGATGACGGACTTCCAGGGGACGGGCGGACGGCTCGCCGACTCGCAGAAGCTCCACCACATGGAGCACGCGGTCGCCCAGATCCTCGCGGAAACGGACCGGCCTGTCGAGGTGTATGCCGCCGTTCTCGAGGCGATCGGCGGATTGCTCGGCTGGGCGTTCGGCGCGGTCTGGGAGGTCGGCCCCGACGACGAGCGCCTGCGCTGCGTGCGCAGCTGGCATGCGGGCGAGGGCGCACCAGAGTTCGAGGCGCTCAGCGAGCGGATTGCGCTCGACCCGGGCGAAGGGCTCCCGGGCCGGGTGCTCGTCTCGGGCGAGCCCGCCTGGATCGTGGACGCGCCCGACGACGCGAACTTCCCCCGCGCCGCCGCCGCGCGGCGCAGCGGGCTGCATGCGGCCTTCGGCTTCCCGCTCCACAGCCCCCGGGGGGTGGTCGGAGTGATGGAATTCCTCGCGCACGAGCTGCGCGAGCCTGACGACCGGCTGCTCCGGACGATGCGCGCGCTCGGGGGCCAAGTCGGCCAGTTCGTCGCCCGACGCCACGCCGAGGACGAGGTCCGCGCCAGTGAGTCGCGCCTGCGCGCGATGCTCGAGTCGTCGCTGGACGCGGTCGTGACCATGGACGGGCGCGGTCGTGTCCTGGGCTGGAACCAGGCGGCCGAGTCGACCTTCGGCTACCGCGCCGACGAGGCGGTCGGCCGGGAGATGGCCGAGCTGATCGTCCCGCCCGCCCTGCAGGCCTTGCACCGCAAGGGTCTTTCGCGCTTCATCGAGACCGGGCAGCCGGTCGTCCTCGACCGGCGGCTCGAGCTGAGGGGCACGCACAAGGACGGCACCGAGTTCCCGGTCGAGCTCACGATCACCAGGATCGGCCTGCCGGGACCCCCGACCTTCACCGGCTACCTGCGCGACATCACCGAGCGCAAGCGGGCCGAAGCGGAGCTTCGCGCTTCCCGGGCACGACTGGTCGAGATCGCCGACGCGGAACGCCGCCGTATCCAGCGCAACCTGCACGACGGGGCGCAGCAGCGGCTGAGCGCGGTGCTGCTGAGCCTCGGCCTGCTGCGCAAGTCCCTGGAGGAGCGCCAGTCGCTCGAGCAGCGCTCCGCGCTGCTCGACGGTGCCATCGACGAGCTCGCGGTCGGCCTCCAGGAGATCCGCGAGCTTGCCAGCGGCTTGCACCCGTCGGTGCTCTCCGACCGCGGGCTGGCAGCGGCCCTGGAAGCGCTCGCGCTGCGTGCGCCGGTCCCCGTCGAGCTGGAGGAGGTGCCCAATCGCCGGCTCGGCGAGCAGGTCGAGGCTGCCGCCTACTACGTCGTCGCGGAAGCGCTCGCCAACGTGCACAAGCACGCCGCGGCACGCCGCGTCGTCGTCCGTGCGACGACCGACGAGACGACCGACCAGACGACCCACGAGCACCGCCTCGTCGTCGAGGTCACCGACGACGGCGTCGGCGGAGCCGACCAGCAGGGCGGGGGCCTGCGCGGGCTCGCCGACCGCGTCGAGGCACTGGGCGGCAGGCTGACGGTCGACAGTCCCGCCGGCGCGGGGACGCGCCTGCTCGCCGAGATCCCGTACAGCGGATAGACGACGGATCCACGGCGGTTGTCCGCCACAGCCTGGCGGAAAACCGTCACCCCGCCCAGACGAGCCGGCACTACGATACGGCCAAATGCTCGAGGTACACCTGCGCGCGGGGCCGGTGGTCGCCTTCGACGGCCGCGTTGTCGAGGTCTTCGCCGACGGGGGGCCGAGCCGCCGCTTCCACATCGCGCGGCTCGGCCCGCCCGAGGCGGCGGAGACCGCCAACGGCGGCCGCACGTTGACGCTCCAGGGCGGGGCGGCCACCCTCTGGTTCGCTCGGGAGGAAGCCCCCGCGTGCGCCCGCCTGCTCGCGGCGATCCGGGAGGCGCAAGCGACCCTCGCGCGAGGGAACCCGGGGTAAGCCGAGCAACGGGCGGGCAATCGGGTGTCGTAGGGTCGCCCGCGGCGTGCCGAACGGCGGCCACAGAAAGCGGCGACCGAAAATTCATTGCCGCGGTGTTGGGCGTGGGTCATACTTTTTCGCCGCCGCGCCGTCCGGCGCGGCATCTCGTCTGCCCTGACCCCGATTCTTCCCTTCCGCGTCCGCGGGCGCCCGCGCGCGCCCGCACGACCCTGTGCGGAGGTGCAGCGGACCATCGACACCGACCTGGAACTGGAACATGAGCTGCGTGCCGAGCGGGAGATGCTCGAGCACGCACGCGACTGCCTCGCCGCGATGCGGCGGCGAGCCGAATCCCTGACCTCTTCGAGTGGCGGCGACTGGGTCTCCGCCGAGGTGCTGGAGTGGCGCATCCAGCAGCGCATCGCGTCGCTGGCCGACGACGGCTCCAGCGGCCTGTTCTTCGGCCGGATCGACTACGACGCCGGCGCCGAGACACCGGGCGCGCGCTTCTATCTCGGCCGCAGGCACGTGGTCGACGAGCAGGGCGACCCGGTGGTGATCGACTGGCGCGCCCGCCTCGCCCACCCCTTCTACCGGGCCACGCCCAGGACCCGCTACGGCGTGCGCCTGCGTCGCCGTTTCGGCTACCAGCGCGGCGCGCTGACCTCGTTCCAGGACGAGCCGCTCTGGGTCGGCGAGGACGACGGCACCGCCGACCGCCTGCTCGCAGCGGAGATCGAGCGCCCCCGCATCGGGCCGATGCGCGACATCGTCGCCACCATCCAGCCGGAGCAGGACGACCTGATCCGCGCGCCGCTGGAGGAAACCATCGTGGTCCAGGGCGGCCCAGGCACTGGCAAGACGGCGGTCGGCCTGCACCGCATCGCCTACCTGCTGTTCGAGCACCGCGAGCGGCTGGAGCGGGACGGCGTGCTGATGGTCGGGCCGAGCGCCGCCTACCTCGCCTTCATCCACGACGTGCTGCCAGGCCTCGGCGAAGTCCGGGTGGAGCAGCGCTCACTGGCCGACCTGGTGCCGGGGGTGCGGCCGACCGGGGCCGACCCTGCCGAGGTCGCCGGTCTGAAGGCCGACGCTCGCATGGCCGAGGTCGTTCGGCGGGCGGTCTTCCGGAACGTCAGCTGGCCCACCGAGCCGCTGCGGCTGCGCTGGTCCAGCCGGGTGCTCGAGGTCCCGGCCGCGGCTCTGCGCCACGAGGTCGCCGCGCTGCTCGCGCGCGGGATCCGCTACCGCATCGGGCGGGCTCAGCTGCGCCAGTGGTTGCTCGACCGCTGCCACCGCGAGCTGCTCTCCAGCGACGCGCTGACCGCCCTGGACACCCAGCGGGACGTGCAGCGGACGATCTCCGGGTCGGTCGAGATGCGCCGCTTCATGGACCGGACCTGGCCGTCGCTGGACCCGGCCAAGTTGGTCTTCAAGCTGCTCAGCGACCGCGAGACCCTGGCCGCCGCCGCGTCCGGTCTGCTCGACGAACGCGAGCTCGAGCTGGCCCTGTGGGGGCGCCGGCCGCGCGGCGGCTTCCGCAGCGCCGCCTGGTCGATGCAGGACGTCTACCTGATCGACGAAGCGGCCGAAGTGATCGAGGGCACCAGGTCGTACGGGCACGTGGTCGCCGACGAGGCGCAGGACCTCTCGCAGATGCAGCTCCGCGCGATCGGCCGGCGCTGCCGCTACGGCTCGGCGACCGTGCTCGGCGACCTCGCCCAGGGGACCTCGCCGTGGGCGGCCGGCGGCTGGGCCGACGCGCTCCCCTACCTCGGCAAGACCGACCCGCGCATGGAGCTGCTGCCGCGGGCGTTCCGCGTCCCCCGCCAGGTGCTCGACTTCGCCAACCGCCTGCTCGACACGATCGCCCCCCAGGTGACCCCCGCCGCCTCGGTCCGGAGCGTGCCGGGCTCGCTCGAGCTGCGCGCGACCACCCCGGACCGGTTCACCGCCGACTGGCTCGCCGCCCTGTCGGAGGCGCTGGAGGCCGAGGGCTCGGTCGGGCTGATCGTCGCCGACCCGAAGGTGCCCGAGATCCGCGAGCGGCTGGAGCGGGAGGGTCTCGACTTCCGCATGGTCGAGCGCTTCGACCTGGCCACCTCGCTGTCGCTGGTGCCGGCGTCGACGGTCAAGGGGCTGGAGTTCGACCAGGTGGTCGTGCTCGAGCCCGCCGACGTGGTCGACGCGGACCCGCAGGGCCTGCGGCGGCTCTACATCGCGCTGACCCGGGCCGTCTCGCACCTGTGCGTGGTCCACGCCCGCCCGCTCCCCGACGAGCTGCACGGCGCGGCGGCAGCCTAGGTCCCTGAGCGCTCGCGGGGCGCGCCGGTGTCCGCGAGCGGGATGCGGCAGGTCGCCAGTCGCGGCGAGTTGAGCTGGCAGTTGGTGACCGGCTCGGGCGCGCGGGCGGCGCCCTCGGCGTCCGGCTGGCGGATGGTGAGAAAGGCCAGCACGCCGCCGGCCGCGGTCAGCACCGCGGCGATCCTGGTCGCCGAGTGGAAGCCGGCCGAGAACGTCGCCGGGGCCAGCGAGTTGGCGCCGCCGATGCCCGCCGCGACCGGCAGCACGGCGACCGCGATCAGCCCGGCCGCGCGGGCGACGGTGTTGTTGACCGCCGACGCGATCCCGGCGTGTTCCTCGCTGGCCGAGGCCAGCACGGTCGAGGTCAGGGGCGCGACCGTCAGCGAGAGCCCGAGCGCGAACACCAGCACGGCCGGCAGCGTGCTGGTCCAGTAGCTGGCTCCGGGCCTGACCAGCTCCAGCAAGCCGAGTCCGACGGCGCTGATCAGCGGACCGACGGTCATCGGCAGGCGCGGGCCGATCCGCTGCGCCAGCCGTCCGGCCCTCGCCGAGAGCAGCAGCATGACGATGGTGATCGGCATCAGCGCGGTGCCCGCTTCGAGCGGCGACATCCCCACGACACGCTGGAGCTGGATGGGCAGCAGGAACAGGGCGCCGCCGAGCGCGCCGTAGATCACGAAGGTGACCACGTTGGCGGCGGTGAACTGGTGGGAGCGGAACATGTCGAGCGGCAGCAGCGGGTGGCTGCTGAACCGCTCGACCAACACGAACGCCACCAGCGCGGCCACGCCGGCGACGGCGCTGATCAGCACGGCCGCGGAGGTCCAGCCCAGGACAGGTCCCTCGGTCAGTGCGTAGGTGATGCCGGCGAGCCCGAGCGCGGTCAGCGTGGCGCCGGCGAAGTCGAGGCGTGGCTCCCCCTCGGCGCGGCTCTCCGGGACGTGGCGGATCGCCGCCCACAGCGCGATCGCGGTGAGCGGCAGGTTGATGAAGAACACCAGCCGCCAGGACACCGTCATCGTCAGCAGTCCGCCGAGCAACGGCCCGATCGCGGTCGCGACCCCTCCCAGACCGGTCCAGGCGCCGATCGCCGGGGCGCGGTCGGACGGCCGGAAGGTCGCCTCGATGATCGCCAGGCTGCCGGGCGTCAGCAGAGCGCCGCCGATGCCCTGGAGCGCCCTGGCCCCGATCAGTGCCTCGGCGCTTGGTGCGATCCCGCAGATCACCGAGGCGACCGCGAACCAGACGATGCCGACCACGAACATCCTGCGCCGGCCGAAGTGGTCCCCCAGCGAGCCGCCCAGCAGCAGCAGCCCGGCCAGGGTGAGGGTGTAGGCATTGACCGTCCACTGGAGGCTGGCGAGGCCGGTGTGGAAGTCGCGGCCGATGGTCGGCAGGGCGACGTTGACGACCGTCGAGTCCAGGAACACCAGTCCCGAGCCGGCGATGGTCGCCACCAGTACCCAGCGTCCCTGCCCCGTGCCATAGCTGACCTGGCCGGCCGGGAGCGCCGGGCCAGCCCCTGTGCTCGCCTTGCCCTCTGGAGCGCGCTTGGCGGACATTGCCATCAGCTCCCAGGGTCGGAGCGGTCAGGATCGACCCGAGCATAGGTGGCGGCGCGGGCCAGGCGCCAGGTTCCGAACTCCCCGAACCATGACACTCCTAAGCATCGGTCGCGGAACGCCGTATTCTCTAAGGACAAGTGGCCTAGTCCAATCCCAAAGAGACCATCCTGTCCTGGCCCTCCCGCAGCAGGCAATAAGCGGCGCTCAGCAGGACGGGCGGCTCGTTGGTGCCGCGTGCGCCAGGATCGCGCCCGAGTCGTCGAGGGCGAGGACCCGGGTGACCTTGGCGTGGTTGGGGACGGTGGCCGCCCAGTACGCCCGGCCGAAATGCGCGCCGGCGTCGAAGGCAGGGCCTTGGACGGGAGCCGCTCCGGACACCTGGATCGAGATGCGCCGGGCCGCCCGCGGTGCGGTCCCGTACAGGATCGCGGCACCCCCGCTGCAGATCCCGTCGGACTCCAGCGCCGGCCGGCGGAACGGGGGCGGTGGAGGGCACCTGACGAAGCCATCATTGGGCCGCAGGCGTCATGCCTATCTCACGTTTGATGGGCTTCCCCGGTTGCCAAACAACGGCAAAGGCTCACAGAGCAGACTCGTCGAGGCGAGCGGTCGGGCGCTGACGTCGCGTGCCCTTCGGGTGCGAGCCGGTAGCGGGCCGGTAGCGGGCCGTCCCGCCGCGGTGC
>JBEDUQ010000089.1:0-3983 GCA_040414855.1 Actinomycetota bacterium
GCGATCCCACGAACGCTACGCGACCAGGCCGCTCCTCGAATCGGCGATGTCGCCAGTTCGGGTCCGGGCCCGTCGGACCCCCGGGCCCCGGTCAGGCCCGGGCCGGCGGCGCCGCCGGCCGGGCGTATGGGACCCCCAGGCCCCCAGTCAGGCCGGCGCCGAGTCCAGCCAGAAGGGGCTGGTGTAGGCGATCGCGCGGCCGAGGCGGGCGTACTCGGCGGGGGCGCGGGGGTCCGGCGGTTCGCGCGGGTCGCTGATCCGCAGGACCAGCCAGCTCCCCTCGGCCGGGTCGAGGTCCAGCTCGAACGCGAGCACGGGCTCGTCGGGGTTCGGCAGCGGCGCCTCGATCGTGGCCGCCACCACGGGCAGCGGGCGTCCGGGGCGCAGCGCCTGCACGCTCATCGGCCGTCCCCACCACGCCTCGCCACGGTCGACGTCGACCTCGACCCGCGCTCGGCCGCGAGAGTGGGCCAGCGAGCCGCCCATGCGCGCCCGGGCCCGCTCGTCGCCGTCGCCGGCCTGGCCGGCGAGCGAGGTCAGGGCCGCGTCGACCCGCAGGCCCTTGACCCGGCTGGCGAAGGCGCGCCGGGCCTCCAGCGCCTGGGCGACGCCGTGGCGGGAGCACTCGTCCACGTAGAGGCCGGCGCGGCCTTTGCCCTCCGGCGTACCCCAGTCCGTGCCGTGCTCGTCGGTCACGCCGATCAACCCGACGCGCCAGCCGGCCTCGAGGCACTGGACGACCGGCGACTCCTTGCCCCGGTCGGTGCCCTTGAACAGGTAGTCCTCGTGCTTGTTGAAGACCTCCAAGCTGACCACCCGCTCGGCGATGGCCGGCCGGAACCGGAAGCCGGCGAAGCGGAGCGGCCCGGTCCCCGGGTGGTTGAACCCGACCAGCCCGTCTTTCCCGCGCGACTCCAGCCAGCTCCAGAAGCCGTTCATGGTCGCCCCGTTGCGCAGGGTGTCGGTGAGGCGCTCGCTGCCCCACACGTTCATGTGCCCGTAGCTGAAGTGCGACCACTCGAAACCGCGCAGGGCCACGAACTCGCCGTCGTCGTTGGCCGCGTCGGCCAGCTCGGCGATGCGCCGCCAGGCGCGCCGGTCGATGCCGGTCCAGTTCGGCGCCGCCACCAGGCCGAGGAACGCCGACGCCCAGCGGCTGTGGTCGGTGATCGCGGCCACGTCCAGCCCGGCCTCGCGCATGCAGCCGAACGCCTTCTCGGGGTCGCCTCGCCCGTCCGACAACGTCGTGTGGTTGTGGAGGTCCGCGTGGACCAGCCTGCGTCCGGGGAACAGGCGTGAGCGGCGGCTGGTGCCCCAGGCGTCGACGTACTCGATGCTGCTCGGTGGCCGCGACATAGGTGGACGATAGCGCTCGCCCGTTCGGGCCGTCAGCGTGGACCGAAGAACCCGCCGGGGTCGTAGCGCGCCTTGGCCCGTGCCACGCGGTCGAGGTTGCGGCCGTAGTAGGCGCGTGGCGCGTCGTCCAGGTCCGGGTCGGGGAAATTCGGGTACACGCCGCCGGAGCCCCATGGGCGGACGAGCTCCCACGACCGTGCCAGCCAGCCACGCGCCTGGAACCGCTCGGCCTCGGAGGCCTCCGGGTCGACCACCACGCCATGCTTCAACAGGAAGCGCTCTTGGCGGTGGACGAAGGCGGTGGCGTTCTCGGGAACGCGGTTGTACGCGCCAGCCCACGGGCTCAGGTCCAGCTCCCGCGACTGGCCGTCGGCCCGGTCCTTGGCGAGGTGCTCGACCAGCTCCGCGACCGTCCCGGCCGGCAGCCGCCGCCGGAAGAACTCGGACTTGGACCAGCCATGGCCGAGCGGGCGCTGGTCGCCCGGACCGTGTTCGGCGAGGTGGCGCTTGACCTCGCGGTAGGGCGCCTGCTCGAAGCTCGAGCTCGCCGGGTCGCGGCCGAGGCGGGCGACCAGTTCCCCGACCAGCGCCTCGGCGTCGCTCGCGGAACCGAGCATGGCGCCGAAGAGGTGGGCGAGCGGCTCCCGGTCCGGGTCGGGCGGGGCGGTCACCAGCAGGCTCGCGGCCAGTTCGTCAGGCGCCGCCGGCGCCCAGTCCTGCCAGGCGTCCAGCACCGCCGCCGCGTCCGCCAGCGGCCAGGTCAGGTGCAGGCTGGTCGCGGCCGGCGCCGGGACGGTCGCGAAGGTCAGCGAGGTGACCACGCCGAGGCTGCCGCCGCCGGCGCCCCGCAGCGCCCAGAACAGCTCAGGCTCGCGCTCTTCGTCGCAGTCCACCACCCGGCCGTCCGCCAGCACGACCTGGGCGGCCAGCAGACTGTCGCAGGTCAGCCCGTGGCTGCGGCCCATGATCCCGAGCCCGCCGCCGAGCGTAAGCCCCGAGATCCCGACCGTTGGCCCGCAGCCCGCCGGGATGGTGACGCCGTCGGCGGCCAGCCCGTCGTAGACGCCGCCGAGCCGCGCCCCGGCGCCGACCACCGCGACCCCGCCGGCGGACGAGACCGAGGCCATCGGGGCCACGTCGATCACGATCCCGGTGGTCGAGGAGCCGCCGGCGAAGCAGTGGCCGCCGCTCCGAACCGCCACCGGCAAGCCCGAGCGCCGCGCCAGCGAGATCGTCTCGGCCACGTCGGCCGGGCCCGCGCAGCGCACCACCGCCGGCCGGACGTCGTGGAAGCGGGGGATCGCCGGCTTGCGCGCCGCCTCGTAGCCTGGCGACTCCGGCAGCGCGACCTCGCCCGCGATCACGCGGCCCAGGCTCGCCCAGTCGCTCGGCCTCACCGCCCGCTACCTGCGCTCGACGAGCCCGCGGACGAAGGCCGCCTGGCCGGCGTGCTGGAGGTCGTCGCAGATCACGCTCACCAGCCGAACCCCCAGCGACACCGGCGGGTCCCAGCGCTTGTCCACGATCCGGTCGAGGTCCTGGTCGGTGAGGTCCTCGAGGTAGGCCACGGTGTGCTCGTGGACGGCGTCGTAGTAGTCCGCCAGCAGGTCGGGCGAGTCCACCCGGACCGCAGCCACGTCGTCCGGGCTGTGCCCGTAGCCGGTCTCGAACCGGTCGAGCGGCAGCGCGAAGCGATCGGCCCAGCCCTTCGAGGTCCAGAGCTGCTCGGTCCCCGCCGCGCCCGCGAGATGGTCGTCCTGAATCCGGGTGAGGTGCCACACCAGCCAGGCGATCGAGTTGGCTTGCGGGTCGACCCGGTAGGTCAGCTCCTCCGGCGTCAGCCCCGCGACCACCTCGTGCACCACCTCGCGGATCCTTCCGAACGCATCGATCAGTGGTTCGGTGCTCCCCATCCGTCACTCCTGTCGATCTGGTTGGCAGCCATGGAGCTTACCCGCCGCCCCCGACCGCCCGGGCGGGATCAGCAACAGGACCGGGAGGCTAGCTCGCACCGCGCGAGCGGCGCGAACCAGGGCATGCGGAACGCTCCGGTCGGTGTCATCGTGTTGGTATGCCGATCGGCAACTCGCCGGAAGGGAGCGCCATGTTCCCCACGACGCCGAGCGCCCAGAATGACCGGGGCGCGACCTCGCCCGAGCACGTGGACGTCCTCATCGTGGGCGCAGGACTCTCGGGAATCGGCGCGGCGATCCGTCTCCAGACCGAGGCGCCCGGCGCCTCGTACGCGATCGTCGAGGCGCGCGAGGCCAGCGGTGGGACCTGGGACCTGTTCCGCTTTCCGGGCGTGCGGTCCGACTCGGACATGTTCACCCTCAGCTATCCGTTCCGGCCCTGGACCAAGCCCCACTCGATCGTCGGCGGCGACGAGATCCTGCGCTACCTGCGTGAGACCGAGGCCGCGTACGGAATCGACCGGCGCATCAGCTACCGGAGCCGGGTGGTGCGGGCCGACTGGTCGGGTGTCGACGCCCGCTGGACAGTGACCGTCGAGCACACCGGGTCGGGGGAGCGGACCACCCGGACCTGTGGATTTCTCTATCTGTGCTCCGGCTACTACCGCTACGACCAGGGCTACACCCCGGCCTGGCCCGGCCAGGAGGACTTCG
>JBEDUQ010000090.1:0-22822 GCA_040414855.1 Actinomycetota bacterium
ACTGACCCCGCCAAGGCCGCAGGCCAACCCCCCGGCGCCTCGCTAACGGCTGTAGCGCGGCCGCCCGTAACCGGCCAAGGGGGGAGCTTGCCTCCCCCCGCCGCCCCACACCAGGCACAAACGCCACGCCGAGGGGGGAGCCTCGAGGGGGGAGCGCAGCTCCCCCCTCGACACCGCTCTAGTGTTGGGCCTCCGCCCACGACCGGCCGAAGGCCATCGAGACCTCGAGCGGGACGCTGAGCTGGACCACGCCGACCATCTCGCGGCGGACCAGCTCCTGGAGCCGCTCCAGCTCGCCCGGCGCGACCTCGAACACAAGCTCGTCGTGGACCTGGAGGATCATCCGCGAGCTGAGCCCCTCGCGGTCCATCGCCTGGTCGACCGCGACCATGGCCATCTTGATGATGTCGGCGGCCGACCCCTGGATCGGGGCGTTCAGCGCCATCCGCTCGGCCATCTGGCGCCGCTGGTAGTTGTCCGAGGCGAGGTCCGGTAGGAACCGGCGCCGGCCCATGATCGTCTGGGTGTAGCCCTCGCGGCGCGCCTGGGTCACCACGCCGTCCAGATACGCCTTCACCTTGCCGAAGCGGGCGAAATACGCCTCGACCAGGGCGCCGGCCTCCTCCGGGGCGATCCCGAGCCGCTGCGCCAGCCCGAACGCGGACAGCCCGTAGGCGAGCCCGTAGGTGACCATCTTGACCCGGCCGCGCAGGTCCCGGTCGACCTGGTCGGGCGGCAGGCCCCAGACCATGCCGGCCACGGTCGCGTGCACGTCCTCGCCGGACAGGAACGCGGCCACCAGCTGCTCGTCCGCGGCCAGGTGCGCCAGCACGCGGAACTCGATCTGGGCGTAGTCGGCCACCAGCAGGCCCTCGGCGCCGACCCCGGCGACGAACGCGCGGCGGATCTCGCGCCCCAGCTCAGTGCGGATCGGGATGTTCTGCACGTTGGGGTTCTGGCTGGAAAGCCGCCCGGTGGTCGCGACCAGCTGGTTGAACTGCGCGTGGATGCGGCCCGTCCCCGGGACGACCAGCTTCGGCAGCGCATCGACGTAGGTGTTCTTGAGTTTGGCGACCTCGCGGTAGCCGAGCAGCTCCTCGATGATCGGGTGGGTCCCGGCCAGCGCCGCCAGCGAGTTCGCGTCGGTGGTGTAGCCGGTCTTGATCCGCCGTGTCTTCGGCAGCTGGAGCCGCTCGAAGAGGATCTCCTGGAGCTGTGGGTTGGAGCCGATGTTGAACTTCTCGCCGGCCAGCTCGTACACGCGCGACTCGTGGTCGAGCATGCGGGCCTCGAGCCGGTCGCCGATCTCGCCGAGCACCGACAGGTCGATGGCGATCCCGGTCCGCTCCAGCTTGGCCAGGATCGGCACCAGCGGAATCTCGACCTCACGGTCGAGCTGCGCGATGCCCAGCTCGTCCAGCTCGACCGAGAGCCGCTCGGCCAGCTCGCCGACCGCCTGGGCGCGCAGGCACCAGTCGCGCCAGGCCTGCTCGGCCTCCTCCGCGGTCTCGAAGGCGAGCTGGGTGCCCTCGCCCGCCGGCTCGCTGTTGTCCCCGGCGCCCTCGGGCCGCAGCTCCTTGCGGAGGTAGCGGAGGGCCAGATCGCCGAGGTCGTAGCTGCGCTGCGCCGGCTCGGAGAGATAAGCCGCGACCGCGGTGTCGATCGCCAGCCCCTCCAGCCGCAGACCGCGCTCCCACACCGCCAGGAAGAGGTTCTTGGCGTCGTGGGCGAACTTGGGCCGCTTCGGGTCGGCGAACAGGTCGCCGAGCGCCTCGAAGTCGGCGGGGTCGATGGTTGTGAGATCGAGCCAGACCGCGCCGTGGCCCTCGGCCCACAGCGCCACGCCGAGCAGCTCGGCACGGCCGGGGCTGGTGTCGAGCCGCGCGGCGGTCGCGACCGGCGCGCCCTCGGCGATCCGCGACAGCCACACCGGCAGCCCGCCCTCGGGCAGCAGGTGCGCGTCGACCTCGAAGCCGACGTCGGAGGGCGCCGGCTCGGTGACCGCGGAGAACAGGCGGTCGCGCAACCCCTGGAACTCGAGGGTGTCGAACAGCCGCTGGATCTGGGTGCGGTCCCAGGCGCCCATGCGGAGGTCGTCGACGGTCAGCGGCAGCGGCACGTCCCGACGCAGGGTCGCAAGCTGCTTGTTGCGCAGCACGTCCTCGGCGTGGGCGGCGACGTTCTCCTTCTGCTTGCCGCGCAACTCGTCGACGTGCTCGAGCACGCCCTCGACCGTGCCGTAGGCCTGGACCAGCTTGGTGGCGGTCTTGTCGCCGATGCCGGGCACGCCGGGCAGGTTGTCCGAAGGGTCGCCGCGCAGCGCGGCGATGTCGACGTAGCGCTCGGGCGGGACGCCGTAGCGCTCCAGCACCGCCGCCGAGTCGTAGGTGCGCGTGTCGGTGATGCCACGCGAGGTCATCATCACCTTGATGCCGGCGTCGTCGTCGACCAACTGGAGCGTGTCGCGGTCGCCGCTGACGATCAGCACCGGCACGCCGCGCTCGGTCCCCTCGCGGACCAGCGTGGCGATCACGTCGTCGGCCTCGTAGCCGGCCACCTCGACGACCGGGATGCGCAGGGCGTCGAGCACCTCGCGGATCAAGGGCATCTGCGATGCGAACTCGTCGGGGGTGGTGCGGCGGTTCGCCTTGTACTCGGTGTAGATCTCGTAGCGGTAGGCGGGGCGGCCGAGGTCGAAGCAGACGGCGATGCGGTCGGGCGCGACCTCTCCGAACAGCTTCACCAGCATGGAGGTGAAGCCGTACACGGCGTTGGTCTGTTGCCCGGTGGTGGTCGCCAGGTCGCTCGGCAGCGCGAAGAACGCTCGGTAGGCGATGCTGTGACCGTCGAGGAGGACCAGCGGCCGTGCCTGCTCGCCGGCGGACTCGGCGGAGGCCGCCGATGCCGTTGTCGCCTTAGTCGTACCGGTCGCACGCCGGCTCGGCGCGCCCTTGGCCGCGCTCGATCGGGTGGAAGAAGAAGTCGTCGCCACGCAGGCGAGTCTAACAGCGCGACCGGACCACCGAGCCGGTCACGGGACGATTGTGGACAGTCTCGCGGAAGCCGGTGGGACACGCGGTGAACTGTTCCACCACACGGGACAATCTTGTCCGGACGGGGATCATCTCGACTTGCATCGCCGCAGGTCGCACCTGCGCTGATCCGCGAAACCGTTGTGCCACAAGGATCTCAGTAAGTTGACCCGAGCGAGGGCGGCTGTTAGCTTGCCGCTCTCGGGGTCCACGCGGGCTCCGCTGGTCCATCCGGTGCGGGGGTCCGAAGGGCCGAGTAGAGAACGAGCGCACTCGGGGAAGGTGCGAACGGAGCCAAAGGCTCCTCGGTGCCCCCGCCCGGGACCCTTTCCGATCCACAGGCTTCCCGCTACCACGCCCCTGGATCGAGGTGCGGTCCCGAGTGATCCTCCGGAACTCCTCTTGCCGAACGGATCTCCTTCGCGGACAGCACGGGGCCGACGCTTACAGGATCTTTGCCACGAACGACTTCGTGCGCGGGTTGCTCGGACGCGCGAGGACGTCGGCGGGCTTGCCGTCCTCCACAATGACGCCGCCGTCCATGAACACCAGGTGGTCGCCGACCTCCCTGGCAAAGCCCATCTCGTGCGTCACAACGATCATGGTCATGCCGCTGGCCGCCAGCTTCTTCATGGCCTCCAGCACCTCGCCGACAAGCTCCGGGTCCAGCGCGCTGGTCGGCTCGTCGAACAGCATCAGCTTCGGCTCCATCGCCAGCGCCCGCGCGATCGCCACCCGCTGCTGCTGGCCGCCGGATAGCTGCGCCGGATAGCTGCGCTCCTTGTCCGCCAAGCCGACCTGCGCGAGCAGCTCGCGCCCCCGCTCAATTGCCCGCGCGCGCGGCATGCCCTTGACCTTGATCGGCGCCTCGACGACATTGCCGATCGCGGTCATGTGCGGGAACAGGTTGAAGCGCTGGAAGACCATGCCGATCTCGGAGCGCCCGCTGGCGACCTCGCGCTCCTTGAGCTCGTACAGCCGGTCGCCGCGCTGCCGGTAGCCGACCAGCTCGCCGTCGACGTACAGCCTTCCCGCGTTGATCTTCTCGAGGTGGTTGATGCAGCGGAGGAAGGTCGACTTGCCGCTCCCCGACGGCCCGATCACCACCACCACCTGGCCGCGCCGCACCTCGAGGTCGACGCCACACAGGACCTCGAGCCGGCCGAACCGCTTGTGGACGCCCTCGGCCTTGACCATCGGCACAGTCGTCATCATCGCCTGTGGTTCTCCTGCCTGCTGATCAGCCTGCCCGGTGCGAGGTTGCGCCGGACGCGTTGCAGCGGCGTCTCCGCCAGCGCGCGCGAGGTGCCCCGCGAATAGCGCCGCTCGAGGTAATACTGGCCGACGCTGGCGACGCTGGTGAGCACCAGGTACCAGATGCTGGCGACGATCAGCAGCTCCATCACCAGGAAATTGGTGGCGTAGATGTCGCTGGCGCGCCGCATCAGCTCGCCGAAGGTGGTCACGTACACCAGTGACGAGGTCTTCAGCATGGAGATGAACTCGTTGCCGGTCGGCGGGATGATCACCCGGATCGCCTGCGGCAGCACGATCCTGCGCATGGTCATGCCCGAGGTCATCCCCAGCGCGCTGGCCGCCTCCGACTGGCCCTCGTCTACCGACAGGATCCCGGCGCGGACGATCTCGGCCATGTAGGCGCCCTCGTTCAGCGCCAAGCCCAACAGCGCCGCGACGAACGGTGTCATCACGTCGTTCATCGGCCGCGAGAACAGGGTGATGCCGGTGAAGGGGATCGCGATCGAGAACGTCTGGAAGATGATCCCGATGTTGTACCAGAAGATCAGCTGCACCAGGACCGGCGTGCCCCTGAAGAACCAGATGTAGATGCTGCTGACCGCGCTCAGCACCGAGTTCCGCGACAGCCGCATCACCGCCAGGATCACGCCGAGGACGATTCCCACCGCCTGTGCGATGAGGCTGATGACAATCGTGTTGCCCAGGCCCTGGAGGATGGTTGAAGCGGTGAGGAAGTGACGGACCTCGTTCCACCTCGCGAAGTGCGAGCTGACCACGGCCGTGCCGAGCCAGACCACCAGCAGCAGCACGACCCCGGCGAACACCCAGCGGCCCCAGTGCCTGACCGGGATCGCCTTGATCTGCTCGACCGGCCGCTCGCCGGGAGGAGCGACGCCCACGCCGGGGTGGGCGCCGCTCCGCTCCATGTCAGTCATCGTCCGTCATCGGACCGCGACGTCCTCCGCTACTGGCCGCCGTTGATGGCGGCGGTCTTGAGCGCGCCCTGGCTGACGTTCCACTTCTGGAGGATCTGGTCGTAGGTGCCGTCGGCGACGATCGCCTTCAGCGCCGCCTGCATCGCGTTGCGCAGCTGGGTGTCGTCCTTGCGGACGCCGATGCCGTACGGGCCGGCCTCGATCTGCTGGCCGACGACATCGAAGTCGCTGCCGCCGCCGATGGTCTGCGCCGCGTAGGCCGCCACCGGGAAATCGTTCATGTCGGCGACCGCGCGACCGCTGCGAACCTGGAGCTGCGCGTCGGTGTCCTTGTCGTAGGTCAGGACGTTGATCTTCGGCTTGCCGGCCGCCTTGCACTTGTCCTGCTGCGCCGTCGCCACGTCCACCTGGGTGGTGCCCTTCTGGAGCGCGATCGTCTTGCCGCAGAGGTCGTCCAGCGACTGGATGCCCTGTGGGTTGCCCTTCTTGACCAGGATCGAGGTCCCGGCGTTGAAGTAGTCGATGAAGTCGATCTGCTTCTGCCGCTCGGGGGTATCACTCATCGCCGACATGATCAGGTCGAAGCGCTTGGCCGTGAGCGCCGGGATGATGCCGTCGAAGGTCGTGTTCTGGAAGCTGACGGTGACCCCGAGCTTCTGGCCCATCGCCTGGGCGAGGTCCCAGTCGATGCCCTGCACATCCTGGGTGCCGACCTTGAAGAACTCGACCGGCGCGTAGGCGACGTCCGAGCCGATCTTGAGCTGCTTCGACTGCTGGATCGCAGCGGGCAGCTGCTTGCCGAGGTCGGTCACGCCGCTCGAGCTTCCGCTGGACGAGCCCGACGAGGAGTTGTTGCCGCCGCACGCCGCCAGGAGCAGCGCCAGCCCGGCCACGAGCGCGACCAGGACGCTCGATCGATGCTTGAGTTGGTTTCGCTTGATGCCCACGATGCTCGCGCCTTCCTTCAATTGGTCGCTGGCTTACGCCAAGCGACGACCGTCCCACCACCGGCCGCCCCCGCCCCGTTCCGGGACGACGGCGACGCAAGCGCGAGTCCACCGTCCCGCGGCCGACCCGCGAGCTACGCTCGGGGAGCGCCACGTCCCTGGGGACTTGGAGCGCCACGCCCTCCGATTCGACCCGCCGAGACGGGAACGTCGGCGCGGACGCAGCAACTGCGCGTCTCGTCTCGGCCACGGCGGTCATGCGCGACTGCACTGTACAGCACGTCGCCAGGCAAGCAGTGGACCCCGCGAACAGCTGACCTTGCCACCAACGTCAGTGGTGCGCCCCGCGTCGTCGTCGACCGGTCTGACCACTTCGTCGCCCCGAACGACTCGCTCGGTCCGCGGCGCGCCGGCGCGGTTGCCGCCTTCAACGCCCGGCGTTCGCCACGCCCGCCATCCACCGAACCGCCAGCACGGACCCCTTCCGCACGCCCGCCTTCCAAGGTCCGCCCCGGAGTCGGCCTTTCCCTCGCCGCCCTGGGCGCCCTCGCGGCGACCGCACCGCCGCGGCGTGCGATTGCACCAAATCGCTCATCCGCGGAGCTGATCGAAGCCTCGCGAGAGGGGCCGGATCGGCTGCGCTGGGTGGGCGCGCGGGCTTTCTGGACCGCTCGGGTTTCCGCTACCCTCCTACCTGAATCTCTGGCCCGAGTGGCGCAATCGGTTGACGCGATCGCCTCAAAAGCGATTGCCCGAAAGGGCATGCGGGTTCGAGTCCCGCCTCGGGCACCATCCCACACCGCCGGACACGGCGACCCGCCGAAACGGATCAGCTCGGGAGCCCGGAACAATGTGGTCGCCGTCCGGGACCTCGGCTAGGCTGCACCCCATGCGCTATCCCCCGACCTCCCGCCTCGACCTCGTCGAGAAGCTGCACGACCAAGCCGTCGCCGACCCCTACCGCTGGCTCGAAGACCCCGACACGCCCGAGGCGGTCGCATGGAGCCAGGCGCAGTCGAGCCTGTTCGAGGACTGGATCGCCGAGCGCCGCGACCGCGAGGTCTTCTCCGACCGGATCGGCCGCCTCTTGGGCGCCGGGCTTGCCAGCGCTCCCGTGGTGCGCCAGGGACGCTGGTTCTTCGAGCGGCGGCTCGGCGACCAGGAGCACCCGGTCCTGATCGTTCGCGAGGCCGACGGCTCCGAGCGGGCGCTGGTCGACCCGGGCGCGCTGGCCCCGGACGGGACCGTGACGCTCGACGGCTGGTTCGTCTCGCTCGAAGGCGCGAGGGTCGCCTATCAGTTGTCACGGGGCGGGGACGAGGAGCCACTGCTGTGGGTGCTCGACGTCGCCACCGGCGAGACCGTCGAGGGCCCGATCGAGCGGACCCGCGCCTGCGTGGTGGCCTGGCTGCCAGGCGGCGAGGAGTATGTCTACGGCAGGCGGCTCGGCGCCGACCAGGTTCCGGAGGGCGAAGGCTGGTTCCACCGGCGCGCCTGGCGGCACCAGGTCGGCGGTCCGGTCTCCGACGACGTGATGCTGTTCGGGGAGGGCCGCGACAAGACCGAGTACCACGACATCAGCGTCTCCCGAGACGGCCGCTGGCTGGTCATCGGCGCCTCGGTCGGCACCGCGCCGCGCAATGACCTCTACATCGCCGACCTGCACGGCGACGGTGTGCTGCGGCCGATCCAGGAAGGCGTGGACGCCGAGACCTGGGGCGGGGTCGAGCCCGACGGCAAGCTCTGGCTGCGGACCAGCCTCGGCGCGCCCCGGTTCCGGGTGGTCGTCGCCGACCCGACCGATCCCGCGCCCGGCCGCTGGCGCGAGGTCGTCGCCGAGTCCGAGGGCGTGCTCGAGGGCTTCGTGTTGACCGACGACGCCATCGTGGTCGCGCGCACCCTGCACGCGGTCGGCGGCGTCCACGTCCACGACCGCGCGACCGGCGCCCACCGGGCAAGCGTGCCGCTGCCGACCCCAGGATCCGTGGTCGGGCTGACCGCGCGGCCCGAGGGCGGCGACGAGGTCTGGATCGGCTACAGCGACTTCACCACCCCGCCGATGGTGTTCAGCCACCAGGTGTCCAGCGGCGCGTTCGAGACCTGGATGAGCGCCCCGGGCACCGTCGAGCTCCCCGGGATCGTCGCCACGCAGGAGTCCTATCGCTCCAAGGACGGCACCGAGGTGCGGATGTTCGTGCTGCGCCGCCACGGTCTGGAGCCCGACGGCGAGCGGCCGACCATCCTCTATGGATACGGCGGCTTCAACATCGCGCTCACGCCCGCGTACAGCGCGACCATCGGGGCCTGGGTCGAGCTTGGCGGCGTCTACGCCATCGCTGGCCTGCGCGGCGGCAGCGAGGAGGGCGAGGCCTGGCACCGCGCCGGCATGCGCGAGCACAAGCAGAACGTCTTCGACGACTTCGCCGCCGCCGCCGAGCACCTCGTCTCGGCCGGCTACACCCGGCCCGGGCGGCTGGCGATTTCCGGTGGCTCCAACGGCGGCCTGCTGGTCGGCGCTTCGCTGACCCAGCGGCCGGAGCTGTTCCGCGCCGTCGTGTGCAGCGCGCCGCTGCTCGACATGGTCCGCTACGAGCGCTTCGGGCTCGGCGAGACCTGGAACGACGAGTACGGGCGCGCCGACGACCCGGTCGAGTTCGGCTGGCTCTACGGCTACTCGCCCTACCACCACGTGGACAGGGGAACCGCATATCCGGCCGTCCTGTTCACCGTGTTCCAGTCCGACACCCGCGTCGACCCGCTTCACGCCCGCAAGCTCTGTGCCGCCCTCCAGTGGGCCACCAGCGCCGACCGCCCGATCCTCTTCCGCGCCGAGCGCGAGGTCGGCCACGGCGCCCGCTCGGTCGCGCGCACCATCGACCTCCAGGCCGACGTGCTCGCGTTCATCGCCGACCAGGTCGGTCTCGAGCTCAGCGAACCTGCCGCCGCCGCGTCGATCCTGGACCCCGGTCCGGCCACAGCCGCGCCCGACCCAGATCGCGGCTAGCCGCGCCGGCCCCTTGGGCGATCGGTCCCGGGCGGCCGGTCCCGGGCGATCGGTCCCTGGGCGATCGGTCCCCGGGCGATCGGTCCCCGGGCGATCGGTCTCGCGGCCGATCGGTCTCGCGGCCGAGCGGACCGGTCAGCCGCTCCCGTCGGCCGCGGGTGTGGCGCGGGCGGACCGGACGGCGCCGGCGAGCTCGGCGGTCAGGGCGCGCACCCCCTCGACCCCGTCCTCGCCGAGCCGCCGCACCAGGGCGGTGCCGACGATCACGCCGTCCGCGAAGCGCGCGACCGTCGTCGCCTGCTCGGCGTTCGAGACGCCGATACCGACGCAGACGGGCCGGTCGGTGTGCGTCCTGATCCGGCCGACCAGCTCGTCGATCCCCGCCGCGAGCGAAGCCCGGAGCCCGGTCACGCCTAGCGTCGCCTGCGCGTACACGAACCCCCGGCCCGCCTTGGCTACCGCGTCGAGCCGCGCCTCGGTCGAGGTCGGCGCGGCGAGGAACACCGGCGCGATCGACGCGCGCTCGGCGGCGGCGAGCCACTCCCCCGCCTCCTCGGGCGGCAGGTCCGCGACCACGGCGCCACACGCCCCCGACGCCGCCAGCTCCTTGGCGAACCGCTCCGGACCGCGGTGCGAGATCAGGTTGTAGTACAGCAGCAGCACCACCGGCGGCATCGACGGGTCGGCGGTCAGCTCGCTCACCATCGCGAACACGTGGTCGAGGCGGGTTCCCTGGTCGAGCGCAGCCTGGACGGCGCGCTGGATGACCGGACCGTCGATCAGCGGGTCGGAGTACGGCGGTCCGACCTCGAGCACGTCGGCGCCCGCCTCGGCCATCGCCCGGAAGGCCGCGACCGCGGTGGCGCGGTCGGGGTAGCCGGCGACGCCGTAGGTCACCAGCACGGCGCGGCCATCGCCGCAGGCCTCGGCCAGGCGCGCCTCGAGCCGGTCGACCGGCGCGCGCGGGGCCGCCGTCTCAGCGGCTGTGAAGGTCATCGCGCCACCTCGTCCCCGAGCGCCTTGGCGACCGTCTCGACGTCCTTGTCGCCGCGGCCCGACAGGCACAGCAGCACGCGCGTGCCCGGGGCCACCTCGCCGCGCTTCGCAGCGTCGGCGAGCCAGGCGATCGCGTGGCTCGGCTCGAGCGCCGGCAGGATTCCCTCGGTGCGCGCCAGCAGCTTGAAGCCCTCCAGGGCGACGCCGTCCGGGACCTCGGTGTAGGTGATCCGGCCGCTGTCCTTCCAGTAGGCGTGCTCGGGCCCGGTCGCCGGGTAGTCGAGGCCAGCGGAGATCGAGTGTGTCGGCAGCACCTGCCCGTCATCGTCCTGGAGGACGTAGGCGCGCGCACCGTGCAGGACGCCCGGCTGGCCGAAGGTGTTGGAGGCGGCGTTGTCGCCGGCCCCGGGCCCTCGCCCGCCCGCCTCGACGCCGACCATGCGCACGCCGTCGTCGTCGACGAACGGCGCGAACATCCCGGCCGCGTTGGAGCCGCCTCCGACGCAGGCGACCACCAGCTCGGGCGAACCGCCCGCCGAGGCGTCGAACTGGGCCCGCGCCTCCTCGCCGATGACCCGCTGGAACTCCCGCACCATCAGCGGGAACGGGTGCGGCCCGACGGCGGAGCCGATCACGTAGTGGGTGGTCCGCACGGACTCGACCCAGTCGCGGAGCGCCTCGTTCACCGCGTCCTTCAGGGTCGCCGTCCCGGTCGAAACCGACCGGACCTCCGCGCCGAGGAGCCGCATGCGCACCACGTTGAGGTGCTGGCGCCGGGTGTCCTCCTCGCCCATGTAGACGACGCACTCCTGGCCGAGCAGCGCCGCGACCGTGGCGGTGGCGACTCCGTGCTGGCCCGCGCCGGTCTCGGCGATGACCCGCGGCTTGCCCATCCGCTTGGTCAGCAGCTGCTGGCCGAGCGCGTTGTTGAGCTTGTGCGCGCCGGTGTGGAGCAGGTCCTCGCGCTTGAGCCACACCTCGACGCCGAGCTCGGCGGAGAGCCGCCGGGCGGGTGTGAGCGGTGTGGGCCGGCCGGCATAGGAGCGGCGCAGCTCGTCGAGCTCGGTGAGGAACGCCGGGTCGGCCATGGCGTCGTCGAAGGCGGTCGCCAGCTCGTCGATGACCGCCATCAGCACCTCGGGCACGAAGCGGCCGCCCCAAGGGCCGAAGTGGCCGAGCGGGTCCGGCCGGTGCCGGACCGGGCGAGGCTGGACGGCGGCGCGACCGCGGGACTGGACGTCGCCGTTGGGCGGCGACGCCTCGAGCACCGCGGCGCGGTCGCGATCCGGTTCAGACATCGAGCAGGCTCCCTGAGAGATAGTCGTCGTACGCCTTGAGGTCGAAGTGGCCGTGCCCGCAGAGGTTGAAGACGATCGTCTCGGCGGAGCCGGATTCCTTGCAGCGAAGCGCCTCGTCGACGACCGCGCGGATGGCATGCGCCGGCTCGGGCGCCGGCACCACGCCCTCGGTGCGGGCGAACTGCACCGCCGACTCGAACACCTTGGACTGCGGGTAGGCGACCGCCTCGACCAGGCCCTCCTTGACGAGCAGCGACACCAGCGGCGAGTCGCCGTGGTACCGCAGGCCGCCCGCGTGGATGGGTGCCGGCACGAAGTCCGCGCCCAGGGTGTACATGCGGATCAGCGGGGTCATGCCCGCCTGGTCGCCGAGGTCGTAGTCGAAGCGGCCCTTGGTGAGGGTCGGGGCGGCGGTCGGCTCGACGGCCACGAAGCGCGTGCCGACCTTGCCGGCGATCTTGTCGGCCAGCATCGGGAAGCTGAAGCCGCCGAAGTTCGAGCCGCCACCGACGCAGCCGACCATCACGTCGGGCTGCACGCCGGCCTTGTCGAGCTGGGTCTTCAGCTCGAGACCGATGACCGTCTGATGCAGCAGGACGTGGTTGAGGACGCTGCCGAGCGCGTAGTGCGTGTCCTCGACGGTCGCGGCGGCCTCCACCGCCTCGGAGATGGCGATCCCCAGCGAGCCTGGCGAGTCGGGGTCCTTGGCGAGCACCGCCCGTCCCGCGTTGGTCTCTTCCGAGGGCGACGGCACCACGGACGCGCCCCAGGTCTCCATCATCGAGCGGCGGTACGGCTTGCTGTCATACGAGGTCCGCACCATGTAGACGCGGCAGTCGAGCCCGAAGCGGGAGCAGGCGAACGAGAGCGCGCTGCCCCACTGGCCGGCCCCCGTCTCGGTGGTGAGCCGTCGGACGCCTTCCTGGGCGTTGTAATACGCCTGCGGCACCGCGGTGTTCGGCTTGTGCGAGCCCGCCGGCGAGCCGCCCTCGTACTTGTAGTAGATCCGGGCCGGGGTCCCCAGCGCCCGCTCGAGGTCGAGCGCGCGGATCAGCGGCGTGGGCCTCCAGATGCGGTAGGTGTCCAGGACCGGCCCCGGTATGTCGATCCACGGCTCGGTGCTGACCTCCTGCTGGATCAGCGCCATCGGGAACAGCGGCGTCAGCGCGTCCGGACCGACCGGCTCCCGGGTCTGCGGGTGCAGGTAGGGCTCGGGAGGGCTCGGCAGGGACGGGGCGATGTTGAACCACGCGGTCGGCAGCTCGTCCTCGCCCAGCAGGATCTTCCTTGGCTCGGCCATGTCATCCATCCTTTGTCGGAGGGCTGCCAGGGGTGACGGTTCGTTCCCGACCGAGGAGGCCGGCGGCGGCCGCCTCGGGATCGGCGGCGAGGACCAGGGTCTCACCGACGAGCACGGCGTCCGCGCCGGCGTTCCCGGCGGCCTCGACGTCGGCCCGGTTGCGGATGCCGCTCTCGGCCACCAGCGTGGCCGACGCCGGGAGCGCGTCCCGGAGCTCGGCGAAGCGGCGCGTGTCGACTGTGAGGGTCGAGAGGTCGCGGGCGTTGACGCCGATCAGCCCGGCGCCCGCCGCCGACGCCCTTGCCGCCTCCTCGCGGCTGTGGACCTCGACCAGCGCGTCGATGCCCGCGGCCGACGCCTCGGCCAGCAACTCGTCCAGCTCGGCCTGCTCGAGCGCGGCGACGATCAGCAGGACCGCGTCCGCGCCCCAGGCACGTGCCTCCCATACCTGGTACGGGAGGGTCACGAAGTCCTTGCGCAGCACCGGCAGGTCGACCGCCGCGCGGACCTTGCGGAGGTCGCCGGCGCTGCCCGCGAAGTGCTCCGGCTCGGTGAGCACGCTGATCGCGCTGGCGCCGCCGTCGCGGTAGGCGCCGGCGAGCGCCGCTGGGTCCAGGTCCGGCCGGAGGTCGCCTTTCGAGGGCGATCGCCGCTTCACCTCGGCGATCAGCGCGACCTCGCCGCCGGCCGGCCCGTCACCGCGGTTGTCGGACCAGCGCGAGACGGCCGCGCGGAAGCCCCGCGCGGGTGGTGCGGCGGCGGCCGCGCGCCTGAGCTCCGCGATCGGCAGCTCCGAGGCGCGCCGTTCGGCCGCCAGGCGCGCCCCGGCGCTGGCTCGGGCGAGGAAGCTCGATTGACTGGACATGCGCCGATTCTATCGGCCTCCTCCTCGCCGTCGGCGGCTCGTTCGGAATCTGTGGACAACCCCGGATCGCGGGGTGCCAATCGCCGGACAAACCGGCGTCACGCAGGTCGCCGGCGCGGGACGGGAAGGTCGCCGGCGCGTCGTGCGCGGCTCGCCGGCGCGGTGCGGGAAGGCCGCCCAGTCGCGGCGTACGCAGCTCGCCGGCGCGGTGCGGGAAGGCGGCTAGCGCGGTGTGGGCAGCTCGCGTGCCGGCGGCGCCCATGGCGACGGGGCCGGCCTGGCGGGCGGCAGCGCGAGCCGGAACGCGGTGCCGCCACCTCTGTGGTCATGACCGGACTCCGCGCGGATCTCGACCCCCATCGCGTCGCAGAGCGCCTTGACGATCGCCAGCCCCAGACCCGAGCCGACCGTACGCGTGCCGCGATAGCGCGACCACAGGTAGCCGCGGTCGAAGGCCCGCGGCAGGTCCTCCGCGGCGATACCGGGGCCACGGTCGACCACCGCGACCTCGACCCAGCCGCTACGAAGCGGGCGCGCCACAACCAGCACCGGCCGGCCCGTCGGGCTGGACCGGGTGGCGTTGTCGAGCAGGTTGTCGAGCACCTGGCGCAGCCGCCCGGGGTCGACGTGCGCGAGCAGCGGCGCGCTCGGGACCTGCTGCTCGACGGTCACGCCCTGGGCGAGCGCCCGGTCGCCGGCGGCGGCGACGGCCTCACGGACGACCGAGGACACGTCCGCGTCGACCGGGCTCACCGCGAACTGGCCGCGGCCAAGCCGGGCGAGGTCGATGAGGTCCTGCACCAGGCGCGCGAGCCGCAGCGTCTCGCCGTGGATGCGCTCGAGTGTTCGCTGGCGCTCGGGGGGATCGGAGATGGTCCCGTCGAGCAGCGCCTCGGTGTAGCCCTGGACGGCGGTGAGCGGCGTCTTCAGCTCATGGCTGACGCTGGCCAGGAATGCGCGCTGCTCGCCCTGGCTGTGCTCGATGTCGGCGGCCATCTCGTTGAACGCCGCCCCGACCTCGGCGACCTCGTCGTCGCCCTCGACCTGGACGCGGGTGGAGAGCTGCCCGCCGCCGAGCTGGCGGGCCGCGCCGGCGAGGTGGCGCAGCGGCGCGGTGAGCCGGCCGGCGAGCAGCCAGGCGACGACGGCGGCGATCGCCACGGCCAGGCCGGTCGCCAGCAGCAGCCGCCAAGCGACCCCGCCAACCAGCCCGATCGCCACACCGCCGCTGGAGTGGGTCAGCAGCACGCCCGTGTACTGGACGCCGCGCAGGTCTACCAGCGGTTGCGGTAGCGGCGCGACCGCGTACACGACCGTGCCCTGGCTGCCGGTCTGGATCGATCCCTCGCTGAGGGCGCCGCGCAGGTCGACGTTCGGCGTTGGAGCGACCGGGGCCGCGAGCCGGCCGCGGAACGGACGGCAGCTGACCGCCTGCGGCGTGCCGTCGGAGCCGACCAGGTACAGCTCGGTGTGGACGGCCCGCAGCGCGGCCAGGGTCGGGCACGGAGCCGGCCCCCCGCCGATCGTCACCGATGCGGCTTCCGCCTGGTCGCGGAGCTGCTGCTCGAGGCCGCTGATGCTGGCGAGGCGGACCAGGGAGAGCGTGACGATGCCGACGATCAGGGCCGCCAGCGCCGCGACCCCGACGAAGGACCAGAGCAGCCGCTTCCGTAGCGACCCCGGGCCGCCACCCTGCCGGCCGAGGGCGATCTCGGGGGTCGAGCTCGACGGCGCCGCGTTGGTCGGTTGCGTCCAGCCGGCCGAGCCCTGCTCGGGAGGCGCCTCCGCCGAAGGAGCCCAGGGGTCGGACCGCGGTCGCAAGAACCCTTCGGTCCGCTTACGGACCCGCCAGGTGCCCTCGGTCAGGCGCCGGCGGGCTCGACCGACCGGGTCGTCGCCGTCGCCACCGGTCCCCCAGCTCATCGACGTCCTACCCCCGGTCGTCGGCCTTGTAGCCGACCCCGCGGATGGTGCGGATCGGCGCGCGGTCGCCGAGCTTGGCGCGGAGCTGACGGATGTGGACGTCCACCGTGCGGGTGTCGGCCGGGAACGAGTAGCCCCACACGCGCTCGAGGATCTGGTCGCGGGTGAGCACCAGGCCACGGTTGCGGACCAGGTAGCTGAGAAGGTCGAACTCCCGCGCCGTCAGCTCGACCGGCCGGGCCTCGAAGACGACCTCGCGGCGGGCAGGGTCGACCGTCAGGTTGCCGAGGTGCATGGCCTGCTCGCCGGACTCCTCGGGCTCCGGCTCGGCGCGCCGAAGCACGGCCTTGACCCTGGCGACCAGCTCGCGCGGCGAGAACGGCTTGGTCACGTAGTCGTCGGCGCCCAGCTCCAGGCCGAGCACCCGGTCGGCCTCCTCCTCCCGGGCGGTCACCACGATGATCGGGGTGTGCCCGCCGTTCGCGCGCAGCGCGCGGGTCACCTCGAAGCCGTCCATGCCAGGCAGCATCAGGTCCAGCACGACCAGCCGCGGATGCTCGGTCGCCACCGCGGACAGGCCGGAACGGCCATCGCTTCGCCACACCACGCGGAACCCGTCCCGCTCCAGATAGAGACGGATGAGATCGGCGATCGACTCCTCGTCCTCGACGACGAGGATGGTCCCCTTGTCCCCCATCCCGGGGTGCTCGACGGTCACGAGACTGCCTTTCCTGCCAACGTCCGACGTCCCAGCGCTCTCGCCAATTGGTAGCATCCCGCGCCCAGGTTCGGAAGGCGGCCATGCAAGGTTCGAGCGGGATGAAGCGCCCTGCTCACCGCGGCGCCAGGTAGGGACGCCGGTGGCGACAGGGTCGACGCCGCGCGCAGGGTCAGGGCCCGCGCGGGGCGCCGACGCCCTGGGGACGGTTGCCCACTCGACCGTCGATCAGGGTGGCGGCCGGCCCAGGTCGATCGCCTCCGCGGCCGAGGAGACGTGGAGGCCGGGCTGCGGACCTCCGGCGAGCGTATAGACGACGTTGCCGACGGCGGCGACCCCGAGGCCGTGGCGAGGGGTGAGCATCGGAGGAAGCGTCCGCCAGGTGCCGACGCGGACGTCGAAGGCGTCGGCCTCGGCGAAGGTCGAATTGCGTTCCGTCGAGGGCTCGCCTCCGACGGCGACCACCAGGCCGTTGGCGGTCGCCGTGGCGCCGAGTCCGCCGCGCGGTGTGCGTAGCGGCGCGAGCGCGGTCCACCGCCCCGTCGCCGGGTCGAAGGCCTCCACGGCGCCCAGGTCGCCCTGGCCGGCGACCCTCCCGCCGATCGTGTAGACCTTGCCGGCGAAGCCCGCGCCCCCGAGGTGCTCGCGCGGCGTCGGCGGTCCGGGGCCGGTCGACCAGTGCCGGGTGGCGGCGTCGTAGACCAGCATGGTGGTGGCGAGACCCTGCGGCCCGATGCCTCCGGCGATGTAGACGGTGTGGCCGAGCGCGACCGCCGTGCCTGCGGCGCGCCCGGACGGAAGGTCGGGAAGCCGCCGCCAGGTGCCGCCGTCGAGCCGGAACGCGCTCGCGCTGGGCCTGTGGGCCGAGGTGTAGCCGCCGAAGACGTGAACGGCTCCGTCGACCGTCGTGGCCATCGCGTGGTTGACGGCCAGCGGCAGGGACGGTCCCTCGCGCCAGCGGCGGGCGCGGGTGTCGTAGATCTGGACCGTGGGCACCGTGGTGCCGTCCCGCTGGTACCCGCCGATCAGATAGATGTCGGACCCGAGCGCGGCCGCGGTCACCTCGGTTCGCTCGATCGGCGCGGGCGGCAGCCGCTGCCAGCTCGCCCGGACCGGCGCCGACCCCTCGCCCGGCGGGTTCTCCAGCGTGGTCGCGGGGATGCCCGTCGACGAGGTGGCGGTCGGCGACTTTCCTCCACCACCGCAACCGGCGGCGAGCATGGCCACCAGCCCCAGGCCCAACCAGGCGCCCGCCAGGTCCCTCAGTCGCCCTCCCAAGGCGGTTCGCCCCCTTCGGGACTGCGCGGCTCGGGCCGGTCCTGGGGCGCGCGAAACGCGGCGCCCATGCTCGGCCATGTGGAACCCCGGCGCACCGTCTCGGCGCCGGCCAGGAGCAGCAGGACGCCACCGGCGACCGCCAGCAGCGGTCCGCTCCGAGAGGTGCTCACCCGGAGGTCGCCGCCGGCGGGCACGCCGACGACCTGGCCCTGCCTGGCGCGCCGCTCGGCGTCGGAACGGGCATGGCCGGCGGCGACCGAGGTCTGCGCCAGCAGCGCGACCGCGAGCGCGAGCAGCACGGCGCCGATCACCCAGCGACCGCGCCCGCGCGTCACCGCGATCCCGACGACCAGGACCAGCGCCAGCAGTGCCAGCGCCGACAGCGGCGCCAGGTCGTTGCCGGTCAGGCTGGTCGCGCCCACCTTGGTGCTGCCGACGTTCGGGACCGCCACCGCCGCCTCGAGCATCGCCCATGCCCGTCCGGCGCCGAACACCACGAGCAGCACACCCACCAGCAGCACCAGCAGGGTGGCACGCAGCGAACCGCGCCCCTCGACCGGCGTGGCGACGCGAGCCGCCGTGCTCCCCGTGCCGATCTCCGGCGCCGATTCGGGGACGGGGCCATCAGGAGCGGGCATGCTCCGCCTCCGAGATTCTGCGTTCCGGGAGATCCGGCTCGCCGGTCCCCGAATCGGCCGAGCCGCCCGAGGCGTCCGCGACCACCGGCCGGTTGCGGCGCGCACCGGGCAGCGCCTCGGCCGCGGCGACCGCGGCGAGCAGCGCCCGTGCCTTCGCTTCGGTCTCACGCTCCTCGCGGGCCGGGACCGAGTCGGCCACCACGCCGGCGCCGGCCTGGCAGTAGGCGGTGTCGCCCACGAACACGCAGGTCCGGATGGTGATGCAGGTGTCGAGGTTCCCCGAGAAGTCGAAGTAGCCGACGCAGCCGGCGTACGGGCCCCGGCGATGCCGCTCCAGGTCGTCGATGATCTCCATCGCGCGGACCTTTGGCGACCCGGACACCGTCCCGGCCGGGAACGCCGCCGCCAGCACGTCCAGCGGGGTCACGCCCTCGGACAGCTCGCCGACCACGTCGGAGACCAGGTGCATGACATGCGAGTAGCGCTCGACCCGCATCAGGTCCTCGACCTTGACCGTGCCAGGTCGGCAGACCCTCCCGAGGTCGTTGCGGGCGAGGTCGACCAGCATGACGTGCTCGGCGCGCTCCTTCTCGTCGTCGATCAGCTCGCGTTCCAGCGCCAGGTCCGCCGCCTGGTCGGCGCCGCGCGGGCGGGTGCCGGCGATCGGGCGCATGCTCGCAGCTCGGCCCTGGGCGGTCACCAGCGACTCCGGTGAGGAGCCGGCGAGGGTGACGCCGTGCAGCCGCAGGAAGTACATGTACGGCGACGGGTTGACGACCCGCAGCACCCGGTAGACGTCGAAGGGGTCCGCGGTGGTCTGGACCGAGAACCGCTGCGATGGGACCACCTGGAAGATGTCGCCGGCGCGGATGTGCTCCTTGGCGATCGAGACCATGCGCTGGTACCGGCCCGGCTCGAGGTCGCTGGTCGCCTTGGCCGCGGGCCCGGCGGTCGGCAGCGGGGTCGGCGGGCTCGGGGCGGCGACGGCGAGCCGGTCGGCGAGCGCGTCGAGCCGGCGAGCCGCGTCCTGGTAGGCGCCGGGCAGGTCGGTCTTGTCCTCGACCAGGACGTTCGCGACCAGCGCCAGACGCTGGCCGAGGTGGTCGAACACCACCACCGAGCGCGGCAGCACCAGCACCGCGTCCGGGAGCTGGAGGTCGTCCTCGGTCTGGTCCGGCAGACGCTCGAGCTCTCGGACGGCGTCGTAGGCGAGGTAGCCCACCGCCCCGGCGTACAGCGGCGCGAGCCCGGGGATCGCCGGGGAGCGGAGCCGTTTGAGGGCCGCACGCAGGACCTCCATCGGCGGTCCCGACGGCAGACCGGCCGGCGGCTCGCCGGTCCAGGTCACCTCGCCGCGCCGCGCGGTGAAGGTGGCGAACGGGTCGGTCCCGATGAACGAGAAGCGCCCCCAACGCTCGCCGTGCTCGACGCTCTCGAGTAGGACCGAGCCCTCCGCGTCGCCCAGCTTGCGGAAGGCGCTCACCGGCGTCTCGAGGTCGCCGAGCAGCTCGCGCCACACCGGCACCACCGTGTACTCCTTGGCGAGCTGGACGAAATCTTCGAGCGACGGGCGCAGCCCGCCAACGCCGGATTCGGTCATGGTCGGGTCTCACCTCGGACGCCGCTCGGGACCGGGGACTCCTCAGGTCCGGGTCGACCGGGGTCGGCGGACGCCTGGTCCGTGCTCCTGGACGACCCGATCACCGCGGGCAGGACCTCGTCGAAGCAGCTCCGGGCGCCGGTGTGGCAGGCGCCGCCGATCTGCTCCACCCGCACCAGCAGCGTGTCCCGGTCGCAGTCCGCGTGGACCGAGCGCACGTACTGCCGGTTTCCCGAGGTCTCGCCCTTCTGCCAGTACTCGCGTCGCGAGCGACTCCAGAACCAGGTCCGGCCCGTTGTCAGCGTCCTCCGCACGGCTTCGGCGTCCATCCAGCCGACCATCAGCACGGTGGCGTCGGCATGGTCCTGGATCACCGCGGCGACCAGGCCCTGGGCATCGAATTTCAGGCCGCCGACGAGCTCGGCGAGCTCGGCGAGCTCGGCGGGCGCGAGGCCGGCCGGCGCTCCCTCCAGCGCGCCGCCGGTCGGTTCGGATGGAACGGGGTCGGGCACTTGGGCTCCTTCGAGGCGTCCAATTCGAGCGGGTCCGATTCGGGCTCGCCCATGCTAGTCCCAGAGTCCGACCACCCACGACGGTTGTCCACAGGGGTCGGCCCGGACTCCGGCGCCGGCTTTGCCGCTCTGCCCTGTGCTGCGGCATCGCCGCTGGTAGGAGGCATGTTCGAGGAGCCGGCGGCGACGTCGACAAAGCTCGCGCGAGCCAGCTGCCAAGTTATCCACAGACTCGCGGGTTCTCTACCCCAACGCCCGGCGATCTGCCATCTTGGGTTCTGGCGGAGCGCGCCGACCAACGGGGGCCGGGTGCTCGAGGATCGCGGCGGCCCCGGTGAGACGAAGAGGGGTAGTACCGATGCCGACGCAGCCGGAGCAGGCCAAGTCCGAGGTCCTGGACCGGATCATCGGGATGATTCACGACCGGGTACCAGCCGAGCAGGTGGGCCAGGCCGAGTCGTTCACGCGCCAGTTCTACCGGCGGGTGGACCCGGCCGACCTCCAGCAGCGGGCGGTCAGCGACCTGTACGGCGCGGCGCTCGCCGCCTGGAACTTCGAGCGGCAACGCCTCCCCGGGGACGCCAAGGTGCGGGTGTACAGCCCCAGGTTCGAGGAGCACGGCTGGCGGTCGGTCCACTCGGTGGTCGAGGTCATCACCGACGACATGCCCTTCCTGGTCGACTCGGTGTCGATGGAGCTGAGCCGGCGGGGGCTGGTCATCCACCTGCCGATCCACCCGGTGCTAACCGTCCTCCGCGACCAGGACGGCGGGCTGCTGGAGATCCTCCCGGACGGCACCGGCCCGCTCAATGGCCTGCGCGAGTCGTTCATCCACATCGAGGTGGACCGTCAGACCGAGCCCGCGGTGCTCGAGCGCATCCGCGAGGGCATCGAGCGAGTGCTCGCCGACGTCCGGGTGGCCTTCGAGGACTGGGGGCCGATGCGCGAGCGCGTGCGCGAGATCCTCGGTCAGCTTGCCGACGAGCCGCCCCCCGGAGTCGACCCCGACGAGCTCGGCGAGGCCAGGTCGCTGCTCGAGTGGATCGACCAGGGGAACTTCACCTTCCTCGGCTACCGCATGTACGACCTGGACGATCACAACGGCGAGGACGTGCTGCGACCGGTGCAGGGCACCGGTCTGGGGATCCTCCGCGACAGGCCGGACCGGCCGATGTCCAACAGCTTCGCCAAGCTCCCGGCCCAGGTGCGCCGGCTGGCCCGCGAGCCGCACCTGCTGGTCCTGACCAAGGCCAACTCCAAGGCGACCGTCCATCGCCAGTCCTACCTCGACTACATCGGCGTCAAGCGGTTCGACGGCGAGGGCCAGGTCATCGGAGAGTGGCGCTTCCTCGGGCTGTACACCTCCGCCGCCTACAACCGGAACCCGCGCGAGATCCCGGTGCTGCGCCGCAAGGTGACCAAGGTGCTGGAGCGCGCCGGCCTTCCGGCGGGCGGGCATGACTGGAAGGCGCTGCTCAACATCCTGGAGACGTTCCCGCGCGAGGAGCTGTTCCAGGTCTCGGAGGATCAGCTCTTCGACGTGGCCATGGGCATCTTGCGCCTCGAGGAGCGCAGGCGGGTGCGCCTGTTCATGTGGCGGGACCGCTACCGCCGCTTCGTGTCGTGCCTGGTGTACGTGCCACGGGACCGCTACACCACGGCGGTCCGGCGGCGCATCGAACAGGCGCTCACCGAGGCGCTGGACGGCGAGAGCCTCGACTTCTCGGTGCGGCTGACCGAGTCCGTGCTCGCGCGGCTCTACTTCATCATCCGAGTCCGGCAGGGGCGGGCGGACGTCGAGGAGGTCGACACCGCCGACCTCGAGAGCAAGCTCGCCGAGGCCACCCGCTCGTGGAGCGACGAGCTGCACGACTGCCTGCTCGAGTACTTCGGCGAGGAAGTGGGCAACGAGATGTTCGCCCGCTATGCCGAGGCGTTCCCGGCCGCCTATCGCGAGGACTTCTCCGCCCGCGGTGCGATCTACGACATCCAGCACCTCGAAGAGCTGATCTCCGGCGGCGCGGCGAGCATGAGCCTGTACCGCCCGCTGGAGGCGCCGGCGGGCACGCTGCGGTTCAAGCTGCTGTCGTCGGCGCAGCCGCTGCCGCTGTCCGAAGCGGTCCCGATGCTGGAGGCGATGGGCGTTCGCGTCGTCGAGGAGCGGCCGTACGACGTCCACCCGTTCGAGGGCGCGGTGGCCTGGATCCACGACTTCGGGCTCTCGTACGCCGACCACGGCGAGCTGGATCCGCACGAGGTCCGTGGCCGCTTCCAGGAGGCGTTCACCCGGGCGCTGCGCGGCGACGCCGAGAGCGACGGCTTCAACCAGCTGGTGCTCGCCGCCGGCCTGACGTGGCGAGAGATCGTCGTGCTGCGCGCCTGCTGCAAATACCTCCGCCAGACCAAGCTGACCTTCAGCCAGAGCTACATGGAGGAGGCGCTGGCCGCCAACCCGGCGATCGCGAGCCGGCTGATCGAGCTGTTCCGCGCCCGCTTCGACCCGGCCGTGGAGGGCGGCC
>JBEDUQ010000091.1:0-4404 GCA_040414855.1 Actinomycetota bacterium
GCCGGTTCCGCGGCGCCCGTCGCCGACCATGCGGACGCACAACTGGGCGATGTCCGGCGGGAGCGTGCCCTTGAGCACCTCCAGTGCACGGCCGGTGTGGCTGGTCACCAGGACGCGCTTGCCGAGAGCCGCCAGGTGCGAGATCAGGTTGGCGATGCTGTGGGACTTCCCGGTCCCGGGCGGACCCTGCACGATCACGCCGCGGTGCCGCGCGAGCCGCTCGACGATCCGGAGCTGCTCGTCGTTGGAAGGCAAGGGAAAATAGACCTCCGCGGCGCCCGTTGGCTCGACCGTCGTGGCCGCCTCCAGCTCAGCCGGGGCCGCCGGTGGCGCTTGGGTCCCGGCCTCTGGCGGGTCCAACCCGGTCGGGGCCTCGGGCTGGTCCAGGTCGTCGAGGATCTCCACCATGTCGCGGATCGTCGCGGGCACGGGAATGGCCTCGTCCCTGAGCTGGCCGATGGCTCTGGCGTAGAAGTCGATCAGCGAGCGAGGCGACCGGCGCCGCAGGATCAGCGCTGGCGCGAAGCGGACCTGCGGGCTGCCATCGGCGCTGATCTGTGGCACAACCGAAGGGTCGTATGAGCCCCGGGTGTCGGCCGCGTGGACCCACGCGCGCAGCAGGGCGTCGACGGTCGCCCGGTCCCATGGCTCAGCCGTCGCCAGCCGCTCGTCCAGCTCCCGCCTGACCTCGCGACTCGGGAGCTGCCCGCCTTCGAGCATGTCCTCCTCGAGGGTCAAGCGCGCGCCGTCCTCGGCCGGACCCACTGTGATCCGCCCGGTCTCCGCGTCGAAGCGCAGCTCCGCCGGCATGGTGAGCAGGTGCTTGCGTGCCACGCCAGACGGCCCCGCCCAGGCAAGCAGGCCAACGCCCAACACCGTCTCGAATTGCTCGCCGAGCTGGTTGCTGAGCTGCTCGACGTCGAACAGCCGCTTGTACACCTGGTAGATCGGCGCGAGACGGCGGTCCTCGGCCGCCCACCGCTCCCACCCGTCGCGATACCGGTGCCAGGCCGCCGACACCTCCGGTTGGTCGGCCAGGCGTTGGTGCTCGAGACGCTCGACTTCCCCGTCGGCACCCTGGTAGACGGCGACCAGCTCAGCCTCGGCGTGGGGGGCGGGCTCGCCGTGCGAGTCCTCCAGCTCCCCCCGGTCCACCCACGGCACGAGCGCCTCGGGGAGCTCCGGAGGCCGGACCCGCCGGGGCCGCTCGAGCGTGAGCCACCGCGCCTGGTCGGCCGGTCGCACCCCGGTCACCACCCGGCACTCGGGCTCGGACGGGACCTCCGCGAACCACACCACCTCGGTGTACTCGTCAAGGTCCCGTACCGTTCGGGTGCGCAGCTCCGCGAGTCGCTTGAGGTACTCGAACAGACGGATTGCCCGGTCCCGGCTCTCCTGCTGCTCGCGATCCTCTGTTGCTGTCACGCCACAGGTCTTCTCCCCAATGGCAACCCTCGAAACGCTGCGCATCGCGCGGCCGGCCTCCCGTGACGCCAATCCACCGGGTGCCCGCGGCCGAATGCCTATTGATGCGGTCGGCTTGATTCGGCACTGATGAACGGGACGGGTTGCATGCGGTTTCGGATGCTCGGACCTCTGCTGGTCTACGACGGCTCGTCCTGGTTGGCGATCCGCGCGGCCCAGCAGCGGCTGGTGGCGGCACTCCTGCTGCTGGAGGCCGGCCGCGCTGTCCCGGTCGAGCGGCTGGTCGACGAGCTGTGGGGAGAGCGGCCACCACCGACGGCGGCCGCGACCGTCCGCGGCTACGTGATGAGGCTGCGGCGCCTGCTCGGCGGTGGGTCCGGTGGCCCGCTGGTCACCCGGGGTCTCGGGTACGAGCTGGTCGTCGAGGACACCGACGTCGACGCGCGGGTGTTTGCCGGGCTGGTCGTCTCACAACGGCGCGACCTGGAGGACGGCCGGCCAGGGACCGCGGCGGCCAAGCTCGCCCACGGCCTGGCGCTGTGGCGGGGCCCGGCGCTGGCGGACGTACCGGCCAGCCCAACGGTGACGGCCGAGGCGGAACGGCTCGCACAGCTCCGGCTGGCGGCGCAGGAGGACTGGCTCGACGTGCAGCTCCAGCTGGGCAGGCACGCCGACGTGGTCGACGAGGCGCAGCGGCTGGTCGCCGAGCATCCGTTGCGGGAGCGGCTGTGGGCTTGGCTGATGCTGGCGCAGTACCGCTGCGGGCGGCGTGCCGAAGCGCTGGCCGCCTACCAGCGCGCCCACCGGGCGCTGGTGGAGGAGCTGGGTCTGGAGCCCGGCCCGGAGCTGCGCGAGCTCCAGCGGGCGGTCCTCGACGGGCAGCCCGAGCTGCTGTATCGCTAGGTCGAGCCGACTTACCGCCAACACACCGGCAGCACACACCGTCGCGCTACCTTCAGCGAGCCTGTCTTGTCTCTCCGCCGGGAGGTTCCAATGGCCCGCCTGCGACTCGTGCTGATGGCCGTGATCCTCGCGGCCCTGCTGCTGGTGCTCACCGCCGGCGCCGCGTTCGCACCGACCGCCGTCGAATACGGGGTCATCATGTGAGCTGTCGGCCAACAGTCCAGCCGGGAGCCCACGCCGACGCCGGTCACACCTCGGTGTAGGGAACCAGGCCGCACTCGCATCCGAGGATCACCGCCTGTACCCGATCGCGTAGAGGCTTTCTCGGCCCGTGGCGTGAGCGTCATCGGATGAGCGGCTCGTTCAAAGACGCATTGTGAATGACGTCGGTCAGCCGGCGGTGCCAGTCGAGGTCTCGCCACATCCCAGCAAACTGCGGACCGCAGAAGGTGCTGGTCGCCATCGCCGTCCACTGCCCCGTGGCCGAAGCCCGCCGCACGCCGTGCTCACACAGGTCTTTCACCCAGCCCCAGTCGAGCAAGGGCCAGTCCTTATAGTTGATGACCCCCCAGCCCTCGGTCGTCACCAGACGCTTGTTCGCGTGACGCGACCAATCCGCCGCGAGCTCGATGCCGCTGTCGATGGCCCTCTTCCAGTGCCCTGGCCTGGACCGGTACACCGCCTCGGCGTGCTCTGCCATGTTCTCGTACCCGGTCGGCTCGAAGAGCTCGTAGTTGTATCCCACCAGCTGGTCGAAATCGCTGAACATGGTCATGAAGATATGGAGCTCAAGAATATCGAAGAAGGAGATGTCCTGTCCCTTCTCGAGCTCCGAGATGAACGAGAAGCAGTAGGCCAGCCCGGGATGGATGGCGCGGACGGTCGCAATGGATTCCGACATCCACCGTCTGCCCTTCGGGTTGTCCCGCTCGATCCGGTCGTCGTCGCCGTGCTCCGGGGAGAAAAATGGTGACCAGATGTGCGATGGAAACTCATTGCAGAGATCGACATAGAATAGCGTTTCCAGCAGGCCGGCCTCGGCGACGATATCGAGTGTCGTCCGCCAGATATTTCCCAAGTCCTGGGGCGTTCTGATCAGCATCCGGCGGTCGTCGCGGTCCTTCCTGAACCAGCTCGAGAGCGCGACCCGGATTTCCCGTTCCGCGCATTTCTCGAGAAACTGGTTGAGGGACGGTTGGAGGCGCACTCTGGTCCGGGCCGGACTGCCCCAGTCCTGCTGATTCCAGACCGGCAGGAGCTCCCACTCCCGCTGCGCGTCGATGGCCAGCAGATGAGGATACGGATCGATCCGCACAGCGTCGTAGCCGCGCTCCTTGAGCCCGTCCAGGGCCACGTCCCAGTCCTCGTATCCCGCCCCGGGCCAGCGCCGCTCCAGCCACGAGAAATCCCACATGGCGATGGCAAGAGGATGGGCGATCTTCGTTTGCAACACGGCACAATCCTTCCGCTTCGTCGCCATACGGCATGGACCATAGCCCCAGCCCTCCCTGCCGGAAAGTATGAACAATAAGGTGCTCCCCTTACCTTTGAGTAAATCTTGGGCGCGACCTCGGACGGGACGATGGGTCGGTTCATTTTGGTCGAGGGTGTGAGCCGGGGGCTGGAGCGAACGGTTTATCCTGTCTCCCCACGGAGGGTCGAATATTCCCTCACTGGCCTCGGGCTGCCGCTCCTCGAGCCCTTGTATCCGGTCTGCCAATGGACCGACGACCACTGGGGCGAGATGGAAGCCGCCGCTCGCCAATTTCAAGCTGGTGGTCCTCGCTGAGATGTTTTGACACTTGAAGGAGCATTGACTAGGACCAGTCGGCTGCTGTCGGCCCCTCAGGTGGGGGCCTATAGGCCATGGCGGCGGGACTTGGTCGGGGTCTGGTCATGCGTCCGCTGGAGTGGGCGCCCCGGCCTGCCAGGATGGCCTTGAGGCAGAAGCTGGTGGTGATGGTGCTGCTGCGGTAGATGTGCACGCCGGGTCCGCCCACGCGGGGGAAGGCGATGAACGGGCAGCCGGGCCAGCTGCCGTCGGGTTGCTGAGAGGCCAGCAGGTAGTTCACCGCC
>JBEDUQ010000092.1:0-19271 GCA_040414855.1 Actinomycetota bacterium
TCGGGAGCCTTCTGGCCGGTCTCGGCGGACTCCTCGGCCTCGATGGACGCGGCGGGGACCGGGGTGGCCACGACCGTGATCGCCTCGACCGCGCTCAGCACCGCGGTGGGCGTGTCGGCCTCGGGGATCTCGTCGGTGGAGGTGCCGACGGGCTGCATCGCCTCGGTGGGCTCGTCCGCGCGGTCCTTCGCCCTGGAACGGCTGGACCGGGCGCGCTTCGGCTTCGGCGCGGGCGTCTCAGCCTCGGCCTCGGCCTGGGCCGCTTCGGCCGTGACGGCCTCGGTGTCGGTCGCGCCGCTGGCGCTCTGTACGGCCTCGGCCTCGGCTGACTCGGCGGCCTCGACCGCCTCGGACGTGGGCTCGGCGACCTCGGTGGCGTCCGCCGGCTCCTCGGGAGCCTCGGAAGCCTCGGGAGCCTCGGGCTCCGCGGCCAGGACGTCGCCGGAGGCCGGGCGACTGGCTGGCGGTGGGCCGGCGGGACGGAACGCCGCCGTGCTCTCGACCGTGGTCACCGTGAACCGCGGCGTCGCGTCGACGTTCGGAGGCTCGGGCTGCGTGAACAGCGGCACGGTCGGTGGTGGTGTGGAGACCGGCGGAGGACCGCCGGCGAACGAGCCGACGCCGCGGGGTCGGGCGGGAGAGACCGGCTCGGAGGTGCGGGCGTCGGGCGCCTCGCCGTTGCGCTCCGCGGCCAGCGCGGTCCGCTCGGCCGCCTCCTCCTCGGTGTGCTCCTCCTCGAACAGGGTCTCTTGGGGTGCGGGTGCGTCAGGTAGGCCCCGGGTATCGTCGACCTGGGGCTCCTCCCTGGAAGCCATCAATGCTCCTCACAAAGTTCAGGCGGCCGCCGACGGGGGCGGTCGAAACCTCTTGCGCGCACGGGGCCCGGCATTGGTCCCCGGCTGAGCCGGGCTGGACCCACGCCACCGAGGTCGGGGGCACTGAGTCTTCCGCCCGGTCAGGCGGCGCCGCCATGCCATCCGGACCCGCTGGCAGGAATGCGACCAGGTCGCTTGATCCCCCCCGCGGGGTGCCGCCCGTCGCCTCTGGTAACGGCCGCGAACACAATGCCCCCCGGTTGGCTCGCGCTCGGCGGATTGCTATCGAACAGACGCCGGGCGTGGCAGGCTGCTACGAACGTTCAGCGCGAAAGCCACGAGCACATCGTCGGGCCGCACCACAGGTTCGGCATGGCGCAAGACTACTGCTCAGTTTGCCAGATGAGCACCTGCCGGGCAAAGAGGTACGCATCGCACCCTGAACCGGCCGGAGTAGGAAAAAAGTTGTGGGTGGTCACGCGGTCAGCTTCGAGCGAACCTCCGCATGTGGATGTTCTCGAGCAGGCCGATGCCGAGGAAGCTGGCGATCAAGGACGAACCGCCGTAGGACACGAATGGCAGGGGAATGCCGGTGATCGGCATGATCCCGATGGTCATCCCGACGTTGATGAACGTCTGGAACACCAGCATCGAGATCACCCCGGTCGCCAGCAGCGCCCCGGCGGGCTCTCTGGCGGTGGCGGCGACCCGGAGGCCGCGCCAGAGCAGCAACCCGAGCAAGGCCAGCAGGACCACCGACCCGACGAACCCGAACTCCTCCCCCACCACCGTGAAGATGAAGTCCGTGCGCTGCTCGGGAACGTACTGGAGGTTGGTCTGGGTGCCGCGCAGGTAGCCCTTGCCGGTCAGCCCGCCCGAGCCGATCGCGATCAGCGACTGGCGGTAGTTGTAGGTGAAGCCGCGGCCGCTGGCGTCGGCGCTGGGGTTGACGAACGCGGTCAGCCGCTCCTTCTGGTACTGCTTCAGCACGTTCATCTTGAACATGCCCGCCACGCCGATGCTGCCGACCAGCAACAGGATCAGCAGCCAGCGCAGGCGGATGCCGCTGACCAGCAGCATTCCGAACAGGATCGCGACGAACACCATCATGGTGCCGAAGTCGGGTTGCAGCAGGATCTCGCCCGCGATCAGCGCGAGCGCGATCAGCGCGATGGCGAGCCGCCTGGGCCCGGCGCGGGTGTGCCGGTCGCCGCGCCCGGACAGGATCGCCGCCAGCGTCAGGATCAGGCCGATCTTGGCGAACTCCGATGGCTGGAGCTGGAACGGCCCCAGGCTGAACCACGACTGCGCGCCGTTCGCCTGGGAGCCGAGGGGGCTCAGCACGGCCGCCAGGATGAGCGCCGTGGCCGCATAGGCGACCGCGGCCCAGGCGACCAGCTTGCGGTAGTCGATCAGGGTGATGACCAACATCGCCGCCACGGCGACCACCAGGCTGATCCCCTGCCGCTGCGTGAACGTGCTGCCCGCCAGGCCCTGGGCCCGCAGGCTCGCGAAGGTCGCCGAGTAGATCGCGGCCAGCCCGAACAGAGACAGGGCCAGCGCCGCCACGACCGTGACCGGGTCGAAGTGCCGCCAGGGCGACCTCCACGCCATCGTGCGCTCGGTGGCGTCCTCCCAGCCGAGTCGCGACACCCGGTCGCTCCAAGACCCCCAGCTCTCCTGCATGCGATCCGCTCTCTCCGGTCGTTCGAGCCGCTCGGGTCCCGCTAGCCGCTCAGGTCGTTCCCCGCCACGATGGGTTGTATCGGCAGGCCGAACAGGTTGTCGTAGAGGGTGCGGGCGACCGGGGCGGCCGATTCGCCGCCGTGGCCGCCCTGCTCGACCATGGTGACCACAACGTACTGGGGCTTTTGGACCGGTGCAAAGCTGGCGAACCATGCGAACGGAGCCTTGGGCGGCAGGTCGGCGGTGCCGGTCTTGCCGGCCACGGCGAAGCGGTTGAGCGGGAACCCGGAGAACGCGCCGGCCGCGGTGCCGCCCGAGGTGACCGTGGAGAGCCCCTGCGCCACCGCGGCGAAGTCGCCGGCCGGGATCGGCGCGACCTGGGTGACCTTTGGCCCGATGGTGCGCACCGGCTTGCCGGTGTCCGGGCTCAGCAGCGATTGGGCGACGTGCGGCTGGTAGACGGTGCCGCCGTTGGCGATCGCGGCGTAGCCGACCGCGAGCTGGAGCGGCGAGACCAGCAGGGCGCCCTGGCCGATCGCGATGTTCAGGTCCTCACCGCCCTGCCAGTGCCAGCCGTCGCGGCACAGCTCCTTGTAGAGCGCACTGGTGCCCTTGCAGTAGATGTCCTTGTTGGCCTCCCAGTAGGCCTTGCGCCAGGCACGGGTGGGCACCAGCCCCCGGGTCGAGAAGGGCAGGTCGATCGTGGGCCGGCCGCCGAAGCCCAGGCTGCGGGCGGTCGCCTGCATGTCCTCGGCCGCCTTCCCGCCCTTGGTCTCGGAGGCCGCCTCCGAGCGCGCGAAGTTGGCGCCGAGGTTGTAGAAGTAGACGTCGCAGGACTGCTCCAGGCCCTTGCTCAGGTCCACGGTGCCGTGGCCGGTCGGCGTCCAGTCGTTGAAGGTGGTGTTCCCGAACTTGTACGACCCCGGGCAGTGGAAGGTGGTCTGCGGGGTGATCACGTTGGTCCGCAGCGCCGAGAGCGCGGTGACCGGCTTCCAGGTCGAGCCCGGTGGATATGCGGACTGCACCGCCCGGTTGAGCAGTGGGTAGGTCTTGTCGTTGCTGTAGAGGGCGAAGTCCTTCTGGGAGATGCCGCCGACGAACTTGCGCGGGTCGTACTCGGGCAGGCTGGCCATCGCCAGCACCGAGCCGTCGTTGGGGTTGAGCACCACCGCGGTCGCCGCCGGCGCCGGGTACCTGCCACCGCGCGTCTTGTCGCTGAGGCCCCTGGCCAGGGTCATCCCGTCCTGCAGCGACTTCTCGGCCTGCTGCTGGACCTTGAGGTCGATCGAGAGCTGAAGGTCCATGCCCGGCACCGGCGGCCGCCCGCCGAGCGCGCGGACCACCCGACCGGTGGCGTTGACCTCGAAGTCCTCGACCCCGTCCTGGCCGCGGAGCCAGTGGTCGTAGGTCAGCTCGACCCCGGCCTTGCCGACGGTGTCGCCCTCCTCGACGCCGTTGAACTGGCCGGAGGCCAGCTCGTCCTTGGAGATCTCGCCGACGAAGCCGACCACGTGGGCGGCCAGGGTGCCATAGGGGTAGTCGCGCAAGGCCACCACCTCGGGCGACACGCCGGGGAAGTCCTCGGAGTGCTCGGCGAGGTAGAACAGCTTGTCCTCGGGCACGTCCTCGGCCACAGGCGCGCCACGCAGCGGGGAGCCGTTGAAGTTCTGGAGGCGCTCGTCGATCTTGGATCGCGGCACGCCGAGCAGGCTCGACAGACGGTTGAGCACCTGGTTGCGCTTGGTGGGATTGCCTAGCTCAGGCAGCTTGACGGTGATCGCCCAGGCGGCCCGGTTGCGGACCATCACGTTGCCGTTCCGGTCGAGGATCCGGCCTCTGGGCGCCTCGACCACCACCTGGCGAACGCGGTTGCCTTCGGCGAGGTGGCCGTAGCGGTCGGCGGCCAATACCTGAAGGAACCAAAGCCGCGACAGCAGGGCGAGCAGCAACACCCCGACCACCAGCGACAGCATCGTGATCCGTGGCCGGAACGGGGAAGGTCCGAGCATGTTCCGCCTTACCAGTTGATGGTCGGAGCCGGCTCCATGCGCTCCAGGAGCGCGCGGAGCGGCGGGTACACGAGCGGGGTCAGCAACAGGTTGTAGAGCGCGACCATCGGCGCGGCGCGGACCAGGAACCCCCACGACGAGAGGTCGAAGACGCGCAGCACCAGCCCGGCGAGCCAGACCGAGAGGAAGCTCGCGCCGGCGGCCAGCAGCAGGTGGGCGACCGTGCTCGAGGTGGTGACGTAGACGCGGACGACCCCGACGGCGAAGCCGATCACCGTGTAGACCAGGGCGTAGACCCCGACCTGGTTGGCGAACAGCAGGTCCGAGACGAGCCCGGCCGAGAAGCCGAAGCTCGCCCCGGTCACCGGCCCGCAGGTCATCGCCACCGCGATCACGGCGATCACCAGCACGTCCGCGTGGACCCCGCCGAGCCGCAGGTGGCCGAGCACGGTCGACTCCACCACCACGCCAACGGCGATCACTGCGGCGAACAGCAGGACCCGGCGCATGGCCTCAGCCGCCTCCCTGGACGTTGACCTGCTGGCCGGGCGGCGCCGTCGGCTTGGCGACCACCACCGCGACCACGTCGAGGGCGGCGAGGTCGGCGTAGGGCTGCACCGAGACGTTGGCGACCAGGCTCTCGGCGCTGGCGCGGTCGACGTGGCTGACCGCCCCGATGGGGATCCCCGGCGGGAAAACGCCGCCCTGGTAGCCCTGGGTGACGATCGCGTCGCCCTGGTTGACCTTGGTGCCGGACCGCACCGGCTCGAAGTTCAGCGACTGCTCGCCCTCGCCGCGCAGGATCCCGGGGGCCTTGTTGCTGGCGATGCTGGAGGCCACCCCGCTGGAGGGGTCGTTGATCAGCAGCACGGTGGCGTAGTCGGAGGTGACCTTGATGACGCGGCCGATCAGCCCGCTGGCGTCGATGACCGCCATGTCGGGCGCGATGCCCTGCGACGATCCCGCGTCGATGGTGACCGCCCACTGGAAATTCGAGGCGGAGGTCGCGACCACCGAGGCGCCGACGGTCCGGCAGCCGCAGCGCTTGGCCATGCTCATGGCCCCGCGCAGCCGCTCGTTCTCCCTGAGCACGTCCTGGTAGGTGCGCGCCTGCGAACGATATCCCTCGAGCTCCTTTTTGAGCTGCCGGTTCTCACCCCGCAGGCTGCCGAGCCTCGCGATGCCGCCAACGAAGTCGCCGACCGGCCGCACCACGTTGCCGGTCAGGCGCTGGACCGGCCCGAACGCCGAGACCGCGGCGTCCTGGAGGCGACCGATGGGGCCTCCCTGCCCCTCGCGAAAGTCCAGGGTGATGATCACGACCGACGCGACGAGCAGCACGGCCAGTACCGCCCGGCCACGGCGACGGGGACGGTCGTACACCGCACGCTCCCAGGTCTTCGAGTGGGCGCACCGCGCCCGCGGTCCTCCAGAGCCAATCGCCCGCCGGCGCGGTCCAGCCGCGCACGGCGGGGAACTTCACCTCATCGGGCACTAATAGCTGTTCGATTGTGACGAGATGAGAACCCGCTTCAGGGCCTCGAATTCCTCGATGCACTTGCCGGATCCGATGACGACCGAGTGCAGTGGCTCGTCCGCAACGTGAATCGGCATGCTCGTCTCATGCTTGAGCCGCTCGTCCAGCCCCCGCAGCAGCGCGCCGCCGCCGGTGAGGACGATTCCCTTGTCCATCACATCGGCAGCCAGCTCCGGCGGGGTGATGTCGAGCGTGTTCTTGACCGCGTCGACGATCGCGTTGACCGGTTCCTCGATCGCCTTGCGGATCTCCTCCGCCCCCACCGTGATCGTCTTGGGCAGGCCGCTGACCAGGTCGCGGCCGCGCACCTCGACGCTGGGCTCGTCGCCGAGCGGGAAGGCCGAGCCGAGGCTGATCTTCAGCTCCTCGGCGGTGCGGTCGCCGAGTAGCAGCGAGTATTCCTTCTTGACGTAGCTGATGATCGCCTCGTCCAGCTCGTCGCCGCCGATGCGGATCGACTGGCTGGTCACGATCCCGCCGAGGGCGACCACCGCGACCTCGGTGGTGCCGCCGCCGATGTCGACCACCATGTTGCCGGTGGGCTCGTGGACCGGGAGGCCGACGCCGATCGCGGCGGCCATCGGCTCCTCGATGATGAACGCCGAGCGGGCGCCGGCCCTGAGGGTGGCGCCGAACACGGCGCGGCGCTCGACCCCGGTGATGCCTGAGGGCACGCACACCACCACGCGGGGCTTTGCCACGAACTGGCGACGGTGCACTCTCTGGACGAAGTAGCGCAGCATCTTCTCGGTGGTGTCGGCGTCGGCGATCACGCCGTCCTTCAGCGGCCTGATCGCCTGGATGTGGCTCGGGGTGCGGCCGATCATCGCCTTGGCCTGCGATCCGACGGCGAGGACCTGGTTGGTCTTGGTGTTGATCGCCACGACCGAGGGCTCGTTCAGCACCACCCCACGCCCGCGCACGTACGCGAGCGTGTTGGCCGTTCCCAGGTCGACCGCCATGTCACGGCCGAGGAAACGGAAGGCGTTCTGCAAACTGACCACCCCCTTCGAGCGAAGCTTCGAGGTGACGTGGTGCAGAGGACGGTGGTCCGGTCAGCGTTTGGGTGCGGGTGCGGGGTCACCCCGAAAGTTCGGGGAAGAACAGCTCGAGCTCACGGGCGGCCGACTCCACCGAATCGGACCCGTGCACAAGGTTGCGGCCGATGTCGAGCCCGTAGTCGCCGCGGATGGAGCCCGGGGGCGCCTGCACCGGGTTGGTCGGCCCCATCAGGACCCGCACGGCGGCGACGGCGTCGAGACCCTCGACGCAGATGGCCACCAGCGGCCCGCTGGTGATGAACGACACCAGCTCGCCGAAGAACGGCTTGCCCTCGTGCTCGGCGTAGTGCGCCTTGGCGATCGCCTCGTCGAGCGTGCGCAGGTCCATCGCCACCAGCCTGAGGCCCTTGCGTTCGAGCCGGTCGACGACCTCTCCGACCAGGCCCCGCTGGACCGCGTCAGGCTTGCAAAGGACCAGAGTACGTTCGACTGCCACCGATGACCTCCAACGATTCAGCGCATACGAGCATGAGAGCGTTCCGGGCCAGATCATACCGGCCGCGAAGCGCTAAGGTGCCCAACCTGACCCAAGCATTTTCGGCTCGATTGGCCTCTGGCCGGAGCCCGTGAGAGGCGCCGAGCCAACCGCGTCGCGGCTCAGGCCGGCGTGGCTGCTCAGGCCGGCCCGGGCCCCATCAGCATCTCGCGGGCCTCGCCGACGGTATAGAGCGAGCCGGTGACCACCACCGCCTCGGACTCCCCCGCCTCGTCGATGGCGCGCCGCAGCGCGGTAGGGACGTCGCGTTCCACCTCGGCGACCATGCCGATCGCCTCGGCCTCCTTGCGGAGCTGCTCGGCGCTGGCCGAGCGCGCGTCGGAGTTCCGGGTGACGATCAGCCGGCCGGTCGCGGGCGCCAGGGCGCTGAGGATGCCAGCGATGTCCTTGTCCGCCATGCAGGCGACCACCAGGGTCCGGCGGTCGACCACGAACTCTTCCAGCAGCGCGCCGGCGAGCGCCCTGGCCCCGTCGGGGTTGTGGGCGCCGTCGAGCAGCACCAGCGGGTCCCGCCGGACCACCTCGAGCCGGCCTGGCGAGGTCACCGCGGCGAAGCCCTGCCGCACGGTGGTCTCGTCGAGCCGGCGGCCGCCGAGGAACGCCTCCACCGCGGTCAGCGAGCTGGCGGCGTTGTCGGCCTGGTAGCGACCGTGCAGCGGCAGCAGCACGTCCTGGACCCGGCCGGCCGGGGTGCGCAGGTCGACCAGCTGGCCGCCGAGCGCGAGCCTGCGGTGCTCGACGTCGAAGTCGCGGCCCGCCAGCAGCAGGGTGCCCTGGTTGGCCTCGGTCCGCTCGGTGAGCAGGGCGAGCACGTCGGGGTCCTGCGCCTGGCTCACCACCACCGCGCCCGGCTTGATGATCCCGGCCTTCTCCTGGGCGATCTGGAGCGGGGTCTCGCCCAGCTCGCGGTGGTCGAGGCCGACGTGGTTGATGACCGCGACCCGGCCGTCGACCACGTTGGTCGAGTCCCACGAGCCGCCCATCCCGACCTCGACGACCTGCGCGTCCACCGGCAGCTCGGAGAACCACACGAAGGCCATCGCGGTCATCGCCTCGTGGAAGGTCACCGGCTCGGTGTGCGCCCGGTCGACCTCGGCGAGGAACGGCTCCAGGTAGGTCCAGACCTCGGCGAACTCCTCCTCGGAGATGACCCTGGTCGCCAGCGCGATCCGCTCGCGGACGTCCTGCACGTGCGGGCTGGTGTAGCGGCCGGCGCCGACCCCGAACGAGGTGAGCAGCATCGCCATCATCCGGGCGCTGGTGGTCTTACCGTTGGTGCCGGTGAGGTGGATCGCGGGCGCGGTCCGCTCGGGGTGGTCGAGCAGCTCGACCAGGTGCTGGATGCGCTCTAGCGTCGGTCCGATACGTGCCGGCATGCGTGCGTACAGCGCTCGAACCGCCTGGCGATACTCCATTCGCTGGCTCGCTTCCTCTCACCTGAAGCAACTGGTGAAGCAACTGGACCGGTCGTCGCGATTGTAGTGGCGGCGCGTGGGGCCGCCGCCCGGCGCCGCCGCGGGCGCGTGGGGCCGCCGCTCCGGCGTCGCCGAGGGTGCGGCGGTGCCACCGGCGGTGCCCGGCGCTGCAGAGGGCGCGGCGGTGTGGTCCGGGACCTTGCGCGCTCAGGCGCGGCCGGCCAGCTCGACCTCGACCGCGAACCCCTCGCCGGGCTCCAGCTCGAGGTCCGAGATCGCTCCCGCCGCGCTGAGGTCGCCCGCCGCGGCCCGCAGCGCCTCCAGCCGCGGGCCCTCGTCGACCACCCGAACGCGCGCGACCGGGCTGCGCATCGAGCGCCGCTCCCTGGTCTTCTCGCGCCGGACCGCCGCCAGCGCCTCGGCGCTGACGTCGAGCACCAGCGGGTCGCCGAGCTCGCCCTCGTCGAGACGCCCCGGCCAGGGTGCGCGGTGGATCGACCCGTCCCGCCACCAGGACCAGACCTCCTCGGTCACGTACGGCAGGAACGGCGCGAGCAGGCGGAGCTGGACGTCGAGCCCTCTGGCCAGCGCGGCGGCCGCCGACGCGCGCGCCTCCTCGCCCCGGGCGCCGTAGGCGCGGTCCTTGACCAGCTCCAGGTAGTCGTCGCAGAACCGCCAGAAGAACGCCTCGGCACGCTCCAGCGAGCTGGTGTGGTCATAGGCGTCCAGCGCACCGGTGACCTCGCCGACCACCAGGTCGAGGCAGGCGAGCATGGCGCGGTCCAGCGGCTCGGTGACCGGCGCGGCCTCGGCGCCGGCCTCGAGCCTCGACAGCACGAAGCGGCTGGCGTTCAGGACCTTGATGGCCAGCCGCCGGCCGACCCTGATGCGGTCCTCGTCAAAGGTGGTGTCGGCGCCGAGCCGGCCGCCCGCCGCCCAGTAGCGGAGCGCGTCCGGGCCGTAGCGGTCCAGCGGTTCGCGCGGCGGGACCACCCTGCCGTGCGACTTGGACAGCTTCGCCTGGCCGTGCTCGGGATCGACCACCCATCCCGAGATCGCCGCGTCGGACCACGGCAGCACGCCGAACTCCAGCTCGCCGCGAACCACCGAATAGAACAGCCAGGTTCGCACGATCTCCTGGCCCTGTGGCCGCAGGTCCATCGGGTAGACGCGCCCGAACAGGTCCGGGTCGGCGCCGTCGCCGGCGATCAGCGGCGTCAGCGACGAGGTCGCCCAGGTGTCCATCACGTCCGGGTCGGCGGCGAACCCGCCGGGCTGGTCGCGGTCGGCGGCGGTGTAGCCGTCGGGCACGTCGCTGGCGGGATCGACCGGCAGCCGCTCCAGGCTGGGCGCGATCGGGTGGTCGCGGTCGTGGGTGCCGTCGGGAAGGACCGGGTACCAGAGCGGGACCGGGACGCCGAAGAACCGCTGGCGGGAGACCAGCCAGTCGCCGGTGAGCCCGTTGACCCAGTCCTCGTAGCGGCGCCGCATGAACGGCGGATGCCACACCAGCTCGCGTCCCCGCTCCAAGAGTCGCTCGCGGTGCGCCAGCAGGCGGATGAACCACTGGCTGCTGGTGACGATCTCGGCCGGCCGCTCGCCGTACTCGTAGAAGCTCACCGAGTGGGTGATCGGGCGCGGCGGCTCGACCAGCTCGCCGCTGTCGGTCAGCAGCTCGATCACCTTGCGCCTGGCCTCCGGCAGGTCGAGGCCGGCCAGCTTGTGCCACGGCCCCTCCTCGGGCACGCCCTCGGGCGCGTCCTCGCGGATGCGGCCGTCGCGGCCGATGATCGCGCGCAGCGGCAGCCCCAGCTCGCGCCACCAGGTCACGTCGGTGGTGTCGCCGAAGGTGCAGATCATCACGATGCCGGTGCCCTTGTCCGGCCTCGCCAGGTGATGGGCGAGGATCGGCACCTCGACGCCGAACAGCGGCGTGCGCGCGACCCCGCCGACGAGGTCGCGGTAGCGCTCGTCGGAGGGGTGCGCCACCAGTGCGACGCAGGCCGGCAGCAGCTCCGGCCGGGTGGTCTCGACCACCACGGACTCGGGCGTGTCGCCGCCGGACGGCGAGGCGACCCCGAAGCGGAGCAGGTGCGCGGCGCCGGCGATCTCCCGATCGACCAGCTCGGCCTGGGCGATCGCGGTGCCGAAGCTCACGTCCCACAGGGTCGGCGCCTCGGCCAGGTAGGCCTCGCCCAGCTCCAGCAGGCGCAGGAAGCCGCGTTGCGACACGCGCCTGGCGTGGTCGGAGATGGTGTTGTACTGGCGCGACCAGTCGACCGACAGCGCCAGCCGCCGCCACACCTCCTCGTAGCCGCGCTCGTCCTCGGTGCTGAGCCGCGCGCACAGCTCGAGGAAGTTCCGTCGCGAGACCGGCAGCTTGCCGGCCCTGCCGCCGCTCCCCCGTCCTTTCCTGGCGGCCGCGGCGAGCGCCTCCGCGTCGAGGCCGGGGTGATAGGGCAGCGATGGCTCGCAGCGCACACCGTAGAAGTTCTCGACCCGCCGTTCGGTGGGCAGGCCGTTGTCGTCCCAGCCCACCGGGTAGAACACCGCCTTGCCGCGCATGCGCTGGTAGCGCGCGATCAGGTCGGTGTGCGTGTACGAGAAGACGTGGCCCACGTGCAGCGTGCCGCTGGCGGTCAGCGGCGGCGAGTCGATCGAGAAGACCTCGTCGCGCGGTCGCGTCGGGTCGAACCGGTAGGTGCCCGAGTCCTCCCAGCGGGCCTGCCACTTCGCCTCCAGGCCGTCGAGGGTTGGCTTCTCGGGGACCTGGGGGCTTCGCATGGCCCTACCCTCCCGTGGTCGCCGTGAGCTCCTGGATCTGCTCGACTACCTTCGCGTGCGCCCGCTCGACCTCGGCGAGCCGGTCGCGGGCCTTCTCCACCACCGCCGCCGGCGCCTTGGCGACGAAATCAGGGTTGGCGAGCTTGGCCTCCGCCCTGCGCGCCTCTGCCTGGAGCGCGTCGCGCTCCTTGGCCAGCCGCTCCCGCTCCTCGTCGAGGTCGAGCAGGCCGCCCAGCGGCAGGTACAGCTCGGCCCCCGCGGCCAGCAGCTTCGCCGCCGGCCCGCTGCCGTCGCCGGCGCGGGTCGCTCCGGCGGCGGCCGCGGCACCCGCGGCAGCCTCGGCACCCGGGGCAGCCGGGGTACCCGCGGCAGCAGCTTCGGCACCAGAGGCACTCGGGGCACCGCTCCCGGCCCGTTCCGCCAGATCGATCTCGACCGCTTCGAGCCGCGCGAGCCGGATCAGGCTGTCGCGCTCGGCGGCGAGCAACTCGGCCTGGCCGGGGTCGGCGGCGACGATCCGCAGCCGCGGGTGGCGCGACGGCGGCACGCCGTGCTCGGCGCGGAAGCGCCGGACCGCCGCGATCACCTCCTGGACGTCGGCCATGCCCGCCTCGGCGCGCTCGTCGAGGTCGCCGGGCCGCTCCTGTGGCCACGGGCCCAGGGTGATCGTGTCGACGTCGCGGAGCGCGCGGCCCAGCTCGTCGGTGACGAACGGCATCACCGGGTGCAGCAGCCGCAGGGTCACGTCCAGCGCGTAGGCCAGCACGGCGCCGGCCCGGCGCGCGTCCTCGCCGCCCGCTGCCAGGCGCGGCTTGGCCAGCTCGACCGCCCAGTCGGCCAGCTCGCTCCAGGCGAAGGCGTGCAGCAGCCGGGCCGCCTCGGCCGGGTCGTAGGCGTCGTAGGCCGCGCTGACGGCGGCGCGGGTCCGCTCCAGCCGCGACAGAAGCCAGCGGTCGGCCAGTTGGCGGTCGGCCCGGGCGGGCAGGTCCTCCGGCTTGGTGCCGGCCGGGACCGACGAGAGCACGAAGCGGCCGAGGTTCCAGAGCTTGTTGGCGAAGTTCCGGGCGCCCTCGACCCACTCCTCCGCCAGCGGCACGTCGCTGCCGGGGTTGGCGCCGCGGATCAGCGCGAACCGCAGCGCGTCGGTGCCGTAGCGGTCCATCAGCTCGAGCGGGTCGATGACGTTGCCGAACGACTTCGACATCTTCTTGCCCTGGGCGTCGCGGACCATCCCGTGGATCGCGACCACCTCGAACGGCGCCGGCGGCTGGAAGTGGCAGCCGAACATCATCATCCGGGCCACCCAGAAGAAGATGATGTCGTAGCCGGTGACCAGCACCGAGGTCGGGTAGAAGGCGCGCAGGTCCTCGGTGCCGTCGGGCCAGCCAAGGGTCGAGAACGGCCACAGCCCGCTCGAGAACCAGGTGTCGAGCACGTCCTCGTCCTGGCGCAGCTCGCCCTCGCCGCACTCGGCGCAGGCGCTCGGGTCCTGCCTGGCCACGGTGACGTGGCCGTTGCCGCAGTACCAGGCGGGGATGCGGTGGCCCCACCAGAGCTGGCGGGAGACGCACCAGTCGCGGATGCTCTCCATCCAGGTGAAGAAGGTGCGCTCGTAGCGGCGCGGCTCGAAGCGGGTGATGCCGGACCGGACCGCCTGCATCGCCTCGGCGGCGAGCGGCTTGGTGGCCACGAACCACTGGAGCGACAGCCGCGGCTCGACCTCGGTCCTGCACCGGTAGCAGTGGCCGACCGAGTGCGGCGCCTCGGCCACCTTCTCGAGCAGGCCCTCGGCGGCGAGCGCCTCCTTGACCGCCCGCCGCGCGGCGTAGCGGTCCAGGCCCTCGAAGCGGCCGCCGTTGGCGTTGACGACCGCCTCCTCGGTGAGGATGTCGATCGCCTCCAGGCCATGGCGCTGGCCGATCTCGTAGTCGTTGGGGTCGTGCGCCGGGGTGACCTTGACCGCGCCGGTGCCGAACTCGCGGTCGACCGCCTCGTCGGCGACCACCGGGATCTCGCGGTCGACCAGCGGCAGGCGCACGGTCTTGCCGATCATGTCGCGGTAGCGAGGGTCGTCCGGGTGGACCGCGACCCCGGTGTCGCCGAGCATCGTCTCGGCCCGCGAGGTGGCGACCACCAGCGAGCCGGAGCCGTCGGCCAGCGGGTAGCGCAGGTAGGCCAGCTCGCCGTCGACCTCCTCGTGCTCGACCTCGATGTCCGAGAGGGCGGTGAGGCAGCGCGGGCACCAGTTGATGATGCGCTGGCCGCGGTAGAGCAGGCCCTGCTCGTAGAGGCTGACGAACACCTCGCGGACCGCTCGCGAGAGCCCCTCGTCCATGGTGAAGCGCTCGCGGGACAGGTCGACCGAGTCACCGAGCCGCTGCATCTGGCCGAGGATCCTGCCGCCCGACTCGGCCTTCCACGCCCAGACGCGCTCGACGAACTTCTCGCGGCCGAGGTCGAAGCGGGTCAGGCCCTCCTTGGCCAGCTCGCGCTCGACCACGTTCTGGGTGGCGATGCCGGCATGGTCCATGCCGGGGAGCCACAGGACCTCGTCGCCGCGCATGCGGTGCATGCGGGCGAGGTAGTCCTGGATGGTGTGGTCGAGTGCGTGGCCGATGTGCAGCGAGCCGGTCACGTTCGGCGGCGGCAGGGCCATGCTGAAGCGCGGCCGGCCGGAGCTGGGGTCGGCGCGGAACGCGCCGATCTCCAGCCAGCGCTGGTAGGTCGGCTCCTCGACCGCCTTCGGGTCGTATGTCTTGGGCAGCTTGCGCCGCCCTGCGGCGTCGGTCACGGGGTGTGCTCCTCGATCGGTTGGGTGTCGCCCGCTCCCGGCGGCATGCCGGCCACGGCCTGTTGGGTCAGGTCGGCGTCGCACGGGAGGACGAGGAAAACAGGAGAACGGAACCTTCAGCGGTCCGGCGTGCGGGTCAGCCGGATACTCGCAGGGCGGCGGTCTGCGCCGCCAACGTCGCCGCGAACCTGCTCACGTCACCAACCGTCCTCGTCGAGGGTCACGCTCAGTGCGCCAAGCGTACGGGTCGCACCCCGTTTCGCTCAACTTCCGGGCCGCCAGAGAGCCCGCGCCGTCCGGTCCGGCGGACGGCCGGGGCTATGCGTCGGCCAGGCGGATGACCGCGAAGGCGCCGCCCTGCGGGTCGCGCAGGATCGCGAAGCGGCCGTAGGACGAGTCGGTGGCGGGCACGTTGACCCCTCCGCCGAGCTCGGCCGCCTTGCGAGTGGTCTCGTCGGCGTCGGCGACCGCGAAGTCCGCCATCCACGCCGGCGGCGCGCCGCCTGTCTGACCCGGGTCGAGCTGCATCGCGCCGCCGACCGCGCGACCGTCCACCGCGAAGGTCGAGTAGGCGGGACCTCCCGGCCCGGTGTCGACGTCGTCCCACTCGTAGCCGAACACCGATGTGTAGAACCGCCGCGCCCCCGGCAGGTCCGGCGTCATCAGCTCGTTCCAGCAGATCGTGCCGGGCTCGTTCACAAGCGCCGCGCCCATGTGCTTGCCCGCCTGCCAGAGCCCGAACACCGCGTTGGCGGGGTCGGAGACGACCGCCATGCGCCCCTGGTCGGTCACGTCCATCGGGCCTGTGCTGACCGAGCCGCCGTTGGCGGTGACGCGCTCGAGGGTGTCGTCGACGTTGTCGGTGGCGAAGTAGGTCGTCCAGCCCACCGGGAGGTTGTCCGGCTTCGGCTGGCCGGGGAGTCCCGCGACCGGCAGGCCGCCGATCTCCGCCAGCGTGTAGCCGCCCGTCTCGGGGCCCCCCTCGGTGAGGTCCCAGCCGAACAGCGGGCCGTAGAAGTCGCGCGCGCCCTTGGGGTCGCCGGTCGTCAGGTCGACCCAGCACGGAGTGCCGGCGGCATATGACTTGACCTGGGGCATCGTGCCCTCCCATCTCCTCGAACATACGTTCGAGCAGGACGATATCATAGCAAGCCCAACACTGGTGTTGTCGGCGCACACCCCGGCGCGCTACAGGTCAGCGGGCACGCCGAGAGTGCCGCGCCGGCGGCACCGGCCGTGACGGCCGGGCCGCCGGGCCGCGCCCGAGCGGGTCACGAGCGCGCCCACGACGTCCGGCCCGCTCGCAGCATCGCCGGGTAGACGATCAGGCGCCGGAACGGCCGGATCGCCGCCATGTAGGCGGTGCCGAGGATTCCGTTCGGCTTCACCAGGACGGCCATCTGGGCCCGGTAGCCGCCTGCCTGCTCCGGGACCAGGCCGAGGTGCAGGACGCCGTGCATGGTCCGGTTGGCGATCCCCGCCGCGAACTCGTCGTCGAGCAGGTACAGCGGGGCGAACGGGAGCGCGTCGAAGTCCGGGCCGGATGGCGCGTCGCGCAGGTCCGGCGGCAACCGGTCGCGAAGGGTCGGCACTCTGGAGCCGAGACCGACGTCCGGGCTGTCCCAGCCGAGCAGCTCCCCGAGCTTCCACCGGATCGCCCAGAGCGCGCGGGCGGCGCGGGAGGAGCCTCGCGACGGGTCCATCGAGGCGACCAGCCGGACCAGCCGTGGGAAGTCGTCCGGACCGCCCCGCCCCGGCAGCGCCCACACGTCCTCCAGCCGGAAGTCGCGGGTGAGCTCGTGGATCCGCCAGGACCGGTCGGTGTGCGCGGAGTTCGGAAGCTTCCTCATGGACCATGGTCCTCCAGAACGAGCGAAAGCGGCTGGGCGTTCCCGGCCAGCGGCGGCCGGAAGCGCCCGAGCCCACCCGCGACTTCAGGCGAGTGCCGACCGATCCGCCTGGGAAGCCTCGAGCAGCGCACATGCCTGCTCGCGACGCCGCTCGGCGAGGCGCTCCTCGGCGTAGCGACGACCGGCGCCCCCGAGGACGAACTCGGCGATGTCCGGCAGCGCGACGACGCGCCCGCCGAGCGCGCCCCAGGTACCGTCGGGCACCTCGAACGTCAGCACCCACACGCGCCCCTCCGGGTCCGGCCACCTGCCGCCCTCGGCCTCCACCAAGGCTTCGGTCATCGCCTTGGTGACCGCCGCGCGGCGCTCGGTGTCGTACTGCCCCTCGGGGACCTGGCAGACGAACTTGTAGTGCGGCGCCTCGGCCGGGGCGCCGGCGACGAAGGTCTCGTGGCGGTGCACGAACACCCACGTCTGCGATCGGGCCCTCGCATTGGTCGGACGGATTCCTTCGTGCTCGAGCAACAGGTCGGTGCAGGTGGCAAGCAGCTTGCGCTCGGCCTCGGGCTCCAGAGCCCCTTCAGGGATGTAGGCGTCCAGCATCGGCATCGGCGGTCCTCCTTGGTGGCATGGCTCGGCCAGGATTTGGAACGTGAGTTGGAACGTGCAGTATCATACATGCATGCATGTACGTAACACACCCCCAGGGCAACGGCGGGAGCCGGAAGGCCGCCGGCGCTCGACCCAGGCGGAGCGGAGCGCCCGCTCACGGAGCGCGTTGCTCGAGTCGGCCGCCAGAGGCCTCTCCCGTTACGGCTACGGCAACCTGGTGCTCGCCGAGGTCGCGCGCGACGCCGGCTACACGCGCGGCGCCCTGTACCACCAGTTCAAGGACAAGGAGGCGCTGGCGCTGGCGGTCCTCCACTGGGCCGACGAGACGTGGAGGCACGAGGTGGGCGACGCGGCCGCCCAGGAATCCGATCCGGTCGCCGCGCTGCTCGCGATGGCGCGTGGTCACGCCGTCCTCTGCCGACGGGACATCGCCCGCGTCGCGATGGCGCTCAGGGTCGAGTTCAGCGGTCAGGACCACCCGATCGGGCGCGAGCTCGAACGCGTTCAGGCGGGACTGATCAAGCGCCTGGTCCGCTTGATCGACGCGGGGCGCGAAGCCGGGTCGATTCCGCCCGGCCCGCCAGCCAGGGCGGTCGCTCTGGCCCTCGTCGGAGCGCTCGAAGGCGCCGTGATCGCGCTCGGCGGGCAGGCGCCGCACGACGAGGTGCTCGCCGCCCGAGCCGTCGCGGGCGTGCTGGGAGTAGGCGCTGAGACCGACCGGGTGACGAGTTCGTAGCTCGCCGGGAGCGGATACGCCCTAAGCGGAACGCTCGCGGCGCTGGCGCATCGGTGTCTCGCGGTCGCGCGGCACCAGCGTCGGGTTCACGCCCTTGGAGACGACGTCGGCGGTGATCACGCAGCGGCGCACGTCCGACCTGGAGGGCAGCTCGTACTGCATCTCGAGCAGCACCTCCTCGAGGATCGCCTTGAGCCCGCGGGCGCCGGTGCCGCGGAGGATCGCCTGGTCGGCGATCGCGTCCATGGCGTCGTCGGAGAACTCCAGCTCGATCCCGTCGAACTCGAACAGGCGCTGGTACTGCTTGGCCAGGGCGTTCTTGGGCTCGACCAGGATGCGCCGGAGCGCCTCCTTGTTGAGCGAGTGGACCGAGCAGATGACCGGCAGACGGCCGACGAACTCAGGGATCAGGCCGTACTTCAGCAGGTCCTCTGGCAGCACCTGGGAGAGGATCTCGCCGATGTCCTTGTCGCCGATGCGGCGCAGGTCGGCGCCGAAGCCGATGCCCTTGCGGCCGATCCGCGACTCGATGATCTTCTCGAGGCCGGCGAAGGCGCCGCCGCAGATGAACAGCACGTTGGTGGTGTCGATCTGAATGAATTCCTGATGAGGGTGCTTGCGGCCGCCCTGCGGCGGGACGCTGGCGGTGGTGCCCTCCAGGATCTTCAGCAGCGCCTGCTGCACGCCCTCGCCCGAGACGTCACGGGTGATCGACGGGTTCTCGGACTTGCGGGCGATCTTGTCGATCTCGTCGATGTAGATGATGCCGGTCTCGGCCTTCTTGACGTCGTAGTCGGCGGCCTGGATCAGCTTGAGGAGGATGTTCTCGACGTCCTCACCGACGTAGCCGGCCTCGGTCAGCGCGGTGGCGTCCGCGATCGCGAACGGCACCTTGAGGAGCCGCGCCAGCGTCTGGGCGAGCAGCGTCTTGCCACACCCGGTCGGGCCGATGAGGAGGATGTTCGACTTCTGGAGCTCGACGTCGGGGTCGCCGTAGGCGCCCGCCTGCACGCGCTTGTAGTGGTTGTAGACCGCGACCGAGAGGATCTTCTTCGCCTGCTCCTGGCCGATGACGTAGTCGTTCAGGTAGTCGTAGATCTCACGGGGCTTCGGCAGCTCGTCGAAGCGGACCTCGGAGCTCTGCGACAGCTCCTCTTCGATGATCTCGTTGCAGAGATCGATGCACTCGTCGCAGATGTACACACCGGGGCCCGCGATGAGCTTCTTCACCTGCTTCTGGCTCTTCCCGCAGAAGGAGCACTTCAGCAGGTCTCCCCCGTCGCCGAACTTCGCCACGGTCTCGTCCCCCCTCTGTCGCGGCTAGCTCACTCCGGCGGCGGCAGCGACCGACGCCAGCTCACGGTTCGAGATGACCTCGTCGACGATGCCGTAGGCCTTGGCCTCGTCGGCGCTCATGATGAAGTCGCGGTCGGTGTCGGCGGACACCTTCTCCACCGACTGACCCGTGTGGTGCGCGAG
>JBEDUQ010000093.1:0-3718 GCA_040414855.1 Actinomycetota bacterium
TGGCGGTCGTGCGCATGCACGGCCGCGACCGCGAGGCCTGGCAGCACAAGGGCCCGACCGCTACGCCGCGCTTCCGCTACCTCTACAAGGAGAAGGAGCTGCGCGAGTGGGTGCCCAAGGTCGAGCATCTCGCCGAGGGCGCCCAGAACGTCCACGTGCTGCTCAACAACTGCTATGAGGACCACGCGGTGGTCAACGCGCGGCAGCTCACCGACCTGCTCGACGCCGAGAAGGACCCCACCTTCGACCTCGAGCACGCCTGAAGGGCGGCCGGACAGGACTGAAGAGCCGCCGGGCCCGGCGATATCGAAGGATGAACTGAACTCACCCGTCGGCGGGTGGATATCCGAGCAGCGAGGCGACCGGGCCGCACCTTGCGCCAGCGTTGCTCAGCTATTAGGGCGTTCAGGTAGGCTCGGCGCCGTGTTCCCATCGATGCGTTCGCCACAATTTCTCAGGCTTCTCTGTCGGGAGCCACTCAACTATGAGATCGTGCGGCAAAAGGGGTCACACCGTCGTCTTGAGTCATCCAGCGGGTACCCTCCGCTGGTTTTCTCGTGGCACGATAGAGCGACGATCGCTCCGGGGCTTGTGCGGAAAGTCCTGGTGAATGACGTGGGACTGTCGCTCGAGGAAGCGCTCAAGCTGGTCCAGGGAGGCAACTGGTGACGCCACGCAAGGTGGAGATGCACTACCACTTCGAGCCTGAGGGATGGTGGGCCGAGTCGCCACAACTTCCAGGCTTCAGCGCTGCCGGGATCACTTTTGATGAAGTTCGGGATCAGGCCCATGAGGGCGCCGAGTTCTTCGCTGACGGCCCGCTCGAGATCGAGGACAGGCCGCCGGTCGTTCCCGTCGCGGCGCGTACAAGTGCGGCAAGCGCAAGGCCGGCGGCGCGCCTCACCGTCCGACGGGCATAGCACGGAACAGCTGTCAGCATGATTCCCATGTTGGCTGCCGTCCTGGAGAAAGTGAGCCGGGCAAAGGGCGCATGTGCACGCGGAGTCTCTCGAGCAGGTAGGCTAGCCGGCCTATGGACATCGAGGCGCTGCTCTGTGATGCGGCCACGGTTCGCGAGGACCTACTTCACATCCTTGGGGGCGGTCTCGGGCAGCTATGGCCAGACACCTACCCCGGGCCCTTGGGTGTCGACCTCGCGCTGCTCTTGACGCTGCAACCATCGGAAGCGAGGGGCGACCATGAGCTCCGCGTTCTGATCCGGGACACCGACGGCAAGGAGATCGCCCTGTTGGAGGCGACGTTCAGCATCGGCCCGCAGGCAATGCCGATTCCGGCTGGCGAGATGCTGCGTGCGCCGATAGCGATCCAGCTACGGACAGTTCCAATCCCCGCTCCCGGCCTCTACAGCATCGAGCTTCTCGTTGACAAGCAACATCGTCGTAGCTTGCCTTTCCAGGCGATGCCAGCGGGAGAGCGACCACCCCAGCAGACGCTCCCGCCACCGCAGTAGCCGAGGAAGCTAGACGTTCATCCGAAAGCCATTCACCCGCGGCGGGCGCGTGTCGCGTCGGTGACAGACAGGCCGCTCGAGTCGGCTGGAGGATCCGCGCAGCGTCGAGCGGAGCACGCGGAGGCCGGGAGGGCCAGGGATGCGCGCCACCAGGGTCAGGACCCCTGACGGCCACGTCTGGCTGGTGTGGCGGCAATGGGCACGGCGCGACACGGCTCTCGGCCGCTCGCGCGCCAGGCGCAGGGCGCGCCGCCGAGAGCGCTGGATCCGCGAGGGCAAGGAGCTCGACGTGGAGCTGGCCGGTCCGGATTCGCAGCGCTGGATGTCCGATGTCGAGACCGCGCAATGGGTCGTCATACTGATCTCCGGTGCCGTGGCCCTCGCGGTGCCGGCCCTGCTCGGCGTGCTCGGCTGGCTGGTCGCCACCAGGCTGGTGCCGCTGCTGCCACACCCGGCCGCGGCCGCCTGGGGCCTCGGCGCGCTGACCGTGGTCGGGACGGCCGCGCTGCTGGTCGACCGTCCCTGGCTGGTGGTGGCGGAGCGACAGGGGCTCGACCCGCCGCGCCGGGTCTGGCGCGTCCGTGGCTGGTGGCGGAGCCGTCGCTGCCGGCGCGACGTGGTCAGAGCGATCGCGCTGGGCAGCCTCGACCCCGGGCCCGGCGCCGCGCCGGAGCCGTATCCGCGACTATCCCGGGACCGGATCCCTCGGGCGCGGCCGACCGGCCCGCCGATCGGCTGGCTGGGGCCGGATGACGACAAGGGGAGCTGAAGCCCTATGAAGGCAGCGGTGCACACGCGCTACGGCCCGCCCGACGTGGTCCGTGTCATCGAGGTGGAGAAGCCGGCGCCAAAGGACGGCGAGGTGCTGGTGAAGGTCCACGCGACCACGGTGAACCGGACCGACTCCGGATACCGGTCGGCGAAGCCGTTCCTCTCGCGGTTCTTCACCGGGCTGCTGCGGCCGAGGGACACGGTCCTCGGCAACGCGTTCGCGGGCGAGGTCGAGGCGGTCGGCCCCGGCGTCACCGCCTTCGCCGTTGGCGACCGGGTCTTCGGGTTCAGGGGACCGCCGTACGGCGCCCACGCCGAGTACCTGACGATCGCCCAGGACGGCACGATCGCAACCATCCCCGACGGCTTGAGCTACGAGCAGGCGGCCCCGAGCACCGAGGGCTCGCACTACGCGCTCACGGCGATCCGGAGCGGGGGGGTGCGGAGCGGGCACGACGTCCTGGTCCACGGCGCCACCGGGGCGATCGGCTCGGCCGCGGTCCAGCTCCTCAAGAGCATGGGAGCGCGCGTGACCGCGGTCACCTTCACGCAGTACGTCGAGCTGGTCAAGAGCCTGGGCGCGGACCGGGTCATCGACTCCACCGCCGAGGATTTCACCCGGGACGGGCAGACCTACGACCTGGTGCTCGACGCGGTGGGCAAGAGCACCTTCGGCGCCTGCCGGCGGGTGCTGAAGCCGCGCGGGATCTACACCTCCACGGACCCGGGCCCGTATTGGCAGAACGCGGTGCTGGTGCCGGTCACCCCGCTGTTCCGCGGCCGGAGGGTGACCTTCTCCGTGCCGAAGATCGACCAGGCCACGGTCATCTATCTCAAGGACCTGATCGAGTCCGGACAGTTCCGGCCGCTGGTCGACCGCACCTACCCGCTGGACCGCATCGTCGAGGCGTACCGGTACGTGGAGACGGGCCGCAAGGTCGGCAACGTGGTGATCAGGGTGGTCCCGCCGGACCGGTAGACCCGCCGGGCACTTCGCCGCGCCCACCGCCGGGCACTTCGCCGGCGCCGAGCTGGGCGGCGCGGGACCGGAGGTAGCGCTGCTCGGGGACGCTGAGCGTGCGCCGCGCGGCCAGGCGGAAGCTCTCCGCCGCCAGCTCGCGGTCGTCGGCCCGCTCGAGCAGATGCGCCCGGACCGCGTCGACGCGGTGGTGGCCGGCCAACCCTGGACCGGACTCGGCCTCGGCGAGCCGCTCCAGACCGGCGCGCGGGCCGTGGACCATGGCGAAGGCGACGATCCGGTTGAGGGTCACCATCGGGGACGGCGCCATGACCTCGAGCAGCTCGTAGAGCCCCAGGATCTCGTGCCAGTCGGTGTCGGCGGCGCGCTTTGCCTCGTCGTGGACCGCCGCGATCGCGGCCTGCAGTTGATAGGGCCCGATCGGGGCGGTGCTGAGCGCCCAGGTGATCAGCTCGATCCCCTCGGCGATCGCGTCGGCGTTCCAGCGGCGGCGGTCC
>JBEDUQ010000094.1:0-2780 GCA_040414855.1 Actinomycetota bacterium
GGGTCGCGGGACCTCAAGCTGTGGTTCGCCGACGGCACCAACTATCCCGGCCAGGACTCGATCGCGGCCCGCCAGGAGCGACTGGCCGAGGCGCTGGCGGCCGTCTACCGGCGGCTCGGGCCCACGCAGCGGCTGCTGCTGGAGTACAAGCTGTTCGAGCCGGCGTTCTACTCGACCGACGTGCCCGACTGGGGCACCGCGCTGGTCCACTGCCAGGCGCTCGGCGAGCGCGCCGCGGTGGTGGTGGACACCGGCCACCACGCGCCCGGAACCAACATCGAGATGATCGTGGCGCTGCTGCTGCGCGCCGGAAGGCTCGGCGGGTTCGACTTCAACTCGAGGTTCTACGCCGACGACGACCTGATGGTCGGCGCGGCCGACCCCTTCCAGCTCTTCCGGATCATGCACGAGGTGGTCCGCGGCGGTGGCTACGAGCCCGAGGCCGGGATCGCCTTCATGCTCGACCAGTGCCACAACCTCGAGCCGAAGATCCCCGGGCAGATCCGCTCGGTCATGAACGTGCAGGAGGCGACCGCGCGGGCGCTGCTGGTCGACGCCACGGCGCTGGAGGCCGCGCAGCTCGCCGGCGACGTGCTCGGCGCCAACGCGGTGCTGATGGACGCCTACTCGACCGATCCGCGGCCGCTGCTGGCCGAGCTGCGCGAGGAGAGCGACCTCGACCCCGACCCGATGGCCGCCTATGCCCGCTCCGGCTACGGCGAGCGCATCGTGGCAGAGCGGGTCGGCGGCACCCAGGCCGGCTGGGGCGCCTGAGCCGCGGACGGTGTCCGAGATGACCGGTCCGATGCCTCCCGAGGCCGGTGAGCTGCTGGAGCGGTCCCACCGGCTCGGCGCCGACCGCCGCAACACCAACTACGCCGGCGGCAACACCTCCGCCAAGGGACGCGCCGCCGACCCGGTCACCGGCCGGCCGGCGGAGCTGCTCTGGGTCAAGGGCTCCGGCGGCGACCTCGCCACCCTGACCGCCGACGGCCTCTCGGTGCTGCGGCTGGACCGGCTCCGCGCGCTGCGCGAGGTCTACCCGGGCGTCGGGCGCGAGGACGAGATGGTCGGCGCCTTCGACTACTGCCTCCACGGCAAGGGCGGCGCGGCGCCGTCGATCGACACGGCCATGCACGGCCTGGTGGAGGCCGCGCACGTCGACCACCTGCACCCGGAGTCCGGGATCGCGCTGGCCGCCTCCGCCGACGGCGAGGCGCTGACCGGCCGCTGCTTCGGCGGCGAGGTCGCGTGGGTGCCGTGGCGGCGGCCAGGGTTCCAGCTCGGCCTCGACGTCGCCGCGATCCAGCGGGAGCGGCCCGACTGCATCGGCGTGGTCCTCGGCGGCCACGGCATCACCGCATGGGGCGCGACCTCGGCCGAGTGCGAGGAGCGCTCGCTGGAGATCATCCGCCGGGCCGAGCAGTTCATCGCCGAGCAGGGCCGCCCCGAGCCGTTCGGTCCCGTGCTCGACGGCTACGAGCCGCTGGAGCCGATCGCGCGGCGCAAGCGGGCGGCCGAGCTGTTTCCGCTGCTCAGGGGCCTGGCGTCGAGCGACCGCCGGCAGGTCGGCCACTTCAGCGACGACGCCGCGACCCTCGACTTCATCTCGAGGTCGAGGCATCCGGAGCTGGCCGCGCTCGGGACCTCGTGCCCCGACCACTTCCTCAGGACCAAAGTGCGGCCGATGCTGCTCGACCTGCCGCCGTCGGCGCCGGTGGCGCGGGTGGCCGCGCGGCTCCGCGAGCTGCACGAGACCTACCGCGCCGACTACCAGGCCTACTACCGGCGGCACGCGACGCCCGACAGCCCGCCGATGCGCGGCGCGGACCCGGCGATCGTCCTGGTCCCCGGGGTGGGCAGATTCTCGTTCGGCGCCGACAAGCAGACCGCCCGGGTGGCCGGCGAGTTCTACCAGGCGGCGATCAACGCGATGCGGGGCGCCGAGGCACTGTCGAGCTACGCGCCGATCCCGGAGTCCGAGAAGTTCGGGATCGAGTACTGGGCGCTCGAGGATGCCAAGCTCGCCCGCCGGCCGCCGCCGCGGCCGCTTGCCGCGCGGGTCGCGCTGGTGACGGGGGCCGGCTCTGGGATCGGCAGGGCGACCGCGATGCGGCTGGCGGGCGAGGGCGCCTGCGTGGTGGTCGCCGACCTCGACGCCGGCGCCGCCGCCAAGGTCGCCCAGGAGATCGGCGACGCCGACGCCGCCGTCGCGGTCACCGCCGACGTCAGCGACGAGGCGCAGGTCGCCGCGGCGGTACGGGACACGTCACTGGCGTTCGGGGGCGTCGACCTGGTGGTCAACAACGCCGGGCTGTCGATCTCCAAGCCGCTGCTGGAGACCACCTCGGACGACTGGGACCTCCAGCACGACGTGATGGCCAAGGGCTCGTTCCTGGTCTCCCGCGAGGCGGCCAGGGTCATGATCGCGCAGGGCCTCGGCGGCGACCTGGTCTACGTCGTCAGCAAGAACGGCTTGTTCGCCGGCCCGGACAACCTCGGCTACGGGGCGGCCAAGGCCGACCAGGCGCACCAGGTCCGATTGCTGGCGGCCGAGCTCGGCCGGTACGGGATCCGCGTCAACGGCGTCAACCCCGACGCGGTGGTGCGCGGCTCCGGACTGTTCGCCAAAGGCTGGGGCGCGCAGCGAGCCGCCGTCTACGGCGTGCCCGAGGAGGAGCTGGGCGCCTTCTACGCCAGGCGCACCCTGCTCGGCCTCGAGGTGCTCCCCGAGCACGTCGCCGCGGCGGTGCTGGCGCTGGTCGCCGGCGAGCTGTCCC
>JBEDUQ010000095.1:0-14311 GCA_040414855.1 Actinomycetota bacterium
GTCGCCAGCGCCTGGGACGGCCGCTGGCTGGTGGTCATGGTGCGCGTGCCGGAGGGCCGCCGCGACCACCGCCACCAGGTCCGCACCCGGCTGGCGTGGGCGGGCTTCGGGTCGCTCGGCCAGGGCCTGTGGATCAGCCCGCGGCTGGAGCGCGAGCGAGAGGCGCTGGATGCACTGCGCGAGCTCGGCACCGCCGCGCAGGCGACCTCGTTCGTGGCCAGCCACGGCGGCATCGGCGACGAGCGCGAGCTGGTGGTCGCCGCCTGGGGCGGGCTCGACCGCCTGGACGCGCACTACCGGGCGTTCCTGGACGCCTTCGAGGCGCTGGAACCCCAGGGGGCGGCCGAGCGCTTCGTTGCGCAGGCGCGCATGGTCCACCAGTGGCGCAAGTTCCCGTTCATCGACCCCGGCCTGCCACGGCCCTTCCTGCCCGACGGCTGGAGCGGCGTGCGGGCCGGCGAGGTTTTCCGCGACCGCCACCAGCGCTGGGCCGAGCCGGCGCGCGCGTGGTTCCGCGAGGGCAACCGCTGAGGCGGCGCCCGGGCTCAGGGCTCAGACGGTGGCGATCAGGACCGCGAGCAGGCCGGACAGGAAGATGCCGTCGAAGGTGCCCGCACCGCCGATCGAGGCGACCGGAGCGCCCAGCTTGCGGATGCGCGGCAGGTTCAGCAGGTCCGCGCCGACCAGCGTGCCCAGCACGCCGGCCACGTAGGCGAGCGCCGGCGCGACCGGCTCGGCGATCGCCAGCGCCGTGATCGCGGCCACCACCGGCGGGACCAGCCCGGGCAGCACGATGCCGACGCCCTTCACCGGTTTGGCCAGCGCGAAGGTGACCGCCGCCACGATCCCCGCCGCGATCAGCGCCCGGTTGCCGAGGTGCTCGCGTCCGATCAGGAAGGCGGCAACGCCGGCGGGTACGACCGCGCCACCGAGGTTGACCGCGATCACCGTGTCGCGCTCCCGCATCGCCGACAGGCGGTAGCGGACCCCGTAGATCCGCACCACCCTGGCGCCGCTGACGACGGTGCCGCGCAGGCGGGCAACCGGCAGGTTGATCACGCTGCCGAGGATCGACAGCCCCAGCAGCGCCAGCAGCCAGTTGCGGTCGATCCCGATCCGCTCGTAGGCGTAGACCAGCGTGCCCGCCTGGACCAGCCCGGCGGTCACCGCCAGCAGCAGCCCCAGCACGACGAGCACCGGCAGGGACAGCGGCCAGAACACGCCCGAGCGTCGCATCCCTCAAGAGTAAGCGGACTCAGCCCACAAAGACGCTCTTCGGCATGTTGAAGGTGACCAGGCTCGCGTGCGTCGGGCCGAGCTTGGGCACCGAGATGCGGAGGTCTCCCGCCGCGCTGCAGAGGATGTACGCCTCGACCGTCGACAGCCCGTAGCGCTCGCCGAGCAGCTCGACCATGTCGTGGACCGCCTCGGTCACGCCCACGTCGAGGTCGTCCGACGGCGCCGAGGTCGACAGGTAGCCCATCCCGTCGGTCCGGCTGGTGGTTGGCCGGTCGGTCTCGAATTGCGGGGCGCGGATCGACCGGTCCTTGTGGACGTGGAAGCGGAGGGTCACCGTCAGGTTGGTCTCCAGCGCGGTGCCGCACACCTCGCCGTCCCCCTGCGCCAGGTGGCCGTCGCCGACCGAGAACAGCGCCCCGGGCACCTCGACCGGCAGGTACAGCCGGCTGCCCGCGCAGAGGTGCCGCGTGTCCAGGTTGCCGCCGACCCGCCGCGGGGGCATGGTCAGGTGCACGCCCGGCTCCTTCAGCGCGACCCCCATCACCCCGCAGAACGGCTGCACCGGGACCCGGATCCCCGGCTTGAGCTCGGCCCGCCCGTCGTCGCCCACGTGCCAGTGGTGGAGCGCCCAGGTGTCGCCCAACTCCTTGGCCAGCGCGCCGATCCCCGCGAAGATGGCCGTCCATGCCCAGGTGTCGTGCTCGATCTCGAGGATCTCGACCTCCAGCACGTCACCAGGCTCCGCGCCGGCGATCGCCACCGGGCCGGTCAGGCAGTGGACCGCGTCGAACGGCAGCTCCTTGATGGTCTCGACCGTCGACTCAGCGGTGATCTTGCCGCCGTACCCCTCCAGGCACTCGAACACCACCGTGTCGCCGGACTCGACCGTCAGCGCCGGCGGCAGGCTGTTGTCGAACCTGAAGTGGTGCGCCCCGGCGAGCTGGTGAACGGCGCCGACCGGACGGCTGAGCAGCATCGCGACCTCTCCTCATCGAATGCCGACGGCAAGCTGGCAAAGCCGGCCGATGGCGGCCTATGGCGAGGGTACCGAGCTTGGCATCGTCCCGAGGGCGCCGTCAGGGAGCCGTCAAGGAGCCGGGTTCTCCTCCTCGTGCTCCGCGGCCGGCTCGGAAGGCATCTGCGTCTGGTCGACGCGCCGCATCTCGAAGACGTAGCCGAGCCGGGGACCGACGGTCACATCCACCAGGTCGCCCTGGCTCACGTTCCACCAGACCTCCGTCGACACCACCCAGGCCTTCACCTTGGTCGCCTTGCCGTCGTCGACGGCAACCGTGTACCTCACCGAGCCGCCGCGGTTGCTCGAGGTTTCGATCTTGCGCATCCGCAGGACCAGCCCGCGGAACGAGCGACGCGAGCCGAGATCCACGGCCGCGCGACCTGCCTGGAAGAGCGAGAAGAGCATCAGCGCGATCGCGACCAGCGCCAGCAGCGACAGAACCAGGTTCAGCCAGCTCCAGGCCTCGCCGGTGCCGGCACCGCGGATGGCCAGCAGCGCGCGCGCCACCCCATAGGCCGGTACCGCTCCGAGCACCCCGAAAAGAAGCGCCACCAGCGGGTGCCGACCCCACAGGATGGCGACCTCCGGGTAGTCCACCTCGACCTTGCGCCAACGCTCGCCAAACGACGACCACGCCCAGCGGTCGTCCTCGGCTCCCATGGGCAGGGAGCGCACCGCCGCCCTGGCCACGCCCATGGCGGCGCCGTAGGCGAGGTAGCGGTCCCAGATCGCCACCGAGGCGGGTGGCAGGTCGGGGAACGCCTCGTTCGCCGCCAGGTAGTTGCGAACGCCGAGCCAGTTCCTGGCGACCTCGGCACCCTTCGGCGTCTCCCGTTCGGCGCGGGTCCTCCTGAAGGCGGCCATCAGCAGTGCCCAGCTCACGACCAGCGCGCCAAGGCCGGCGCCGACCGGATCGCTGTCTTCGGTGCCGCCCGTGCGCCACACGGCCAGGCCGATGAGCACCGCGGGGACGAGAGCGGCGGCTCCGAAGAACCTGCCGACCCAGCCGCTCCAGCGGTCGCGCGAAAGGCCGCGGGCGCGAGCGTCCTTGGTGACCTCCCTCTCGAAGCCCCTCCACCACCTCGCCGAGGCGCTGGCCGATCCGGTCGACAGCGCCGCCGCGGGCACGACCCCGTCGATGGCCAGGCCGCGCACGTGGTCGAGGACCAGCCGCTCGTACGGCTCCAGCCCGCTGGTGTCGGTCTGGCGGAGGTGGCAGACGGTGTTGGCTGGGCCGAGCTGGTCCAGGTCGACGTAGTCGCGCGCCGCGAGGTCCAGCAGAGTCGCCGGGACGGCGTCGGGCGTAACCCGCCACCCGCTCACAAGCAGGTTGACCACCGCCGGCGGCTCCTGGCCGAGATCGCTGGTGGTCGACCCGGGATCGAGGTCCCGCGCGCGGGTCATGAGGATCGCGACCAGCACGAGCAGGAACCACAGGGCGACCGCCACAGCGGCCCAGGCGAGGAGGACGATCACGTCGCGCCCGCCCCGAGGTCAGAACTCGACCCGAACCGGGCCGCGCTCCTCCCCCGCGGCCCGGAAGTACTCACGCGAGCGGAAGCTGAACATCCCGGCCACGATGCTCGGCGGGAAGGTCGTGACGGCGTTGTTGTAGGCGAGCACCGCGTCGTTGTAGTACTGCCGCGCGTAGGCCGCGCGGTCCTCGGTGTTCGACAGCTCCTGCTGGAGCCCGAGGAAGTTCGCGTTGGCCTTCAGGTCGGGGTACGCCTCGGCCAGCGCGAACAATGACTTCAAGGCGCCGGAGAGCAGGTTCTCGGCCTCAGCCTTGGAGGCGGGCCCCTGCGCGTCGATCGCGTTGGCCCGCGCGTTGGTCACGGCTTCGAGCGTGAGGCGCTCGTGCGACGCGTAGCCCTCGACGGTCGCGACCAGATTGGGGATCAGGTCGTAGCGCCGCTTGAGCTGGACGTCGATCTGGCTCCAGGCGTTGTCCGCCTGGTTCCTGCGCCGGACCAGGCCGTTGTAGACGAAGATGCCGTAGAAGAGCAGCAGGACCACCACGACAGCACTGACGATGAGGGCGATCACAGACTGTCCTCCTGACGTCGAAGCCCAGGCGGGCTCGGTTGAGCCAAGGCGCGGGAGATCTCCAGCAAGGCAAGCTGGTCAGACGGAGGCTACCGCAAAGCAAGCAACGCGGAAAGCCCAGCATAGCGGGTACATAGCGGGGCATATTTATGATGGGCTTCCACGTCCCGGCCGCTGGCTCACGGGTGGTCAGCTCTTCCCGCTTGGGTGAGCCTGCGATCGGTGGGGAGCGGCTCTTGAGTCCATTTGAGGTTGCCTCGCCGATGCTCGGCGCGGTCGGTAGGCTTATGGCATGGGTACCGGAGCGGACATTACGGCGGCGGTGGTCGCGCAGTGGCGGCAGGCGGGGCCGTCTTTGGAGAAGGTTCGCCGGGAGGAGTTGCGTCGGCTGACTGATGCGGATGCGCTGGCCGCGGCCGAGGAGCTTCTGGACCTGGTGCGGCTACTCCCGCCTCCGGCTGCTGGGGAGTCAGGGCTGGTCGAGCAGCAGCGGGTCTTCGCCCGCGCGCATACATGAACCCCTTGTTCGTCGCTGCGACGGCCGTTCAAAATCTGTGCCGCGAGCGCGGCTGGGGCGTCCCCCTCCACAAGCACGAGAGTCAACAGGTCAGGCGCCCTGGTCGTTTCACGTTCACTGCAGGCAGAACTCGTTGCCCTCGGGGTCGTGCATGACGATCCAGCGCTGGTCGGGCTCTTCGAATTCCCGCTGCTTGGTGGCGCCGAGCCCGACCAGGCGGTCGACCGCGGCGTCGACCCTGGAGCGACGCTCCCGCTCGTCGACCTCGCGGCCGCCGCCGACGTTGAGGTCGAGGTGCACGCGGTTCTTGGCCGACTTCGGCTCTGGCACCTTCTGGAAGAACAGGCGCGGCAGCACGCCCTCGGGGTCGACCAGGGCGGTGACGTCGCCCCAGCGCTCCTCCGGGATCTCCATCGCCACGGCCCACTGCTCCCAGCTCGCGTAGCCCTCCGGCGGATCCTGCTCCTTGTAGCCGAGGGCCTGCTGCCAGAAGCCGGCGAGACGCCGCGGGTCGGCGGCGTCGAAGGCGACCTGGAGCCGCACGGTCATTTGTGCCTCCTCTTGGGCTGCATGGGTGCGCTCGGGTCGGGCGGTTATCTTGCCCGGCGAGCGCGACAGTGTGTCGGGGTCGCCCGCCGCGGTCAGTCGCGCGGGGAGGTCCGGCGGCCCCACGCGGCGCCGGCGCTGGCCACGCAGACCATCGCGACCGCGATGATCTCGCGGGAATGCAGCATCTGGCCGAGGATGACCAGGCCGGCGAGCGCGCCGACGGCGGGCTCCAGGCTCATCAGCACGCCGAACACCCGCGCGGGCAGCCGGCGCAGCGACTCGATCTCGAGCGTGAACGGGATCGCCGCCGACAGCAGCCCGACCGCCAGACCGGTCGCGAGCACCCGCCAGTCCCCCAACTCGCCGCCCGCCTGAGTGATCCCCGCCGGCGCCACCAGCACGGCGCCGACGGCGATGGCGAGCGCGAGCCCATCGGCGCCGGGGAAGTGCCGGCCCACCCGCTGCCCGACCAGGATGTAGGTGGCCCAGCCGACCGCCGCGATCCCGGCGAACACCAGGCCGAGCGGATCGAGCGGGCCGCCCGTCCCGCCACGCGTCAGGAGTACGACGCCGGTGGCGGCCAGCACCAGCCAGAGGCCGTCCAGGAGCCGCCGCGACCCGATCAGCGCGACCGTGAGCGGGCCCGCGAACTCGATGGTGACGGCGATCCCGATCGGGATCCGGTCGATCGCGGAGTAGAACGCCGAATTCATCCCCGCAAGGACCGCGCCGAAGGCGAGCACGGTCAGGAGCTGGGCTCGGGTGCGGCCGCGCAGGCGCGGGCGGGTGATCGCGGTCATGACGATCGCGGCGAAGCCGAGTCGGAGGAACACCATGCCGACCGGACCGGTCCGGTCGAAGAGCAGCTTGGCGATCGCGGAGCCGAGCTGGACCGACATGATCGCGCCGATGACCAGCACCGGCGACGGCATCCAGCCGAGCGACGGGGAGCGCCGTTCGGGGCGGACCTGGACGCGCCCGGCTCGCCGGACGCTCCAGCCCTCACCCCGAGGCACCGATAGTCCTGGTAGAGACGACCGCCGCCTTGGGCCACGCTGTCCATGAACGAGGAGGACCCATGCGCGACACGCCCCCGGCGTTCCTGCGCCTCGCGCCCAGGAACGGCGCCGGGGTGGCCGCGCTCGCGATCGGCATCGCGGCCCTGGTCCTGGTGGTGACGGTCGTGTTGTTTCCTCTCGGCGGTGTGCTCGGCCTGGTGGCCATGCTACTCGGCGTGATCGGCAACGCCCGCGTGGCACGCTGGAAAGCCTTCAATCGCGGCCAGGCGATAACGGGGCTGCTGTGCGGCGCGCTCGCGGTGCTGCTGGCCGCCGGGCTCGCCGCCAGGGTCGACGGGCGCATCACCGAGAGGGCGAGGGACCTGGCGCGGCTGGAGCGCTGCCTGTTCACCGCCGGCTCGGGCAGCGCGGCCGCGACCTGCGGCAAGAGCTTCGCCAGCCAGGTCAGCAGCCAGAAGGCGACCGCCCCGTCTGCCTCGGCGCCCGGAACTGACCGTTAGCGCTTCCAGTGGCCGGTCTTGTCGAGGTCCTCGTAGCTGGCGACCACGTACTCCAGGAGCCGGGCCCCTCCGATCTTGCGGGCGAGCGTGCGCTCCTGGTCGATCGCGACCGACTCGCGATCGTCGGGGGCGCGCACGCAGTGCTCCTGCTCGTGCACCAGCAGCACAGCCAGGACCTCGACGATGGGCAGCGACCATGATCGCGCGACCTTCTCGACCAACCGCAGGTCGACCAGGACGCCGCAGGAGACGGCTCGACCCCCCTCGCTGCCCGCGCTGGCGACACCGAGGCTGCCGCCGCAGATGCCGTCGCACATCTCGATCCGGATCAGATTGACCTCGTTGAGGTGCCGGCGCCGGATCGAGTCGCGACGCTGGTAAGCCAGCTCGCCGTGGTCGCGGACGACCGTCAGGGCCCGCTCAAGCGTTTCGCGGTCGCCGGCTTTGGCGCTGATCTGGACGTAGAAGTGGTCGAAGAGTCGGGGGTCGTGCAGCTTGCGCGCCAGCCGCCGCTCGGCGTCGAACGGTGACGTGCGGCTGTGGTCCCCGTGCATGCAGACCTCCTGCTCGTGGAGCACCGCCATCGCCACCAGGCGGGTGAGGTCGACGTGCCATGCGCGCGCCTGCTGCTTGATGAGCCCGGTGTTGAACAGCGTGACGCATTCGAGGAATTTGGCGTTGACGGTCTGGAGCCCGTTGTTCATGGTGAGCGCCCCGGGGACGCAGACATGGCAGGGACCGAGCTGGATCACGTCGACTCGGCCGAGGCGCTGCCGCTTGATCTCCGCCCCTCGCTGCTCGGCCAGCTCGCTATGGCGGCGGAGCAGCCCGACCGCCCGTGTCATCAGCGCCCGGTCCTGTTTGGTGCCATCGATCGACACGAACGGCGGTCGCGTCGGCGCGGTGCTGACGGGCGGGTAGAGGACAGACGCGACCGAAGCCACGACCGGTCGCGGTGTCGGCTGGGCCGCGACCCAGTGCGCCCAGGCGAGCACGCCGCCGGCCGAGAGGGCCACCATCGCGGCGGACGGCGCCCAGCGTCGCACCCCGGCCCAACGTCCCGGCGCCATGCCCGGCGATGGCGCGCGCCGCGACAAAGCGCCGCCTACCGCCAGCAGCAGCAACGCGGCCGCGACGAACAGCAGGCTCAGCTCCCGGGAGTCCTCGGCGATCCCGGCCTGCGCGGCCAGGTCCACAAGCGCGCGGTCCAGCTCGGCGGCCGATCGGCCCAGGCGGACACTGCCACCGCTCGCGTCGGCGATTCGTCCCAGCCCGATCGGATCGGGCGGCACCGGGATCCGCCGGAGCTGCCCGATCGACTCATCGGGGACGAGGACCGTCGCGGTCTCCGTGCCCACCGCCACGGCGAAGACGGGGACATGCATCGACCGCGCCCTGCGCGCGACCTCGAGCGGGTCACGACCCTGGGTGTTGGCCCCATCCGAGAGCAGCAGCACCGCGGCGGGGCCCCGCGGCCGGGCGGCTTCGATCTGGTCGAGTGCGAGCGCGAGCGCCTCGCCGAGCGCGGTGGGCCCCTCGGCGACCAGCTTCGCGAGCTTGCCGCGGACGAGCTCGCGGTCGGTCGTTGGGCTGGCCTGCGCGGTGGGGGTGCCGGAGAAGGTCACCAGTCCCACCCGGGCGCCGGGGACGACGCGGTCGAGCAGGCGGAGCGCTGCCCGCTGCATGGCGGCAGCGCGGGTCGTGCGCAGATCATTGGCGAGGGTGCTGCCGGAGACGTCGACGACCAGCTCGACGACCGCGTCCGGTCTGAGCGGCCGGGCGGAGGCGAGCGGGCGTGCGGCGGCGAGCACGAGGCTCGCGATGGCGAGCCCGATGCAGAGGCGTGCGGCAAGCCGGCGCAGGCGCGGCGATGCCCACGGGATCCGCAAGGCGGCCTCCAGGTCCAGGGAGGACAATGTTCTCACGAAGACGCGAGCGGCGCGCGCCCGAACCGGCACCCGGCGGGCGGTCGACCGCCAGGGTATGGTGCTCAACAGACCGATCGGGCTGGTCTGGGGCGTGCCCCGGCGGTTCTCCAAGGAGCGGAGCTGGCCGATGCTGATCATTGACTCCGCCGCGGTGCGGGAGCTGTTCCCGATGCCGGCGGCCATCGAGCGGATGCGCGAGGCGCTGCGGCGCTACAGCGCCGGCACCATCGTCCAGCCGCTGCGGCTGGTGGTGCAGCCCTCGGGAGCGCCGGGGATGCTCGGGGCGATGCCGGCGTGGGCCGGTGCCGACCTCGGCTTCGGGATCAAGACCGTGACCATCAACCCGGGCAACCCGGCGCGCGGCCTCGACACCCACCAGGGCACGGTGACCATGTTCGACCGCGAGACCGGCGTGCCGACCTCGGTGCTGGACGCCACGGCGATCACCGAGATCCGCACCGCCGCGGTCTCCGCGGTCGCCACCGAGGCCTTGGCCGACCCGGAGGCGCGCGACCTGGCGATCATCGGCGCCGGCGCCCAGGCCCGCAGCCACCTCGAAGCGATGGCCGCCCTGCGCTCCCTGGACCGGGTGCGGGTCTGGAGCCGCACCCCGGAGCACGCCAAGGCGCTCGCCGACTGGGCCGGCGACCGCTTCGGCCCCGAGGTCGAGGTCACCGACTCGGCCGCCGAGGCGCTCGACGGCGCGGACCTGGTCTGCACCACCACCGCGAGCCCCGAGCCGGTGGTCTCCGGCGCGATGCTGGCACCGGGGGCGCACCTGAACGCGGTCGGGGCGTGCCTGCCGACGGTCAGGGAGCTGGACACCGACGCGGTCGCCGCCGCCACCGTCTTCGCCGACAGCCGCGAGTCCGCGCTGGCGGAGGCCGGGGACCTGGCGATCCCGATCCGCGACGGCGACCTCACCGCCGACCATCTGGTCGCCGAGGTCGGCGAGGTGCTGCTCGGCCGCCATCCCGGCCGTGGCCGCCCCGAGGAGATCACCCTGTTCAAGTCGCTCGGCCTGGCGATCGAGGACGTGATCTCCGCGGCCTACATCGAGGCGGCCGCCCGCTCCCGCGGGCTCGGCACCGAGGCGCCGCTCTCATGAGCGGAGCGGTGACGGTGGCGGCGCCGGACCTCGACCGGATCGACGCGGCGGTGGCCCGCACCGCCGGGATCGTCCGGCGCACCCCGACCATCGAGCTCCCCGACCACGACCGCACGCTCTGGCTCAAGCTGGAGCTGCTCCAGCCGATCGCCTCGTTCAAGCTGCGCGGCGCCTCCGCCGCGGTGACCGCCGCGCCGCCCGAGGCGACCCGGGCCGGGCTGCTGACCGCCTCGGCCGGGAACATGGCCCAGGGGGCCGCGTGGATGGCCAGGCACCTCGGCGTGCCCTGCTCGGTGGTGGTCCCCGAGACCGCTCCGGCCGCCAAGCTGCGGCGCATCGCCGAGCTCGGCGCCGAGGCGATCCCGGTGAGCTTCGACCGCTGGTGGCAGACCTTCGTCGACCGCGGCTACCCCGGCATGGAGGACCGCTTCTTCGTGCACCCGTTCCTCGACACCGAGGTGATGGCGGGCAACGGCGGGATCGCCCGCGAGCTGGCCGATGACCTGCCGGCGAGCGTCGAGGCGGTGCTGGTGCCGTGGGGCGGTGGCGGGCTCGCCTGCGGCATCGCCGCCGGGCTCCGCGAGCTGCGGCCGGACCTGCGCGTGTACGCGGTCGAGGTCGAGGACGCCGCGCCGCTGGCCGCGTCGCTGGCGGCCGGCGAGGTGGTCTCGATCGACTACCGGCCGTCGTTCGTTGACGGCATCGGCTCCAAGACCGTCTTCCCGGAGATGCTCGCGCTCGCCGGTGAGCTGCTCGCGGGCTCGCTGGTGGTCAGCGTCGAGGCGGTCGCGGCCGCCGTCCGCCAGCTCGCCGAGGGCGCCAGGGTGGTCGCGGAGGGCGCCGGCGCCACCGGGGTCGCCGCCGCCTCGCTGCTGGACGGCGCCCAGGTCGCCTGCGTGGTCTCGGGCGGCAACATCGACAGCGCCAAGCTCGCCAAGATCCTCAACGGCTCCGTGCCCTGATCCCGCTACCGGCACGGGCCTGAAGATCCACGCGGAGTTGGACCGCGGGTCGTATCCGACCGGCGTCAAGGTCAGCGATGCCGAGCTTGGCGCTGTCCCGCTGACCCGGCATGACTCGGGATCTCCAGGGCCTTCAGGATCGTGTACGACCAGCGCCGCTTCCGCAGTCGATGAGTTGACGCGGCTATACCTATGCTATATGTATACCGCATATCTATACCGCCTACGGGGGAGCGAGAGGTCGTGCGTGAGGCACTGCTCGGCCTGCTTTACAAGGAGCCGTCGCATGGCTACGAGCTGAAGCTAGCGATCGAGTCGATGTTCGCCGAGCTGTGGTCGGAGGTGAATATCGGACAGATCTACCAGACCTTGGGCCGGCTGGAACGGGCGGGGCTGGTGCGCTCGGCGACGGTGACCCAGGGCACCCGGCCCGACAAGCGGGTGTATGAGCTGACCGCGGAGGGTCGGCAGGAGCTGCAGCGGTGGGTCGATGAACCCCTGCCGCCGGTGCGGGTGCGCGACACGTTCTTCAGCAAGCTGCTGCTGGCCTGGAGGACCCGGCTGGCGGACCCGGTGGTGCTGATCGACCGGCAGCGCCGCGCCTACCTGCGTCAGCTTCGGGAGCTGGGCGGGCTGGCCGACACGACCGCGAGCCTGGTCGGCCGGCTGGCGGTGGAGGCCACGGCGCTGCACGTGCAGGCCGACCTGAAGCTGCTGGAGTTCTGCGAGCAGGCCGTCAGCGCAGGCGACACCAAATCGGACACCGAATCCGGAGGTTGACCATTGGGTGAGCTGCTGCGAACAACCGACCTGCACCGTCTGTTCCGGATGGGCGACGCGGGCGTGCCGGCGGTGGACGGCATCGACCTGAGCGTGGGCGAGGGCGAGTTTGTCAGCATCATGGGCCCCAGCGGCTGCGGCAAGTCCACGCTGCTGTATCTGCTGGGGGGCCTGGACCGGCCCACTCGTGGAGAGATCCACCTGGGCGGGCATCGCGTGGACCGTCTGTCCCGGAGCAGATGGGCCCGGCTGCGGCGGCGGCAGATCGGGTTCGTGTTCCAGACCTTCAACCTCGTCGAGAACCTCACCGTACTGCAGAACGTCCAGCTCCCGGGGATGCTGGGCGCGCGGCCTGGGCGCCGCGCCGCCACCCGGCGACGGGCCGTTGCCCTGCTGGAGGAGCTGGGGGTGGGCGACAAGGCCAAGGCCCTGCCTGGGGTGCTCTCCGGCGGCCAGCGCCAGCGCGTGGCGATCGCCCGGGCGCTGATGAACGAGCCGCCGCTGCTACTGGCCGATGAGCCCACCGGCAACCTCGACAGCGCCACCACCACCGACGTGCTGGGGCTGCTGCGGCGCTTCCACGCCGCCGGTCAGACGGTCGTGATGGTCACCCACGACCCCCGGGTCGCCACCACCGCCGCGCAGCGGCTACTGGCCATGCGGGATGGCCGGGTGGTCGACGACGTCCGCCTGAACGGCGGCACCGGCGCGGCGCGCGCGCTGCGGGACCTGATCGATCGCTGAACGGAGGTCGCGGAGATGGTGCAGGCAGCCCTGGTACTAGCCCGGCTACGCTCCCACTTGCGGCGGTCCCTGGTCCTGGTTGTGGTCGTCGCGGTCGCCGCCGGGATCGCGCTCAGTGCGCTGGCCGTGCTGCGGGTGGCCAACGACCCCTGGGCGCCGTTGCGGGCGGCGACCCGTGGCGGGGACGTCGAGATCGACGAGGCCCCGGCGCGCCCTGACCCTCGGACGCTCGCCGCCCTGCCCGAGGTTGCGACCGTCGGCGAGCTGGTAGAAAGCGGCGACACCGCCCTGCAGGTCCACGGCGAGACGCTGCTGGTAGCGCTCAAGCGCATGTCGGCGCGGCGGGAGGCGATGGTGGTGGACCGGCCTCTGATGATGGCCGGCCGCTGGTTCGCCGCCGCCGGCGAGGTGGTCTTCGAGGCGACCCTCGCCGACACCCTCGGCGTCAAGGTCGGCGACACGGTCACCCTCAACGGCCAGCACGGTCGCACCGTCCGGGTGGTCGGCACAGCGGCCACCACGATGCTGCCCAACTACCCCGAGCGGACTCCGGGCAGCATCTTCACCGGTCAGGCGCTGTTCGACGCGATCGACCCGGTCGGAGCTCCGCGGTGGTCGATCGGGCTGCGCCTGCACGACCCGTCGCGGGCGGACGCGGTCGTCGCCCGCCTCAATGAAGCGGGGCCGGTGCCGCCCGATCGGTGCACGGTCGCGGGGTGGTGTGCGAGGACCGCGGCCGACATCCGCGACAACGCTTTCCCCACCAGGATCGACTCGTTCGCGCAGGTCATGCTGTTCTTCGCGGCGCTGCTGCTGATCGCGACGGTGCTGCTGATCGTCACGCTGCTGGGCTCGCGGCTGGTCAGCGAGGCAAGGGAGCTGACCCTGCTGCAGGTGGCCGGCGCCACGCCCGTACGGCTGGCGCTGCTGATCGCCGCCGAGCACGCCCTGGTGGCCGCTGCCGGCGCAGCGGCCGGGATCCTGGTGGCCCGTGTCGTGGCGCCACGCGTCGCTCAGTCGGCGGCCACCGTGTTCGGGTCGGTGTCCCCCAGGCTGTCGCTTGGCGACGTCGTGGGCGTAGGCGTGGCCGCCGTTGCCGTCAGCGTTCTGGTCAGCGCCCTCGGCGGCCTGGGCGCAGGGCGGCGCAGCCTGGCGGTGGTCGCCCGTGGTGGCACCGGCCGGGTCCGTCGCTCACGCGCCGCCAGCCTCGCCATGCGCTCGTGGTCATCATCGACGCTGGTGCTGGGTCTCAAGGACGTCGCCACCCGCCGGGGCCGGGCGGTCGTCGCCGTGCTCAGCGTCGCCCTCGCGGTCACCATCGCGGTGGCGATCGTCGGTCTAGGGACCTCCGAGCTGGATCCCGCCATCGCGCCCAGTCACGCCGAGAGCCTCCCCGCCGATCCAGCCGGCATCTCCAGCCTGCCGGTGTGGTCCTCGGCGGTCACCGGGCAGGCCATCGGCCGAATCATGACGCTGATCACCGCCATGCAGGCGCTGCTGGGCGGGGTCGCCGTGGTCACGCTGCTGGCGGCCGCGTCGATGTCCATCCAGGAGCGGCTCCGAGAGCTCGGCGTCCTGCACGCCCTGGGCTGCACCGCTGCCCAGCTCGCGGGCGCCTCAGCGGTCAGTCAGGGCGCCCTCGGCGTGATCGGCGCCGCCCTCGGCCTTCCCCTGGGCCTGGGCGTGTACCGGCTATTCAAAGGGATGGCCGGCGGCGGCTTCACTGGCTCCCTACCGCCGTTGGCCATCGCCCTCATCGCCTTGGCGGCCATTAGCATCGCCGCCGCAGCCGGCGCCATCCCAGCGCTGCTCGCCCAACGCGTCCAGGCCAGCCAAGCCCTCGCCGCCGAATAGCCCAGCAGCCAGACGCATCCGAGCGTCCTGGGCCTCAACCCGGCCCC
>JBEDUQ010000096.1:0-5222 GCA_040414855.1 Actinomycetota bacterium
GGAGCGCCCAGCGCGACCTTGGTGCCATTGTCGGTCATGATCTCCCCACCAGCGGCCTGCACCGCCTCGGCGAAGTTGACCGTCAGGCCCTCATACTTTTTGAACTGGCCCGCGTAACAGTCGATCCCGGCCTGCTTGGCGATCGAACAGTCGGCCGTGAGCTCGCTGAAGGTCTTGGGTGCCTGCTTGCCGGCCTTGTCAAGCAGATCCTTGCGGTAGAACAGCAGGCCACCGTTGGTGTCGTAGGGGATGGCCCACAGCTTGCCGTCGAACCGGCCAGTGTCGATCGCCGGCTTGAGCATCTGGGCGACCGGGAACTGGCCCTCATCCAGCGGCATCAGCCACTTCGACTTGGCAAACTCCGCGGTCCACACCACATCAATGCCGAGCACGTCATAGCGGTCGCTCTTGGCCTGCAGGTTGGTCACAAACGCCGAACGCTGCGCGTCAGCCGAGGTCGGCAGCTCGATCAGCGACACCTTCTGGTCCGGGTGCGCCGCGTTCCACTTGTCGATCACCGCCGGATACTTGCCACTGGTGTCCTTGCCGGCCACAAACGTGATCGGGCCGGTCCCCTGCGCACCCCCACCCCCACCACCACTCGACCCGCTCGGACCACCACACGCGGTGAGCACGAGCGCGACAACCGCGCTGAGTAACACGAACTTGAGCAGCCTCTTTGGCATGCGTTACCTCCTGCTTCCGCTCCCACCGGGTCAGGCGCCCCTCCTTGGATGCCTGTCCCCATCACCGGGCGCCTCGGGCAAGCAGGCGCGACCCCTCGTCCATCTGCCCAGATCGCCCTTTTCTGAAACACCCCATGCTTTCCAGAGAATTGCAGATTAGCGGCCAGATGTGAACTCGGCCACGGTCTTCTGGGGTTGTGCCGCGATGCCCGCGACGGGCCCAGTTCGCCCGGGCCAGGCAGCTGGGCAGGCTGTCGACCGCCCGATCGATGTCCAGTGGCGACAGGCCGGCGGAGCGTCTACTCGCCGCCCGGCCGTCCGGGGAGTCCGGCAGAGCTGTCCGGTTGGTACTCGAATGCGGCGTCGCCGACGACCACCTCGTCGCCCGGCTCCGCGCCGGCCTCGGCCAGCAGGTCGTCGACGCCCGCCCGGCGCAGCCGGCGCTGGAGGAACGCGACCCCTTCGGGGTTGTCCAGGTCGGTCATCGCGACCCAGCGGACGGGCCGGTCGCCAAGGACCCGCCAGCCACCGGCCTCGCGCACCACCTCGATGGGCGCTTCCGGCTCGGTCACGGTGGCGGGCCGGCGCGACGGCTCGGCCTCGGCGGCCTGCGCGGCCCGCACCTCGGCGACGGCGTCCGCGATCGCGTAGAGCAGCGCGGGCATGCCTTCGCCGGTCGCGGCCGAGATCGGGAAGAACGGCAGCCCGCGGCCGGCCGCGGCGGCCTCGGCCTCGGGCAGCCGCTCGCGACCCTGCGGGAGGTCGACCTTGTTGGCGGCGACCAGGGCGGGACGGTTCGCGAGCTCGGGGTCGTACTCGCGCAGCTCGGCCTCGAGCGCGGCGAGGTCGTGCTCGGGGTCGCGGTCCGGCTCCATCGGCGCCAGGTCGAGGACGTGCACCAGCACGGCCGAGCGGGCCAGGTGGCGCAGGAAGCGGTGGCCGAGGCCCTTGCCCCGCGCGGCGCCGGGCACCAGCCCGGGCACGTCGGCGAGCACGAAGTCGCGCTCGTCCACGCGCACCACGCCGAGGACCGGCTCCAGGGTGGTGAAGGGGTAGTCGGCGATCTTGGGCCGGGCGGCGGAGGCGCGCGCCACCATGCTCGACTTGCCGGCGTTCGGGAAGCCGACCAGCCCGACGTCGGCCAGCAGGCGCAGCTCCAGGCGCAGGCGGCGGCGCTGGCCGGGCTCCCCGCGCTCATGGAAGTGGGCGACCCGCCGGCCGGCCGAGAGGGTGGCGTTCCCGCGCCCGCCGCGGCCGCCCCTGGCGGCCAGGAAGCGGTCGCCCCGCGCCGCCAGGTCTGCCAGCAGGCGGCCGTCCTCGTCGCGGATCAGCGTGCCGACCGGGACCGGCAGCACCCGGTCCGCGCCGTCGGCGCCCTTGCGGTTGCTGCCCTGCCCGTGGGTGCCCTTGCCGGCGCGCTGGTGGGGGTGGAAGTGGTATTCGACCAGGGTCGCGACGCTGGGGTCGGCGACCAGCAGCAGGTCGCCGCCCCGACCGCCGTCGCCACCGTCGGGACCGCCGCGCGGGCGGTACTTCTCGCGGTGGAACGCGGTGACGCCGTCGCCGCCGCGACCGGCGCTGACCTCGATGGTGGTCTCGTCAACGAACACGGATCGATCCTCGGGCAGGCGGAACTGGCAGTGCGCACGACGGTCGGCGCGAAGGCGGCCCGGCCGCCGCCGGCCCGGGGATCCGGGGGATCCGGGGCGCGGCTAGACCGCCGCGTCCTCGACGTTCTGCTCGATGCTGGCGAGCTTGCGGCCGCCGGCCTGGTGGTACAGGACGCGGCCGTCGACCTTGGCGAACAGGGTGTCGTCGCCGCCGCGGCCCACGCCGGCACCGGGGTGGATACGGGTGCCCCGCTGCCTGACCAGGATCGTCCCCGCGGTGACGAGCTGACCGCCGTACCGCTTCACGCCGAGACGCTTGGCCGCGGAGTCGCGGCCGTTGCGGCTGGACGAAGCGCCTTTCTTGTGGGCCATCTGGGATCAGCTCTCCTGCTCTGCTGTCTCTGCTGTCTCTGCTTCGGCTTGCTGCTGCTGCTTCTTGGTGCCGCGACGCCGGCCCAGGCTGATGTCCTCGACCCGCAGCCGCGTGAGGGACTGGCGGTGGCCCTGGTGGCGCTGCTGTCCGGACTTGTTCTTGTAGGTGTAGACCAGCACCTTCTTGCCGCGGTGCTGGTCGACCACGGTCGCGGTCACGGTCGCCCTGTCGAGGTCGGCGGCGGCCGAGGTCACCTTGCCCCCGTCCTCGACCACGAGGAGGGGCTTGAACTCGAGGCTCGCGCCGTCGTCACCGGCGAGCCGCTCGACGTCGATGACGTCCCCGGGCGTGACCTTGTACTGCTTCCCGCCAGTGCGGATGACGGCGTACACGCGTGTGTCGTCCTTTCGCTGTTCGAGACTTCGGGGCCGCCAGCGGGAAGCTCACCGCGGCACGGCGCACCGAACGGACAGAGTAGTCAGCCGGTCAGTGAAGCGTCAACTTCAGACCTCGTGGGTGATCACCACCCCGCGGCCCTCGCAGGCCGGACAGGTCTCGGAGAAGCTGTCGAGCAGGCCGCCGGACACCCGCTTGCGGGTCATCTGCACCAGGCCGAGCGAGGACACCTCCATCACCTGGCTCTTGGTCTTGTCCCTGGCCAGGGCCGACCGGAGCCGCTCGACCACCGCCTGCTGGTTCTTCTCGAACAGCATGTCGATGAAGTCGATGATGATGATGCCGCCGATGTCGCGCAGCCGGAGCTGGCGGACGATCTCCTCGGCCGCCTCCAGGTTGGTGGCGACCACGGTCTCCTCGAGGTTTGACTTGCCGACGTACTTGCCAGTGTTGACGTCGACCACGGTCATCGCCTCGGTCTGGTCGATCACCAGCGAGCCGCCGGACGGGAGCCAGACCTTGCGCTCCAGCGCCTTGTGGATCTGCTCGGTGACCCGGTACTGCTCGAACAGCGGCAGCTTGCCGTCGTGGGCCTGGACCTTCGGCAGCAGGTCCGGCGCGACCTCCTCCAGGTAGGCCTTGACCCGCTCGTAGAGCCCGGGCGCGTCGACCACCAGCTCGACGAAGTCGGGCGAGAAGATATCGCGGATCACCCGCACGACCAGCTCGGGCTCCTGGTAGATCACCGCGGGCGGCGAGGCCTTCTTGGCCTTGCGCTCGATCGTCTCCCAGCGGGACTGGAGCCGCGAAAGGTCGGCGCGCAGGTCGTCGGCGCTGGCGCCCTCGGCGGCGGTGCGGACGATCAGGCCGAGGCCCTTGGGCCGGACCTCCTTGAGGATCTCGCGCAGCCGGATCCGCTCGGCCTCGGGCAGCCGCCGCGAGATCCCGAAGGTCGAGTCCTCGGGCTGGAGGACCAGGTAGCGGCCGGCCAGCGAGACCTGGGTGGTGAGCCGGGCGCCCTTGGCGCCGATCGGGTCCTTGGTGACCTGCACCAGGATCGCCTGGCCGGGCTTGAGCGCCTTCTCGATGCGCGGGGCCTCGCCGTCGAGGTCCTCCTCGTTGTAGTTGACCTCGCCGGCGTACAGGACGGCGTTGCGGCCCTTGCCGACGTCGACGAACGCGGCCTCCATGCCAGGGAGCACGTTCTGGACCCGGCCTAGGTAGATGTTGCCGACCAGCGAGCGGCCGGACTTGCGGGTGACGTAGTGCTCGACCAGCGAGCGGCCCTCGATGACGCCGATCTGGGTGCGCTCCGCGCCCTCGGTCACGAGCATCCTGCGCTCGGGGCCCTCGCGGAGGATGCGCTTCTGGTCCTCGGTGAGGCCTCCGCGGCGGCGCCTGCGGCCGCGGTCGGCTCCCTGCCGGACGCCTCGGGTGCGGTTGGCCTCCAGCCGGGTCGAGCGCTCGGGGGCCGTGGTGCGCGCGGCCGGCTCGGCGACCGCCGCGGCGGCGGCCTCCGCCTGGGCGCGGGCGCCGTTGCTGCGGCGCCGGCCCCGCCCGCGGCTCCGCGTCGGCGTGGGCTGCTCGGCCTCGGTCTCGGGCTCGGCCTCGGTCTCGGTCTCGGCGGGTGCGGCGCTGGCCGCTGCGGCGGCGCGCTGCCTGCCGCGCTCTCTCCCCTGCCGCTCGCCCTGCGCCGGCCCGCGGTCGCTGCGGACCGGTCGGCCGGGCGCGGCGGGAGCGGTGGCCGGCGCGGCAGCGGTGGCGCTGGCGCTACCAGCAACCTCGGTGGCCAAGTGCAAGCCCGGAACTCACAAGTACGGCTCGGGCCTGGCGCGAACGTTCTGCGGCAAGGCGTCGGCCACGATCTCGATCGGCGCCCAGACGACCAAGCTCAAGGGCGGCGACTGCCAGCGCACCGCCCAGGGATTCACCGAGAACATCGGCACGGTGCTGCTCGGCGTGGACTCGCCGAACCGGCCGAACTACTTCGGTATCAGCATCGGCCGTCCCGCCTACAGCACTCCCGCGCCCAAGGACGGCACCTACACGGGCAACAGCGCGATCGCGATCGTGGTCAAGCACAAGAAATACGCGGTCACGCAGCAAACGGTGACGCTGAAGTCCGGGCGGACCAAGGGCTCGTTCTCAGGCAAGCTG
>JBEDUQ010000097.1:0-6867 GCA_040414855.1 Actinomycetota bacterium
GCCAGCCTATCCTAAAGGTATCGAACCACAACGGCCCGACCAGCGTCCGAGCGGGAGAGCAGCGCATGACCGAAACCGGCACGATCCGCCTCACCTCGCTCTCGCACGGGGCCGGCTGTGCCTGCAAGCTGCCGCTGGCCGCGCTCGAGCGGCTGATGTCCTCGGTCGGGCCCGGGCTTGGGGCCGCCGGCGGCGACCTGCTGGTCGGGGCCGCCGAGGGCGACGACGCCGCGATCCTGCGGATCGACGCCAAGCGCGCGCTGGTGCTGACCACCGACTTCTTCACGCCGATCGTCGACGACGCCCGCGACTGGGGGAGGGTCGCCGCCGCCAACGCCCTCTCGGACGTCTACGCCATGGGCGGCCGCCCGCTGATCGCGCTGAACCTGACCGCGTGGCCGGCGGCGGACCTGCCGATAGAGCTGCTCGCCGAGGTGCTCCGCGGCGGCGCCGAGATCGCCGCCGAGGCCGGCTGCCTGGTCGTCGGCGGCCACTCGATCGACGACCCCGAGCCCAAGTACGGCCTGGCGGTGGTCGGGATGGCCGACCCCGAGCGGCTGCTGACCGTCGACCGCGCCAGGCCGGGCGACCAGCTGGTGCTGACCAAGCCGATCGGCACGGGCGTGGTCGCCACCGCCCTCAAGCGCGGCTCGCCGGACCCCGCGCTGGTGGCGGGGGCGGTGGACTCGATGACCACGCTCAACCGCGCCGCCGGCGAGGCGGCCTTGGCGGCCGGGCTGGTGGCGGCGACCGACGTGACCGGGTTCGGGCTGCTCGGCCACCTGCACCGGATGGCGCGGGCCAGCGGCGTCGCCGCCGAGATCGACGCCGCCGCGGTGCCGTTCCTGCCAGGTGCGGCCGAGCTCGCCGGCGAGGGCTTCGTCTCCGGCGGGACCCGCAACAACCAGGCCTTCCTCGCCGACAAGGTGGACCTCGACCCGGCCCTGCCGCCGGTGGTCGCGACCCTGCTCCACGACGCCCAGACCTCCGGTGGGCTGCTGCTCAGTGTGCCGCCGGAGCGGCTCAAGGGCCTGCTCGGGGACCTGTCCGGCCGCGGCGTGCGGCCTGCCCTGGTCGGGCGGGTGACGCGGGGCACGGCCGGTCGTTTGCGCGTCCGCCGCCTCCCGCCGGCGTGAGGCCGGGATAGAAGGCTCGGCGTTGTCCACAGGTGGGAGGCCGGCCGTGGTCACCGCTGGTCGCGCGATGCTACGCTCGAATCAGCGTGAATGGCCCTGTCAATGGCCATCTGGGCTGGACCTGTACGCGCTCGGACCGTTGCGATGGGAACAATCCGGGCGGCCTTGGACGTTCCAGTGACGGGGTCGGTGGATAGGCCGGGACCAGGACCGAACGACGGGATCGACAGCGGGGAGCGCATGTTCGCGATCGACCAGGATGGCTACGACCGCCTCGTGGCCCATGCCCGCGCCGAGTTCCCGAACGAGGCGTGCGCGCTGCTCGGCGGCCGCGATCACACCGCGGCCAAGGTCTACGCGCTGCCCAACGCCGAGGCCAGCCCGACGTTCTACCTGGTCGAGCCAAAGGCCCAGCTCCAGGCGATGACCGACATGGACGACCGCGGCATGGACCTGGTCGGGATCTTCCACTCGCACACCTTCACCGAGGCCTACCCGTCGCGGACCGACGTCGAGCTGGCGGGCTATCCCGACGCCACCTACCTGATCCTCTCGCTGGCCGATCCCGACGCGCCCGCGCTGCGCGGCTTCAGCATCCGCGAGGGCGAGGTCAGCGAGGTCGAGGTCCGCATCGACCGTGCCGGACGTGCCGCCCCGGCCCAGGACGCGGTCGGAGGGTGATCGGCATGCGCGCGCTCGATCGCATCGGCGCCGACCGCGGGGCGGTCGGACCGACCGTCGGGCTCGCCTCCCCGGTGTGGCACCGGCAGGGACCCGCCGCCCGTTACGGGCGATGTCGGCGCGGCTTCATCGCGAGCGCCTGAGCGCCGCACCCGTCCGACTCCAGCGACACCCGGTTCCAATCGCCGGTGTGGGCATTCTCCAGGAGGTTCGATCACCCCCATGGCCGTGGAAGTTCGTATCCCGACCATCCTGAGGAAGTACTCGGATGGCGCCAAGAGCGTCCAAGCCGACGGCACCAACGTCCGCGAGCTGTTCAGCGACCTCGAGGCCAGGCACCCGGGGATCTCGGGCCAGCTGCTCACCGACGACGGTGGGCTGCACCGCTTCGTCAACGTCTACGTCAACGACGAGGACATCCGCTTCCTCGGTGCGCTCGACGCCAAGCTCGACGACGGCGACGTGGTCGCCATTCTGCCGGCGGTCGCGGGCGGCTCCGCGGAGCGATCGCGCGAAGGCGGCTAGCCATGCGCTACGAGGACCTGTCTGACGCGATCGGCAACACCCCGCTCGTCGGCCTGCCCAGGCTGTCGCCCAGGCCGAGCGTGCGGCTGTGGGCCAAGCTGGAGAGCCAGAACCCGACCGGCAGCGTCAAGGACCGCATCGCCAGGCAGATGGTCGACGACGCCGAGAAGGCCGGCCGCCTGGCTCCCGGCGCCACCCTGCTGGAGCCGTCCAGCGGCAACACCGGCATCGCGCTCGCCCTGGTCGCCCGGGTCCGCGGCTACAACCTGGTCGTGGTCATGCCCGAGAACACCTCGGTCGAGCGCCGCCAGATCCTCGAGAGCTACGGCGCCACGGTCGTGTTCTCGCCTGGCGACGAGGGCTCCAACGGCTCGATCCGCATGGCCGACCGGCTGGCGGGGGAGCACCCCGACTGGGTGATGCTCTACCAGTACGGCAACCCCGCCAACGCCGAAGCGCACTACGAGACCACCGGTCCCGAGATCTGGCGCGACCTCCCGGAGATCACCCATTTCGTGGCCGGGCTCGGCACCACGGGCACGCTCATGGGCGTCGGCCGCTACCTCAAGGAGCAGCGCTCGGACATCCAGATCGTCGCGGCCGAGCCCGAGTTCGGCGACCTGGTCTACGGTCTCCGCAACCTCGACGAGGGCTTCGTGCCGCCGATCTTCGACCCCGCCCTGCTGGACCGGCGCATCAAGGTGAACTCCGCCGACGCGCTGCGGCGCACCCGCGAGCTGGTGTCGGTCGAGGGCGTGTTCGCCGGCATCTCCAGCGGCGCGGTGCTGCACGTCGCGCTGCGGGTCGCCGACCGGATCGACCACGGGGACATCGTCGTGCTGGTCGCCGATGGCGGCTGGAAGTACCTCAGCACCGGCGCCTACGGCGCGGATTTCGAGGCCGCCGAAGCCGGTCTCCGCGGCCAGCTCTGGGCCTGACCGTCCGGCCGGCCCTTTCGGTCAGGCGCGGGCCCGTCGGACGCGCCGGCTCCTCCGCGGTCAACGGGGGCTGTGGACAGCTCCCGCTGACCGTCCCCTCCCTGCGGTATCGTCCCGGCATGGACCAACGACCGATTGGAATCTTCGACTCCGGCGTCGGCGGGCTGACCGTCGCCAGGGCGATCATCGACCTGCTGCCATACGAATCGGTGATCTATTTCGGGGACACCGCGCGCTATCCCTATGGCCCGCGGTCCCAGCGGGAGGTCCGCCGCTTCGCCCGCGAGATCATGGACGTCCTGCTCGCCGAGGACGTCAAGCTCGCCGTGGTCGCGTGCAACACCGCCTCCGCGGCCGCGCTCGACCATCTCCGCGCCGCCTACCCGCTGCCGGTGGTCGACGTGATCGAGCCGACCGCGCGGGCGGCGGTCCGGCTCACCAGGAACCGCAGCCTCGGCGTCATCGGCACGGTGGGCGCGATCGGCTCCGGCCGATACCTCGAGGCGATCGACGCCACCCGCGAGAACGTCTCTGTCACCAGCAACGCCTGCCCCGAGTTCGTCGAGTTCGTCGAGCGTGGAGAGACCACCGGCAAGGCGGTCCTCGAGCTGGCCGACGGCTATCTCGCCCCGCTGGTCGAGGCCGAGGTCGACACCCTGATCCTCGGCTGCACCCACTACCCGTTGCTGACCGGCGTGCTGAGCTACCTGCTCGGCCCTGACGTCTTCCTGGTCAGCTCGGCCGAGTGGACGGCGCGCGAGGTCTTCGCCGAGCTGACCCGCGCCGACCTGCACGCGCCGTTCGGTGCGCTGCCGAATCACCGGTTCCTCAGCTCCGGAGACCCCGAGCAGTTCCGCCTGCTCGGGTCGCGGTTCCTCGGGCCCGAGGTCGGCACCGTCGAGCGGCGCGGCACCACCGAGCCGCCCCGCCCTTCCACCCCGCCGCTGAGGGCCGTCACGCCGTGATCCGGCTCACCGTCCTCGGCGCCTGCGGCACCTACCCCACGGTCGGGCGGGCCTGCTCGGGCTACCTGCTCGAGGCCGGTGACGGCGAGCGGCCGCGGAGGGTGTGGATCGACACCGGTTCTGGCACCCTGACCAACCTGCTGCGGCACGCCGCCCTGCCGCAGCTCGACGCGATCTGGATCTCCCACCTGCACGTCGACCACATGAGCGACATGCCGGTGGCGTACTACACCCTGCGGTACGGGGATTACGACCCGCCGCCGGCGCCCGTGCCGGTCTATGGACCGGCGGGCTGGGCGGAGCGGGTGGCCGACTTCATGGCCGTTGACCGCACCGCGATCGAGGAGGCGTTCCAAGTCCACGAGCTATATGACCGCGAGCGGGTCGACCTCGGCCCGCTCCAGCTGACGGCCGTCGCCACGGTGCACAGCGTCGAGACCTATGCGGTGCGCGCGACCGACGGCGAATCCATCCTGGCGTACTCCGCCGACTCCGGTCCCTGCGACGCGTTGCTCGAGCTGGCCGACGACGCCGACCTGTTCGTGTGCGAAGCGACCTGGACGAGCTGGCCCGACGATGACCGCCCGATCCACCTCACCGCCGAGCTGGCCGGCGAGTTCGCCGCCCGCGCCGGCGCGCACCGCCTTGCGCTGACGCACCTGCGGCCGGGGACCGACACCGCCGCGGCGGTCGAGCGCGCCGGCCGGTCGTGCGACTGCCCGGTCGAGGTGGCCGTCGAGGGCGCGAGCTACGAGCTCCTGGGGGCCGTCCGGTGAGCCGCCGCGACGGCAGGGCGCCAGACGACCTGCGCCCGGTCAACATCACCGTGAACTGGCAGAAGACGGCCTACGCCTCCGCCCTGGTCGAGATCGGCGAGACCAAGGTCGTCTGCGCGGTCACGCCCGAGGATCGCGTGCCGCCGTTCCTGCGCGGTGGCGGCAAGGGCTGGGTCACCGCCGAGTACTCGATGTTGCCCGGCGCGACCAGCGAGCGCTCGCCCCGCGAGGTGGCCAAGGGCCGCCCGGGCGGCCGCACCCACGAGATCCAGCGGCTGATCGGCCGGGCGCTGCGGGCGGTCACCGACACCAGCGCGCTCGGCGAGATGACCCTGTGGGTGGACTGCGACGTGCTCCAGGCGGACGGCGGCACCCGCTGCGCGTCGATCACCGGCTCGTGGGTCGCCCTGTTCGCCGCCGCCCACCAATTGGTCAGCGCCAAGCGGCTGCAGAGCTTCCCGCTGCGGGACCACGTGGCGGCGGTCAGCGTCGGCATTCTCGACGGCGTGCCCTGCCTCGACCTGCCGTACGAGGAGGACGTCCGCGCCTCGGTCGACATGAACGTGGTCACCACCGGGCTTGGCGGTCTGGTCGAGGTCCAGGGGACCGCCGAGGGCGAGCCGTTCAGCCGCGCCGAGCTGGACGTGCTGCTGGACCTTGCCGGAGGCGGCATCGCCCAGCTCGTCCGCGAGCAGAAGCGCGCCCTCGGCCCGATGCTCGAGGAGGCGGCCATCCCGCCGTTGCGCCGGCTCGCGCTCGGGCCCGCCGCGCTCGACCTCGGCGGCCGCCAACCGGCCGGGGGAGCGGGATCATGACACCGCCACGGTGAGCGCCGAGCGCGGCCGGCCGCCACGGCTGCTGTTGGCGACGCGGAATCCCGGCAAGCTCCGCGAGCTGCGGTCGATCCTGGCCGGCGTGCCGGTGGAGCTGCTCGGGCTGGACGACGCCGGCGCCGGCAAGCCGCCCGAGGTCGAGGAGACCGGCGCGACCTTCCTCGAGAACGCCCTGATCAAGGCGCGGGCGTACGCGGAGTGGTCGGGCATGGCCGCGGTCGCGGACGACTCGGGCTTGGAGGTGGACGCCCTCGGCGGCGCGCCCGGCGTCCGCTCCGCCCGCTACGCCGGCGAAGGCGCCGGCGACCAGGCCAACCTCGACCTGCTCCTGCGCGAGCTGGACGGCGTTCCGCCCGACCGGCGGACCGCCCGCTTCCGCTGCGCCGCCGTCCTCGCCGAGCCGACAGCGACCGGTGGGGGTCCAGGGGGACCCGAGAGGCCCGAGAGGCCCGGGGGTCCCGGGTTTCCCGAGGGTCCCGGGTTTCCCGAGGGTCCCGGGAGGGTCGGGGGGCCCGAGGGTCGTCCCGGGGGGGTTGAGGGGCCCGAGGGTCCCGGGGCGCCCGAGGCAGGCGGCGTCCGCGAGTGGAGCGCGGAGCGGGCCTGGGAGGGGACGCTGCTCGACCATCCGCGAGGGTCCGGGGGGTTCGGCTACGACCCGGTGTTCCTCCCGAACGGGTGGGAGCTGACCAGCGCCGAGGTCGACGAGGCGACCAAGGACGCCGCGTCCCACCGGGGTCGCGCCTTCCGCGCCCTGCGGCCCGCCATCGAGGCGTGGGCGCGCGAAAGGTCCGGCGCCTCCCCACTCTGAACCCGCCGGCGCGTCGTCGAGAGGCGAGCGCCTCGCCACGCCGACCCCCGCCACCCTCAGCCGAGGAGGTGGCCGATTTCGGGGTAGTCGAGGACCAGACCGTCGCGGTCGAAGGTCAGGTCGGCGGTGAAGGGGCTGTCCAGCGACTCGAAGCGGATCAGCCGGCGGTCGCCGGGGAGGTCGCGGACAGCCGTGTAGCGCTGCG
>JBEDUQ010000098.1:0-3979 GCA_040414855.1 Actinomycetota bacterium
CGGTCGCGCTCACCGAAGGTCGCCTCGATGCTGGCCTGGAGCTCGTGGAGCGACAGGCGCCCTTCGGTTTCGCGATGTTTCACGTGGAACAGCTCCTTATCGACAATTGCGTGGTCCGCCGGACGCGGCGAAGTGATGGTGATCCTGTTGGCAGTGGCGACTCGCATCCATCACATACCACTCGGCGCTCCAGCCGCCAGCGCAGCCCCGATGGCAACAACCAGCCGCGGCTGGGCGGCAAGAACCGAAGCCACCGAACCGATGGAACGACCAAGCCTCCCACCGCGTCGCGACAACCAATGGCGTCGCCCGATGGCAACAACTAAATCGGGTGGCAACCAACTGCGCGCTGCCAAGCAGCGTCACCCCGGTGACAACCAAAACCGCCGCCCGGGTGGGGCGGCGGTTTTGGTGCGGCTTGATGGTCGGGATGCCGGGATTTGAACCCGGGGCCTCCACGTCCCGAACGTGGCGCGCTGCCAAGCTGCGCTACATCCCGAGGGAGCTTCGGCAGTGTACCCATCCCATCGCCAGCCGGACAACCGGGCATGGCCCGGGCGACGCGGCCCTGGCCCGGCCGCCGGCCCTGCGCCCCGTACCGCCAAGCCGCGCTCGAGCCGGGCGCCCGATTCGGGAGCCGGTCGGTCCCGCTGTAGGTCGGACCGACCGATGACCTATGACCCTGGGATGTGGCTGCCGCCGGCTTCGCCGCCGAGGGCTTTGCGGAGGGCGGGTTCGGTGGCGAGGGCGGTCACCGCGAGGACCTCGTCGCCGGGTTCGAGGGGACCTCCGCCGCCGGCGGGCAGCACCCGCTCGCCGCGCACGACCGCGACCACGACGGAGCGCTCGGGCAGGTTGAGCTCGCTGGCGCGCTTGCCGACGGCGGCGGCGTCCTCATCGAGGGTGACCTCGACCAGCGCCACGCCTCCGTGCTCGGCCCGGAGCAGCGCGACCACGTCCTGGATGCCGACGGCGGCGTCGAGCAGCCGGGTCATGATCGCCGGCGCGGACACGGCGGTGTCGACCCCCCAGTCATCGGTGAACAGCCACGAGTTCTTCGGATTGTTGATCCTGGCGACCACCCGCGGGACCCCGTAGGACCGCTTGGCGAGCAGGCTCACCACCAGGTTGTCCTCGTCGTCGCCGGTCGCCGCGACGACGGTGTCGACTGTCTGGAGCCCCGCCCGGTCGAGCACGGACGGCTCGCAGGCGTCGCCGGTGATGACCACGCGGCCGCCGCGGGCCCGCGCCCGCTTGGCGACGGTGGCGTCCTGCTCGACCACCACGACCTCGTTCCCCTGCTCGACCAGGTGGTCGGCGATGTAGGCGCCCCAGAGCCCCGCCCCGGCGACCAGCACCTTGGTCACCGGCGTGCCTCCTCGGTGAGCAGGTCGTCGAGCCGGCTCCGGGTGTCGGCCTGCACGGCGAGCCGGACGACGTCGCCCTCGGCGAGCGTCGTGCTGGCGTCGGGTACCAGGGCGGAGCCGCGCCTGGTGATGCTGACCACGCGCAGCCCGCCGCCGTCCTCGATGTCCTTCACCGAGCGGTCGACCAGGTGCTGCGGCAGCTGGAGCCTGACCAGGGTGACCTCGCCCCTCCCGAAGGTGTCCTCTTCCTTCAGGGTTAGGTGCTCGAGGTAGTCGCGGATCTTGCCGAGCGTCCAGCCGACGGTCGCGACGGTGATGACCCCGAGCTCCTCGTAGATGGTCGCCCGGCGGGGATCCTGGATGCGGGCGATGACTCTGGGCACCTTGTAGGTCTCGCGGGCGACCCGCGCGGTGACGATGTTGGAGTTGTCGCCGCCGGTGACCGCGACCAGCGCGTCCGCCCGCGCGACCCCGGCCTGCTCGAGCACGTCGCGATCGAAGGCGATGCCCTCGACGATGTGGCCGTTGAAGTGATCGCCGAGCCGATCGAAGGCGCGAGCGTCCTTGTCGATCACCGAGACGGTATCCCGCCGCTCCGCGAGCTCGAGCGCCAGGCCGGCCCCGACCCGACCGCAGCCGATCACCAACACCCTCACGGGGACTCCCCCCGCGCCTGCCGTGGGTGCACCGGTTTTCGGATCCGGTGGATCACGAGGTCAGCTCCGGCTCGCTCGGCTCGTTGGCGACGAAGCGGTAGCCCATCCCCGGCTCGGTGAGGATGATCGACGGGCTCGCCGGGTCGTCGAGCTTCCTCCGCAGGTTCGCCATGTAGACGCGCAGGTACTGGGACTCGCGCTCGTAGCCAGGCCCCCACACGTGCTCCAGCAGGAACCGGTGGGTGCAGAGCCGGCCGGCGTTGGAGGCCAGGACCTCGACCAGGCCGTACTCGGTCCTGGTCAGGTGCACGGGCTGGCCGTCCCTGGTCACGAGCTTGGCGTCGAAGTCGATCCGGACGTTTCCGGCCTCGACCACGTGCGGCCGCGCCAGGTTTCCCTTGGCCTGCTCGCCGTGCCGCAGCGCGACCTTGATGCGCGCGAGCAGCTCGGCCATACCGAAGGGCTTGGTCACGTAGTCATCGGCGCCGAGCTCGAGCGCGGTCACCTTGTCGCGCTCGGCATCCATCGCGGTCAGCACGAGCACCGGAACTCTCGACCAGGTCCGGAGCCGGCGCAGCACCTCGATCCCATGCAGCCCCGGCAGGCCGAGGTCGAGCACGACCAGGTCGGGGTCGATGGTCTCGACCGCCGTCAGCGCCGCGGTCCCGGAGGCCACCGTGATCGCCTCGTGGCCGCGGGCGCGGAGGTTGGCCGCGACCGTCCTCGCGATCGGCGGCTCGTCGTCGACGACCAGGACCCGGCTCACCGGCGCGCCTTCCGTTCGGCGGGTTCACGGCCCGCGGAAGCTCCGGAGGCCCCAGAGTCCCCGGCCGGCCCCGGCGCCTTGCCTCCCCAGGCCCCGGAGGCCCCAGAGTCCCCGGTCGGCCCCGGCGCCTCGCCTTCGGAGCCCCCGGAGCCCCCGGAGGCCCCGGAGGCGGCAACCTGGCCGTCCCCCTCCGGCGAGGCCGCGGGCACCGGACCTTCGGCGGCGCTCTTGGCGACCGGGAGGGTCAGGACGAAGGTGGCGCCGCCGCCCGGGGTGGTCTCGACCCGGAGGTGACCGTGGAGGGCGGCGACGATGCCGCGCGAGATGGACAGGCCCATGCCGGTCCCTTCGGGGCGCTTGCCACCGCCCTTGAGCCGGTAGAACTGGTCGAAGACGCGCTCCCGCTCGGGCTCGGGGATGCCCGGACCGTGGTCGATCACCCTCAGCTCGACCGTCCCTTCGAGCTCGCGCGCGACCAGCGCGATCATGCTGCCGCAGCCATATCGGATCGCGTTGTCGAGCAGGTTGGTGATGACCTGGTCGAGCATGACGGGGTCGGCGAGCACCGGCGGGACGCTGTCGGGCACGCGGACGTCGACCCGCTGGCTGCACCGCGACCGGAACCGGTGCACCACCGAGCCGGTGATCTCGGCGAGCGAGGTCGCCTCCACACGCGGGTCGAGCGCGTTGGCCTCGATCCGCGACATGTCGAGCAGGTTGTGCACCAGCCGGGTGAGCCGGTCGGCCTCCTCGTCGATGGTGACCAGGAACTCGTCGCGCTGCTGGTCGCTCCAGTCGACCTCGTGGTCCAGCAGGCTGGACGCCGAGGCCTTGATCGAGGCGAGCGGCGTGCGCAGGTCGTGCGAGACCGAGTTGAGCAGAGCGGTGCGAAGCCGGTCGAGCTCCTCCAGGGTCCTCGTCCGGGCGTGCTCGTCCTCCTGCCGCGCCTGCTCGACCGCTAGGGCGGCCTGGTTGGCGAAGGTGACCAGCAGGCGCCGCTCTGCCTCGCCGAAGCTGGGCGACTCGGGGCCGCCCGCGACCACCACCAGCGCTCCGACCGGCTCGCCACCGGCCCGGAGCGGGACGGTCAGCGCCTGCCCCGGCTGGAGCCTGCCACCAAGGCCGGTGCCGGTGATCGGCGCGAGCATCCGCTCCAGGTCGGCGGGGATCTCGCCGTCGCGGGCCGCGAT
>JBEDUQ010000099.1:0-5995 GCA_040414855.1 Actinomycetota bacterium
ACATGCGGACGTAGGCGATCTTCTCCCCGGCCGGTCCGCGCTCGACCTTGAACACCGTGCCCGAGACCGGACCGTCGACGTCGCCCTCGGTGGCGGGCAGCAGCTCGGCGATGCCCTCGATCAGCCACACGACGCCCGCGCCGGTGATCGCCGAGCCGAGGAAGACCGGGTGCACCAGCGCCCGGCTGGTCTGCGCCGCGAGCTGCTCCCGAAGGTGGCGGTAGGGGACCGTCGCCTCGTCGTCGAGGAAGGCGGCCAGCAATGCGTCGTCGTGGTCGGCGAGCAGCTCGGTCAACCGCGACCTGAACCCGGCGTCGGCGGGGCCGAACGCGACGGAGCGGGCATCGCGCGTGCCCTGCCCGGTGGTCGACCCCATCGGGATCACCGGCACCCGGAGCTTGTCGGCGATGCCCCGCACAGCGCCCTCCACGTCGGCGCCGCCGCGGTCGAGCTTGTTCACGAAGATCAGCGTCGGGATGCGCAGCCGCCGCAGCGAGCGCATCAGCACCCGGGTCTGCGCCTGCACGCCCTCCACCGCCGAGATCACCAGCACAGCGCCATCGAGCACGCTGAGCACCCGTTCCACCTCGGCGATGAAGTCCGGGTGGCCGGGCGTGTCGATCAGGTTGACGGTGATGTCGTCGATGGCGAAGCTCACCACCGCGGACTTGATGGTCAGCCCGCGCTGGCGTTCCAGCGCCAAGGTGTCAGTCTGGGTGTTGCCGTCGTCGACGCTGCCGATCTGGTCGATGATGCCGGCGGCGTAGAGCAGCCGCTCGGTCAGGCTGGTCTTACCGGCGTCGACATGTGCCAGGATCCCCAAGTTCAAGGTGCGCACGGCGTGTCATGTCCTCGAGTGAGCGAAGCATCCGGGTGGACATGCACGCTGCGGTCACGTTGATCTCCTCGATGATTGGTCGATCGGCCGATTTGTCGATGGGTCCATTGGTCGACCGGGCTGGTCGGCTGGCCTCAAGAGGGAAACAGACCGCCGACCGGTGCGGCAACCGAATTGTTCGCGCCGTGCCCGGCGGGCGACGGTCGGGCGATCGCCCACGCCGCGCGACCTGACGCCCCGTTGACGAGTTGCGCGTCCGTCCGCCGCACGACGTGACCCCCCTTGCCAACGCGAAGGCTGGTGACCATACTCAGTAGGCACCTACTCGGTAAGGAGCGGTATGAGCGTTCGACACAGCCTTTTGGCGTTGCTGGAGCGGGGGCCGATGCACGGGTACGGCCTGAAGAGCGAGTTCGAGGTGGCCACCGGGCAGATGTGGCCGCTCAACGATGGGCAGGTCTACACCACGCTCACGCGGCTGGAGCGTGACGGGCTGGTGGAGGCCGACGAGGAAGCTGACGGGCAGCGCGCCTTCCGGTTGACCGGGGCGGGCCGGGACGAGCTGCGTTCCTGGTTCTCTGAGGCGGTCCGGCGCGACCTGGTGCCGCGGCAGGAGCTGGCGATCAAGCTGATCTTCGCGGTGCGGTCGCCGAGCGCCGACGTCCATCAGGTGATCCAGCGGCAGCGGGCGGCGACGGTGCGGTCCTTGCAGGAGTTGACCCGCCTGAAGGGCAAGGGCGGCGGGGACGACCTCGCCTGGACGCTGACGCTGGACGGCCTGCTCTTCCAGGGCGAGGCGGAGGTCCGCTGGCTGGACCTCTGCGAGGCGCGCCTGGCCGGGGCGGGCTCGGCCGCCACCGCCGCCACGTTCGCCTCGAACGGGGCCACGGAGGGCGCCGCGGAGGGCGCGGACGCCGCGGACCACGCGGACGGGGCGGACGGGGCGGACACGACGGCCGGGCCGGGCCGGTCGCCGGGGGTGCGGCCGGCCCGACCGGCGGCCGCGCGGGAAGGCGGCCGGCGATGACGGCGGCGCTGGATCTTCGCGGGGTGAGCCGGGCCTTCGGATCCGGCCGAGCACGGGTGGCGGCCCTCTCCGATGTGTCGGTCGCGGTCCAGCCGGGCGAGCTGGTGGCGGTGATGGGCCCGAGCGGGTCGGGCAAGTCGACGCTGCTGGCCCTCGCTGGCGGCCTCGACCGCGCCAGCAGCGGCCAGGTCCTGGTCAATGGCAGCGACCTCGACGCCCTCGACGCCAGGGCGCTGGCCCGCCTGCGGCGCCGCTCAATCGGTTACGTCTTCCAGGAGCTGAACCTGGTGGCCACCCTCACCGCCGAGGAGAACGTGGCCCTGCCGCTGGAGCTCGACGGTGTGCGGCCGCGGGTGGCGGCCGCCGCGGCCCGCGAGCTGCTCGAGGCGCTCGGGCTCCAAGAGCTGGCCGGCCGGTTCCCCGACGAGCTCTCGGGTGGCGAGCAGCAGCGGGTCGCGATCGCCAGGGCGGTGGTGGGGGAGCGCCAGCTGCTGCTGGCGGACGAGCCGACCGGGGCGCTGGACTCCCTCACCGGCGAGACGGTCCTGCGGCTGCTGCGGGCCCAGTGCGACGCCGGCCGCGCCGCGGTGCTGGTGACCCACGACGCACGCCATGCCGCCTGGGCGGACCGGGTGGTCTTCCTGCGCGACGGGCGCATGGTCGACGAGACCGCACCGGCCGACCTCGATGGCCCCCGCAACCTCGGGGCGCTGGCATGAGGCGGAAGTGGCCGCCGGCGCTGTGGCGCATGGCCCGGCGCGACCTGCGACGGCACCTCGGCCGCTCGGCCCTGATCGTCGCGCTGGTCGGCCTGCCGGTGAGCGGGCTGACGGCCGGCCTGGTGCTGTCGCGGGCGGCGGCGGTCACCGGCGAGCAGCGCGCCACGGCGATGATGGGGGCGGCCGACCTGCGAGCCGAAGCGGCGCGGCCGGGCGCTCGGCTCGACCCCGCAGCGCTGCCGCCGGGGTCGCGGTCCGCCAGCTTCGCCTTCACCGACGGGCTGCTGCGGGTCGGCGCGGGCGACGTGCGGCCGATCGCGCTCAACGACCTGCCGCTCGGCGACCCGCTCGCCGCCGGCATGCTGCCGCTGCGGTCGGGCCGGGCGCCCGGCGGGCCGGGCGAGGTGGCGGTCAGCAATGAGGTGCTGCGCGTCTTGAAGGCCCGGGTCGGCGACACCGTGACCCTGGTCAGGCCGGACCGGAGCCTACGGATCACCGGCACGGTGGTCGCGCCCCTCGACATCCACGCGCTGGTCGCGGTCACGGGTCGCGGCGCCCTCGGCGACGCCGCGCGGCAGAGCTGGCTGATCGGGCTGCCATCCGGGCCGTCGAGGACCGGGCTCGGCACCACCGACGGCCTGGAGCTGACCACCCGCAACGCCGCGGGGAGCATGCCGTCCCGGGAGGACCCTGGGGCGAGGACGCTCAACCTGATCCCGGTGATCGCCGGGCTGGCGCTGATGATCAGCGCGCTGGTCGGGGCCGCGGCGTTCGCGGCCGGCGTGCGTCGTGAACTGCGCGACCTCGGCGTGCTCGCGGCCGTCGGCGCGGAGTCCCGGCAGCTCCGCCGGGCAGTGCTGGCGCGCGGCGCGACCCTCGGCCTGACCGGGGGGATCGCGGGCTGCGCGCTCGGGATCCTGGCGGCGCTGGCCGTGTATCCGTCGCTTGACCGCATCGCCGGCCACCTCCCGCGCCCGCTCGCCCTCCCGCCGCTGCCGCTGCTCGGCGCGGCGCTGACGGCGGTGGCGGCCGGGACCTTGGCGGCGCTGTTCCCCGCACGCATGGCGTCCCGGGTGCCGCCGCTCGACGCGCTCCACGCCAGGGCGCCGGTCGGCCCGCCTGCCCGCCGTGTTCCCCGCCTCGGGCTGCTGGCCATCCTCGTCGGCTGCGGGCTGTGCGGCGCCGGCGCGCTGCCCAGCGTGGTCAACCGCAGCGGCGGCCTCGGCGCCGGGCTCGCGCTCGTCGGGCTGGCGGTGCTGCTCTGTGGGTTCGTGGCGTGCAGCGCCTCGCTGGTCGGTGCGGTCGGTTCGCTCGCGCGCCACCTGCCCCTGGCCGGCCGCGTCGCGACCCGGCAGGCGGCCCGAAACCGGATGCGGACCGGGCCGGCCGTGGCGGCGGTCACGGTCGCGCTGGCGATCCCGATCCTGGTCTCGTCAGTCATGCTCACCACCAGCGCCGATGACCGTGCCCACTGGCTCCCGCAGATGGGTGACGACCAGCTCGCGATCGAGAGCGTGGGCGGAGAGGCGCAGGGCCTGCCGCCGGCGGCGTTGCATGGCGTGATGGCCGCGGTTCCCGGCGCGGTCGCCGCGCCGTTGCGGATGGCGCTCCAGGTGGACGAGGGCGGTGGCCCCAGCGGCAAAGGCGCCCCGCCCGCGGACGGTGGCGGCGAGCGAAGCGGCACGGACGAGAGGAAGGCCCTCATCCAGGTCGACGTCACTCCAAGGGCGACCGCCCGCCAGTCCGACCAGTCCGGTGCGCTGTACGTTGGCGGCGACGACCTGCTGGCGGCGCTCGGCGCCGAGCGCGCCGCGAGCGACCTTGCGGCCGGCCGGATCGTCGGAGTCGGCGCCGGCACGGTCGACCACGGCGCCGTCGCCCTGCACAGCGCCGACTTCCGCAACGGCCGCGCCGGGACGGTCCGCGACGCCGCCGCCCGCGTGGTCCCCGCCGTCCAGGTCGACGACCGCCCGATGATCGCCACCGCCCGCTACGTCATCAGCGAGGAGACGGCGCGCCGCCTTGACCTGACCGCCACCTCCCAGGGAGTGCTCGTGCTCGTGCGCGGCCAGCACGCGATCACGCCGGCGGAGCTGCGCGCGGCCAGGGCCGCGCTCGCTCCCTATCCCGACCTTTCGATCAGTGCCGGTCCGGGGACGCCGCCGCGGTCGGTCTCGACCTCGCTGCTGACGTTGATGTTCGTCGTCAGCGCCACGGTGGCGCTGGCGGTGGTGGCCGCCATGGTCGCGCTCGCGCAGGCGGAGAACAGCCCCGAACGGCACGCGCTGGCGGCGGTCGGCGCCTCGCCGGGCGCGCTCAGGCGGACGTCCGGAGCCGCCGCCGGGCTGCTGGCCCTGCTCGGCGCGGTGCTCGCCGTGCCGGCGGGGCTGCTGCCGCTGGTCGCCATCTACGCCGCGCAGCCGGCCGGCGTGCCGCTGTCCGTGCCGTGGGCCAGTCTGGCGGCCTGCGTGGCGATCGTGCCGGCGCTGGCGGCCGCGGGTGGCGCGCTGTTCACCAGCACCCGGACCGGCGCCCGCGGCCCGCGGCCTCGCCTCTCCTGAGCCGAGGCCCCGGGGTCACCGGCCCGCGGCCCGCGGCCACGCCTTTCCTGAGCCGGCGCCCCGGGGTCACCGGTCCGCGGCCGCGCCTCTCCTGAGCCGGCGCCCCGGGGTCACCTCGTGGTCCGCACGCGCCGGCCGCGATTGGCCCAGACCAGCAGGCAGCCGCCGACGCCGAGCAGCGCGACGGAGGTCAGCAGCAGCGCCCTCGCGTTCACTCCGGTGAAGGGCAAGAGCCCGGTGCCGATGCCGCTCCTGGCGACCACGGCTTGTTCCCTCGTCCCGGTGCCGATGCCAGTGCCGATGCCGGTCCTGGCGACGACCGCCTTGTCCCGTTCGCCGAGGCCAAGGACGGTCGTGCTCGGCGGCGTCCCGGTCGCGCCGGCCACCACCTTCGCCGTGGTCGTGCTGGTCGCCGCGGTGGTCGCGGGCGCATCGGTGCTCGCCGTTGTCTGGTCGGTCGCGGGCGCCGCGGTGGTCGCCGGCGCTTTCGTGGTCTGCGGCGCCGCCGCGGACGTGGTGGGCGCGTCGGTCGCCGGTGGCGCGGTGGTGGCGGGTGCGTCCGTGGTGACCGGCGCATCCGTGGTCGCGGTTGCATCCGTTGTGGCCGGCGCATCCGTGGTAGCGGGTGCGTCTGTGGTGGCCGGTGCGTCCGTGGTCGCGGGTGCGTCCGTGGTGGCGGGCGCGTCTGTGGTCGCGGGGGCCTGAGCGGTGGTTGTGGGTGCGTCGGTCGGCGGTGGCGCGTCGGTCGGCGGTGGTGCATCGGTGGCGGGCGGCGCGGTGGTCGCGGCCGCCTGGGTCGTGGCGGTGGCCTGGCCGACCTGAGCGTCCAGCACGCCACCGTCGGCGTTGG
>JBEDUQ010000100.1:0-12205 GCA_040414855.1 Actinomycetota bacterium
CGGCGGGGTCCAGGCGGCGCAGGCACGCGGCCAGGTGCTCGACCTTGGAGAGACGAGCGGCGGTTGCGGTGACCGCGTCGGAGGTTTCGACGATCTCGGAGAGCAGCACGAGCAGTATTGTGCCGGCACGGCGCGACAGCTCGGGTGCCCGGCGCTACGGCCGGCCCGGGTCTCAGTCGTGCAGGCCGGACAGCCGGATGCCGAAGGCGTTGATCCTCCGGTAGATGGTTGCGCGCGACATGCCCAGCTTGGCGGCCGCCTGGGTGCGGTTGCCCTTGGCCTCGACCAGCGCGTCGACGATCGCGTCGCGCTCGATCCACTGCCAGCGGGTGAGCACCTGGCGGGTGACGGTGCGGCACTCGGAGGGAAGGTCCGCGACCGCGATGCGGTCGCCGCGACAGCGCCCCAGCGCGCTTCGCAGCGCGCTCTCGAGCTGCCCCACGTTGCCCGGCCACTGGTTGTGGAGGAGCACCTGCTGCGCCTCGGGGCCGCAACGGACCCGCACGCCCGGTGCGAGTCGCTCGATCAGGTACGGCACCAGCTCATTCAGGTCCTCGATGCGGTAGCGCAGCGGCGGCAGCCCGACCGGCGCGGCGAAGCGCTCCGCCAGCGCGGGATGGGCCTCCTGCCTGGCCGCGGTCGCGACCACCCAGGCGCCATCGTCGCCGCGGCGGTCCAGCTCGGCGGCCAGCGCGTCGGCGGCGGCCGGCTCGAGCCGGTCGATGCGGCGCAGGACGATCGTCCCCGCGGGCTGGGCCAGCTCCATCCGGACCGCCTCGATCCAGGCACGCAGCTCGCGGCCGCCGGGACCGTCGATCAGCAGCAGCCGCTCGCCCGGCATCCAGCGGCGGTGGACCGCTCTGGCCAGGGCGAGCTTGCCGGTGCCGTCCTCCCCCACCAGCACCACCGGGACGCGGCGCTCGCAGGCCGACATGACCTCGGTGCAGGCCTGCAGCCACGCCTGGCTGCGCCCGGCGAGGCCGGGCAGTGGCAGCACCCTGATCGCGGGGCTCGACCGGCGCCGCGGGCCGCGTTCCAGCGTCTCGATCTCGATCAGCCCGCCGGCCGGTCCCGCGGCGCTTCCGACCGGATGGCAGCGCAGCCGCACCGAACCGCCGCTCGGCAGCTGAAGTTCGGCGCTGCCGCCGGACGGGCTGCGCAGCAAATCAACCGCGCGCTCGCGGATGGTGATGTGGTCGCCGGCGCCGAGCATCTTGACGCCACGGGTGTTGCGGATCACCAGGTCGTGGTCGAGCGAGAGAATCGGGTTCGGGGTGCGCCGGCAGGCCGCCATGAATTCCTGGAGCAGGACCCGCTCGCGCTCGCCCTCCAGCTCGCCGAGACGGCGCGAGACGTCGCGCGCCGCCTCCTGGATCAGCGCCCGCATCAGCGGGCTGGCGTCGCCTCGCCAGCAGGTGAGATCGAGCACGCCCTCGGTGCGTCCGCGGACCGGATTGCGGATCACCACGCCGGCGCACGACAGCGCCTGGAGGCGTCCCGAGAAATGCTCGCTGCCCCAGACGGAGGTGGCGGCCTGCTCCTCCAGCGCCGTGCCAATGCCGTTGGTGCCGACGTACCGCTCGGCGTAGCAGAAGCCGGGCGCCATCGACACCTTGTCCAGCTTGCGCAGCAGCGAACGGCCGCCGCCGCGCCGATCCAGCACCCAGGCGCCGGGGTCGGCGAGCACCACCGTCATCGGCGCGTCGGCCAGCTCGCGCTGGAGCCGGTCGAGCACCGGCGCGGCGCCGTGCACCAGCCGGTCGTCGAACCCCCCGCCGGAGCGGTACGGAACCTCGAGGCGGTCGGCGTCCACACCCCACGAGCGCGACCTCCGCCAGGAATTCAGGATCGGTTCACGTACGCTGCCGACGACCGTCTCCCCGGCTGCCAGGAAACGTTCCCGGGCCGCGGCCACCCGGGCCACCAGATCGCCTTGGATCTCAGGCATTCGCCCCCCTTTTCCCATCCCCGCTGATTGGTGCTCGCATCGGTGAATCCCGCACTAGCTCCAATAGCGCAAAGTGGTCGTGGAGCATACCGACTTTGGGCCACTGTCTCAAGCTGAGACGTTAATTACCGCTTCGTGGGACTTTCATGAGCGCGCGCACTGAGAGAATGCATCCGCACTGGGAAACAGATTGAGCGGGTATCGCGCCTGCGCTCGGCTGTGGGGAGGTTGGGTAGATTGATGTCGATATCACCCGAGCCGTCGAGCGTATCCCCTGGCGCACAACGCTTTCGGCTTCTACAGAAATTCAAGAAACGTTCGTCCCAACGTGCGGAACCGCCGGGAGTGCGGAGTTCAGCGTGGGGATTCCAGATCGGCCCGGCGTGGGACCTGGAGGAAAGGCCCGCGCGACGCCGGTCGCGATGGTGATCGTCGCCGTCGGGAGTGGAAACAGCGCGTTGCCACGCAGGAGTGCCGGCGCACATCGGGGGGGTGGCGTCCGGCCGGCGGCGAGGGGACGCTGCTGAGCTTCATGGAGCTCGGTTGCGTCCCTCTCGCCGCCACCTAATTGCAGTCCTTCCGCGACCGTCCGGGTGCCGGGCAGGTCGGGAAGGGCCGAGTGGCCCGGCCGGACCGTGGCGGCCGGCCGGGCCCTCATGCCCCTCCCGGAACCGCCGTCCATCCATGGCCTCATCCCCCTCCCGGAACCGCCGCTCATCCCGGGCCTGGTACGAGCCGGCCAAGTCCCCTACCCTCTCCGGTTTGCGCTCGCCAGTCCGACGCCGGCGCGGTATCCGTCCGGTCCGGCGGTCGCGGGCGATCGGCCGAACCACCCCCAGGAGGCATGCGGACCACGACTGACCCCCAGCGGCCGCGCCGCCGCACCGGCAGGCTCCTCGCCCTGCTCGCGCTGGCGGCGCTGCTGCTCACGACCGCCGGCTCGGCGGCGGTGGCCCCACTCGGCCGCCGCGCCGGGCTGCACGTCTCGGGTGCAACCGCGGCGGGCGGTGGAGCTTCCGACGGCGGTCCGACGGCGATCCAGATCGAGCCGACCACGAGCGCGGCGGGCCGGCGGCTCGCGGCGCGAGCGGCCGAGCTGCTCCAGCGCCATGGCCAGCTGGCGACCCAGCGCTGGGCGGCGGTCCAGCGGTCGGACGGCGGCCCCACGCCGGTGCTCGCGGCCGGCGACTGCCAGGGCTGCGCCGGCAACGACATGGTCAGCGCAAGGTTCGCGGGCGCCCGCTGCGAGATCGTGTTCGACGTGCCGGCGATCCAGCGCCAGGCGAGCTTCTGGGGCGTCGGCGACGCGGATCTTGGCGCGGTCGCGATGCGGCGCGCCCAGGAGTCGTGCCTGCGCGCCACCGGAGCCGGCGGCAGCGACGCGGCCGCGGTGGACGCCGGGGCCCGCCTCGCCGGCGAGATCGGCGGCCCCAGGCTGGTCGACGCGGCCTACGCCTGGGTCGGCGGGCCCGACGAGGACCGCGGGACGATCAGGTCCGCGCTGCTGCTGGTCCAGCGCTACGGGCAGCTCGCGCCGCAGCGGGGCGCGGAGGTCCGCCACCGCCACGACAACCAGATCGAGCGGATCGAGGTCTCGTCCTGCAGCGGCTGCCTCGGGCGCGACCTCGGCATCACCACCATCGACGACCCGAAGCACCAGCCGGTGCGCTGCCAGATCCAGCTCAACCTGCCCAACGTCCGCAGGGAGGCGGGCTACTGGCTGGTCGACCCGCTGACCATGACCGCCGACGTCCTCGCCCACGAGCAGGAGCACTGCCTGCGCCTCCCAGACGACCGGGAGACCCCGGCGATCGACGAGGAGGCACGGTTCGCGCGGCTCACCGGCAACGCCGGCCTCTCCGGCGCGGTCGACAGCTACTATGCCCTGCTCGACTCCACCGGCCACTGGCGAAACTGACCGCCCGGCCGGGCGGCCGCGGTCGTCGGCTACCGCTACCCTTGCTTGCGAACCGACGACCCGGGACAGAGAGGAACGCTGGCTGGTGGCGACCAAGGAGGTGGAGGCGCCGCTGGTCTTCGCCGGCTCGGCCAGCCCGCGGCTCACCAAGGAGATCTGCGCGCACCTGGGCGTGGCGGTCGGGCAGGGCGAGGTGCTGCGCTTCTCCGAGGGCACGCTGTTCCCGCGGGTGCTCGAGAACGTCAGAGGCCGTCGCGTCTACCTGGTGCAGTCGACCGTCTTCCCCGCCAACGACCACTTCATGGAGCTGCTGTTCTGGATCGACGCCTTCAAGCGCGCCAGCGCCGCCTCGGTGACCGCGGTGATCCCGTACTTCAGCTACGCGAAGGGTGACAAGAAGGACGAACCGCGCGTGTCGATCCGGGCGAGGGTCTGCGCCGACGCGATCGAGGCCGCCGGCGCCGACCGGGTCGTCACCATGGACCTGCACGCCGCCCAGATCCAGGGCTTCTTCCGCATCCCCGTCGACGACCTCTACGCCAGGCCGTTCCTGTGCGACGCGATCCGCGCCGAGCGGCTCTCCCAACCGGTGGTGGTCGCCCCAGACGCCGGTTTCGCCAAGAAGGCGAGGATGTACGCGCGCCGGCTCGGCACGCCGCTGGCGATCGCCGACAAGGTCCGCTCCGCCCACGACGAGCGGGCCCAGGTGATCGACGTGATCGGCGAGGTCGCCGGCAGGGACGCCGTCCTGGTCGACGACTTCACCATCAGCGCGGGGACGCTCGTCGAGGCGGCCGCGCAGCTCCAGGAGCGGGGCGCGCGGATGGTGATCGCCGCGGTCAGCCACGGGGTCTTCGCCGAGGGGTCGATGCGGCGGCTCGACGACAGCCCGATCCGGACGCTGATCACCACCGACAGCGTCGAGACGCAGCCGGTCGAGCTGTCGCCCAAGGTGCGGGTGGTCTCGGCCGCGCCGCTGTTCGCCGAGGCGATCCGGCGCATCCACAATCGCGAGAGCATCAGCGGGCTGTTCAACGACTGATGCGGCCCGAGCGCCGCGCCGGTCGACTTCGAGGAGGTCCCGTGGCGGAATCGACCGTGCTGGTGGAGTCCGACGGACCGGTGACGGTGGTGACCATCGACCGTCCCGAGCGCCGCAACGCCGTCGACGGCCCGACCGCCGCCGCGCTGGCCGGGGCCTTCAGCGACTTCGACCGCGACCCGGGCTCGTCGGTGGCGGTGCTGACCGGCTCCGGCGGCGCCTTCTGCGCCGGTGCCGACCTCAAGGCGATCGCGGCCGGCGCTCCCCCACGGGTCGCGCCCGACGGCGACGGGCCGATGGGCCCGACGCGGATGCGGCTGTCCAAGCCGGTGCTCGCGGCGATCGAGGGTCCGGCGGTCGCCGGCGGGCTCGAGCTGGCGATCTGGTGCGACTTCAGGGTGGCGGCCGAGGGCGCCACGCTCGGCGTGCTCTCCCGCAGGGTCGGCGTGCCCCTGATCGACCTCGGCACCATCCGCCTGCCGCGGCTGATCGGTCACGGCCGCGCGATGGACCTGATCCTCACCGGCCGCGCGGTCGGCGCCGCCGAGGCGCTGGCGATCGGGCTGGTGAACCGGGTGGTCCCGGACGGGTCCGCGCTGGAGGCGACGATCGCGATCGCCAGGGAGCTGGCCGCGTTCCCGCAGGCCGCCATGCGTGGCGACCGGCTGTCCGCGATCGAGCAGTGGAGCCTGGACGAGGAGCGCGCGGTCGCCAACGAGCTCGCGCACGGCGCCGCCGCCCTCGCCGCCGGCGAGACGCTCGCGGGCGCCAGCCGCTTCGCCGCCGGCGCCGGCCGCCACGGCACCCGCATCGACCCGTAGCCGCGCCGCGGCGTCGTCCGACCAGGTCACATTCCTCCAAGACGAGCTGGCCGCACCGCTCTAAAGTACGGTCATGACGACCGAACGTGCGAGACTCGTCGACCTGCTGTACGGGTTCTTTCCGGCGCAGGTCATCCATACGATGGCAAGGCTGTCCGTTCCCGACCAGCTCGCCTCCCGGCCGATGCCGGTCGCGGAGCTGGCCGAGGCGACCGGCACCCACGAACCCTCCCTGAACCGGCTGCTCCGCGCCGCCGAGGGGCTCGACCTGGTCGAGCGGCGGGCCGACGGCACGGTCGCCCTCGCCCCTGGCGGCGAGCTGCTCCGCTCAGACTCGCAAGGATCGATCCGGAACCTGGCGATGCTGTTCTGCGGCAGCGACGTGTGGCGTTCCTGGGGCGAGCTCGAGTTCAGCGTCCGCACCGGTAGGACCTCCTATTGGGAGCTGCTCAACAGCGGCGGCTTCGGCCGCCTGAGCCCCACCGCCGACGACCACGCGATCTTCAACGAGGCGATGGCCGAGGGCACCCGCGCCGCCATGCTCGGCGTGGTCGCCTCCTGCGACCTGTCCGGTATGCGTCGCCTCGCCGACCTCGGCGGCGGCAACGGCACCCTGCTGGCGGCGCTGCTCAACGCCAACCCGTCCCTCGAGGGCGTGCTGTTCGACACGCCGGCGGGCGTCGCGGAGGCGCCGCGGGTGCTCGCGGAGGCCGGCGTCACCGACCGCGTGGAGATCGTGGCCGGCGACTTCTTCGACAAGGTCCCGGAGGGCTGCGACGCCTACCTGCTGAAGAACGTGATCCACGCCTGGGACGACGAGCGCGCGCTCGCGGTCCTGCGTAACTGCCGCGCCGGCATGCCCGCGGACGGGACCCTGCTGGTGGTCGAGTCGGTGGTGCCCAACGATCGGTCAGGGCTGATGGACGCCAAGGGGCTGCTGATGCTCGACCTCCACATGCTGGTCTGCACCGGCGGCGGGGAGCGCACCGAGGACGAGTACCGGAAGCTGCTGGCACGCGCCGGGTTCTCGCTCGAGTCGGTGACCAAGGTCCCGCCGCCGACCGACTACAGCGTGCTCCGGGCGGCGCCGGAATGACCGACCAGCCGCTGGAGCGGCTGCGACGGCTCTGCATGGCGCTCCCGCGGGCGACCGAGCGGCAGAGCCACGGCGAGCCGACCTGGTTCGTGGACGGCAAGCGCGTGTTCGTGATGTTCGCCGACCACCACCACGACGACCGGCTCGCCTTCTGGTGCGCGGCCGAGCCGGGCGCCACTGAGGCGCTGGTCGCCGCCGAGCCGGGCCGCTACTTCGTCCCGCCCTACGTCGGCCACCGCGGCTGGCTCGGGGTCTGGCTCGACGTGCCGGTCGACTGGGACGAAATCGCCGAGCTGGTCACCGACGCCTACCGCGTGATCGCGCCCAAGCGCCTGCTCGCCCAGCTGGACGAGGCAGCGCGGACCCCGACCCCCCGCGGGACGGCCGGATAGCCCGCGGCCCGGCCAGAAGCCGGGTGCCCGGTCGGCTCAGGTCAGGCTCAGGTCAGGCTCAGGTCAGTCCCGCCTCCTCGAGCAGCATCGGGAGCACGGTGTCGGGATCGGCGACGTCGGAGGCCATGCCCCTGGCGACGAACCACTTGCAGACCGCGCGGACGTCCCGTTCCAGAAACTCGCGCCCCCGCGGATTGGAGACGACGTCGACCAGCTGGGGCAGGTCGATCATCACCAGCTCGCCGCCGTGGACCAGCAGGTTGTAGGGCGAGAGGTCGCCGTGGGCGTGACCCCCGCGGGCGAGCAGCAGCATGGCGTCGAGGAGCTGCTGCCACAGGTCGGCCAGTTCGTCCCTGGAGGGTCTGAGCTGGACCAGCCGCGGCGCGGCGGTGCCGTCGGGGTCGCCGATGAATTCGAGCAGCAACTCGGTGCCGATCCGCTGGACCGGGTAGGGCACCGGCGCCCCGACCCGCCACAACTCGCGGAGGGCCGCGAACTCGGCGACCGCCCATTGCTGCGCGATCAGGTTGCGGCCGAAGTCGGTGCGGCGCTGCATCGCGCGCATCTGCCTGGACTCACGGACCCGGCGTCCCTCCAGGTAGCCGGCGTCTCGGTGGAAGAGCCGGTGGTCGCCGGTGCGGTAGCGCTTGGCCGCCATCAGGCAGGCGCGGTCGGTCCCCGGCACCGCCCGCTCGACCAGGAAGACGTCGGCCTCCTTGCCGGTCTTGAGGGTCCCCAGCTCGTAGTCGACGGCGGCCAGCTCGGTGACCAGCCATCCGGGGTAGGGTTGCGGGCCGCGCTCGTCCGGGTCGTCCCAACTGGACCATCGGTCGCCCTCGGGCGGACCGTCGGCGAACGCCGCCTCCTCCTTCTCTCGTGCGAGGCGCTCGCGCGCCTTCTCGGTGAGACGGCCCCTGCTGCCCGGGTCGGGCTCGCCGTCGCGGTCGCGCCGCATCGGCGCCTTGTTGGGCGCGTCGTCGTAAAGCTCAGAGAGGATCTCGATGTCGCTGAGCGCGACCGCATGGACGCGCTCGAGCTTGTGCTTGCGCAACTGTGCTCCTTGGGGTTGGGGTGCATCCCCCAGGAGCGGCGCGAGTCCGTGCCGGTCAGCGACTGGGGAGATGCTCGGGAGGGCTCTGGCGTGTCCCGTCCCTGACGACAGGGTTCTTGGCCATGGCCAACACCTCCTCGAGCTCTCTGGCGGACCGCGAAGCGTCCGGCAGCGTCCAGCGCGGTCGACTGCTCCCGGCACTCTGGCGCCCGGCGCGCTCGCGCGCAACTGATTTTCCTCGGTTCGATCGCGGCGCATACTGTTATCGATCGAATCGATGGGAAACACGTGAGAGCGGCCCGACAGGCGATGCTGACCGAAGGCGTCCGGGGGGAAGCCACGGGATGCGCGACGCACCGATCCACAAACCGCTGCCGGACCATCTGTTCCGGCGCTACGACACCAACGCGGAGATGCGCTGGTCCTCGCTCGCGGACCAGGGCGAGCTGGTGCCGGCCGACCGCTTCTTCGTGCGCAGCCACGGCGCCACCCCGACCATCGACCCCAAGGCCTGGCGGCTGCGGATCGGCGGCGACGCGGTCGCGCGCCGGCTGGAGCTGACCCTCGAGGAGCTGGCGGCGATGCCGCAGACCGACCTGGTCTGCGCGCTCGAATGCGCAGGCAACGGGCGACGGCTGTTCACCGAGCGGTTCCATCGCGGGGTCGACGGCACCCCCTGGCGGCTCGGCGCCATCGGCGTCGCCGCCTGGCGCGGCGTCCGTCTTGCCGACCTGCTCGAGCTGGCCGGGATCGACGGCGGCGCGGTCGACGTGCTGGCGGCGGGCCTCGACGAGCCCAGGGTCCGCCGGCCGCTGCCGGCCGCCACCGCGCTGCGGCCCGACACGCTGGTGGCGCTGTCGATGAACGGCGAGCCGCTGCCGGCGGACCACGGCTTCCCGGCTCGGCTGGTGGTTCCGGGCTGGGCGGCGGTCGCCAGCATCAAGTGGGTCGGTCGCATCACGGTCTCGACCACGCCGCTGCCCTCGTGGTGGAGCACCGTCCGGTACGTGCTCAGCGGTCCGCGCTGGCAGCGCGACCCGGCCGAGCCAGGCCCGATGGTGACCCATCAGGTGATCAAGGCGGCGCTGGAGCTGGACTGGCCGGCGACGCTGCCGCCGGGCCCGACCCTGCTGCGGGGGCGGGCCTGGTCGCCGCACGGCCGCATCGCCACGGTCGACGCCAGCGTCACCCCGGCCGGCGCGGCCGGTCCCGGCACCTGGGAGCCGGCCGCGCTCGCCGGCGCCAACCTGCCGCGCGCCTGGGCGCGCTTCGAGCTGCCGTTCCAGCGGAAGCCGGGGCGCTGGCTGGTGTGGCTCCGCGCCACCGACGAGCACGGCTCGACCCAGCCGGACTGGGTTCCGTGGAACGACCACGGCTACCTCTACGGCGCGATCGCCGCCCACCCCGTGACCGTCCGCTGAGGGCCAGGTCGCCTACGGTCGGGGCGCCCACCAGGGCTGATCCGGTCAGTCCACCAGCGCGCCGGCGCTGACGTTCACGGTCGCGGCCGTCATCGTGCGGGCCTGGTCGGAGGCCACGAAGGCGGCGACGTTGCCGACGTCCTCGAGGGTCGCGGCGCGGCCGAGCATCGTCTCCGACTCGATCCCCGTGACGATCGCCTCACGGCCGTCCATGCCCTCCGGGATGGACTCGGGCACGCCACCGGTGCGCAGCGTCACCAACCGGATGCCATGCTTTCCGAGCTCGGCGGAGAGCTGCCGCCGCATGGCCTCGACCGCCGTGAACGCCACCTGGACGCCGCCGATGTAGTAGTCGCGCATCGGGTCGCCCTCGCCGCCGAACACCAGGATCACCCCGGACCCCTGCCGCTTCATCTGACGGGCGGCCGCGCGCGAGGTCAGGAAGAAGGTCCGGACCGCGTTGAAGACCGGGCGGGTGTAGTCGTCGAGCGACATCTCGGTCATCGGCGTTCCCTGCACGTCGCCGTGCGAGATCAGGTTGAAGGAGATGTCGATGCTCCCGGCGCGCTCGACGACGGCGGCGGCGTGCTCGTCGACCGACCGCTCGTCCAGCGCGTCGACCACCGCGCTCTCGGCCGCGCCACCGGCCGCGCGGATCTCGTCGGCGAGCCGGTCGAGCGTCGCTCTGGTCCGGCCGGCGAGGAAGACCTTCGCGCCCTCACGGGCGAAGGCGCGGGCAGAGGCCCCACCGATCGACCCGCCCGCGCCGTAGATCACCGCGTTCCTGCCATCGAGCAGCATTCGTCCCTCCCGTTGGTTGGCGCACCCCGGTTTGGGTCGGCGATGGTAGCGGTCCAGCGCCGGTCCCACATGTGCACCGGCACGCCGCCGGGTCCCAAGCTCAGCCGGCTCACGCGGTCGCGTACCAGACCGTGGTCGCGCCCGGTACCCGCCCGTCCTCCTCCAGCGGCCCGCTGGCCAGCAGCTCCGACCACCGCTCGCGCGACCTCCACGCGGGCGGGTCGGCGGGCTCGTCGCCGAGGTTGACCACGCAGCCGAAGCCCGGCTCGCGCCGGAACGCGAGCACGCCCGGTCCGGTGTCGAGCCACTCCAGGTCCCCGTCGCCGAGGGCGGCGAGCTGGCGGCGAAGCTCGATCGCCCGGCGATACATGGCCAGCGTCGATCCCGGGTCGGCCCGCTGCCGCTCCACGGTCAGCCCGGCCCAGGCCGGAGGCTGCGGCAGCCAGGGCCGGCCGCCGGGCCCGAAGCCGTAGGGGGGCCGGTCCCCGGACCAGGGCAGCGGCACGCGGCAGCCGTCGCGGCCTAGCTCGGCGCCGCCGCTCAGGGTGAACACGGGGTCCCGCCTGACCTCGTCGGGCAAGTCGGTGACCTCCGGGAGGCCCAGCTCCTCGCCCTGGTAGACGTAGGCGCCGCCGGGGAGCGCGAGCATCAGCATGGCCGCGGCCCGCGCCCGCCGGGTGCCGAGCGGACCGCCGCCGTAGCGGGTCACCTCCCTGGTGACGTCGTGGTTGGACAGCACCCAGGTCGACGGCGCGCCGACCTTGGCCAGCTCGGCCATGCTGGTGACGATCGCCTCGCGGATCGCGTCGGCGTTCCACGGCGACTCGAGCAGGTCCGGACTGAAGGCGGTGTGCAGCTCGTCGGGGCGCAGGTAGCGGGCCAGCCGCGCGGCGCTCCGCACCCACGCCTCGGCCACGAAGGCGCGGTCCCCCGGATAGCCGTCGCTGAGCCGCCGCCAGGCGCGGTAGACGTCGTGGACCTCGTCGAGGTCCCAGTGCGGATGGCCGACCGCCTTGGACGCCGGCGCGTACCTGCCCGCGAGATCCGGCATCTCCGGGTCCTTGGCGAGGCCGTGGGCCACGTCGATGCGGAAGCCGTCGACCCCGCGGTCGAACCAGAAGCGCAGGATCGACTCGAACTCCGCCCGCACCTCGGGGTTGGTCCAGTCGAGATCGGGCTGGGCCGGATGGAACAGGTGCAGGTACCACTGGCCGGGGCTGCCGTCGGTCTCGGCGATCCTGGCCCACGCGGAGCCGCCGAACAGGCTCGACCAGTCGTTGGGCGGCTCGTCGCCGCCGGGCCCACGGCCATCCCTGAACAGGTACCTCGCCCGCTCCGGGCTGCCGGGTCCCTTGGCGACCGCGTCCCTGAACCACTGGTGGTCGCTCGAGGTGTGGTTCGGCACCAGGTCGACCAGCACCCGCAGGCCCAGACGGTGCGCGTCGGCGATCAGCGCGTCGAAGTCGCTCGAGCTCCCCAAGCGCGGGTCGACCGCGCGGTGGTCGCTGACGTCGTAGCCGCCGTCCACCCGCGGCGACGGGTAGAACGGGTTGAGCCAGATCCCGTCGACGCCCAGCTCGCGCAGGTACGGCAGCCGCGACCGCACCCCCGCCAGGTCGCCGATGCCGTCACCATCGGCGTCGGCGAAGCTGCGCACGTAGACCTGGTAGATCACGGCGTCGCGCCACCACGGCGCGCTCGGTCCAGCCCGCGGT
>JBEDUQ010000101.1:0-2353 GCA_040414855.1 Actinomycetota bacterium
ACCAGACGCCGAGCAGGAACGCGCCAGCCAGGACCAGGAGGACGAGATTTCGCAGCGGCCGCGTTGGCGTCACCTCCCCGGCTCCGTTGTCGGCGTTGGCATGGACCGCCCAGCGCTGGTCCCGGGAGGCCACGAGCATCGTGGCACGTTCATCGGCGCGGTGGTCCGGCTTTGCGCGAATCTGTGGATGAAGTCGCGGAACCGACCCCTCGATACAATCGCGTGGCTGGCCAGGTCCCGAGCACGTGGCTGGTCAGGTCCCGAGCACGAGGGCGTTGCAACTGCCAGGGCGATCCGAACGGGAACGAGGGAGGAACGAGCATGGCGGGCACATCGGTGCGGCTGGCCGAGGCCGGCGACGGCTTCCTCCAGCAGTTCGACCTCGGCCCGGTGCTGTCGCGGTTCGCGGTCGACCAGGTGGGAGCCGACGAGCGCGCCGCCGCGCTCGCCAAGCGCAGCATCAAGAAGGACTCCAAGGTCGCGGCGCTGCGGCTGGCGGTCTCGATCATGGACCTGACCACGCTGGAGGGCGCGGACACGGTCGGCAAGGTCGAGGCGCTCTGCGCGAAGGCGCGGCGGCCGGACCCGAGCGACCCCAGCGTCCCGCCGGTCGGCGCGGTCTGCATCTACCCGTCGCTGGTGGCCACGGCCCGTCGCGAGCTCCAGGGCTCGACCGTCAAGGTGGCCTCGGTCGCGACCGCGTTCCCGAGCGGCCAGGCGCCGCTCGACGTCCGCCTCCGCGAGGTCGCCGAGGCGGTCGAGGCCGGCGCCGACGAAATCGACATGGTGATCAATCGCGGTGCGTTCCTGGCGGGCCGCTATCGCGAGGTGTTCGAGGAGATCGCCGCGACCAGGGACGCGTGCGGCACCGCCCGGCTCAAGGTGATCCTCGAGACCGGCGAGCTCGGCAGCTACGACAACGTCCGAAGGGCGAGCGTGCTGGCGATGGCGGCTGGCGCGGACTTCATCAAGACCTCGACCGGCAAGGTCCAGCCGGCGGCGACCCTGCCGGTGGCCCTGGTGATGCTGGAGGCGATCCGCGACTTCCACCAGCGCACCGGCCAGATGGTCGGGTTCAAGCCCGCCGGCGGGGTGCGCACCGCGAAGCAGGCGATCCAGTACCTGGTCCTGGTGGCCGAGACGCTCGGCCCCGACTGGCTCACCCCGGAGTGGCTGCGGATCGGCGCGTCGAGCCTGCTGAACGACTGCCTTATGCAGCTCGCCAAGGAGCGGACCGGTCGCTACCAGTCCGAGGACTACTTCACCAAGGATTAGCCGGCGACCAGCGCGGTCGACCGAAGCGTGGAACCAGGAAGGAGCGGCCCGTGGCCGACGAGATCAGCGGGGGGGAGCGCGCGGGGGCGGTGCCGGCGGAGCGGCCGCGCTTCGACCTCGAGTACGTCGCCGCGCCGGAGGCCACCGACCACGTCAGGATCCGGGAGCGCTACGGCCTCCTGATCGGCGGGAAGTGGGTCGAGCCACGGTCCGAGCGCAAGTTCGAGACCGCGAACCCCGCCACCGAGGAGCGGCTGGCCGAGGTGGCCGAGGCCGGCGAGGAGGACGTCGACCTCGCCGTCCGCGCCGCCCGTGGTGCGTTCACGCGAACCTGGTCGAAGCTGCCGGGCGCGGAGCGCGCGAAGTACCTGTACCGCATCGCGCGCATCCTCCAGGAGCGCGCCCGCGAGTTCGCGGTGCTGGAGAGCATCGACGGCGGCAAGCCGATCAAGGAATCCCGCGACGTCGACATCCCGCTGGCGGCAGCGCACTTCTTCTACCACGCCGGCTGGGCGGACAAGCTCGGCTACGCGTTCGCCGGGCGCACGCCACGCCCGCTCGGGGTCGCCGTGCAGGTGATCCCCTGGAACTTCCCGCTGCTGATGGCCGCCTGGAAGCTGGCGCCGGCGCTGGCCGCCGGGAACACGGTGGTGCTGAAGCCGGCGGAGACCACGCCGCTGACGGCCCTGCTGCTCGGCGAGGTGCTGGAGCAGGCCGAGCTGCCACCGGGAGTGGTGAACATCGTCACCGGCGCGGGCGAGACCGGCGCGGCGCTGGTGTCGCACGACGACGTGGACAAGGTCGCTTTCACCGGCTCGACCGAAGTCGGCAAGTCGATCCAGCGCCGCCTCGCCGGGTCGGGCAAGCGGCTCACGCTCGAGCTGGGCGGCAAGGCGGCCAACATCGTGTTCGACGACGCGCCGATCGACCAGGCGGTCGAGGGGATCGTCAACGGCATCTACTTCAACCAGGGTCACGTCTGCTGCGCCGGGTCGCGGCTGCTGGTCCAGGAATCGATCGTGGAGCCGGTCATCGAGAAGCTGAAGCGGCGGATGGCGACGCTGCGGGTCGGCGACCC
>JBEDUQ010000102.1:0-5504 GCA_040414855.1 Actinomycetota bacterium
ACACCGCGGGAACGGCGCCGGGCAGCATCATCGCCGCCATCATCGGCACCCAGGCGGCGAGGAACGGCGTGAGCGATCCGAGCTCGGTCTCGGCGCCCATGTCCATCCCGTGCATCCGGCCGAGCGCGACGACCCAGGCGGCTGCCGCGAGCCCGAGCGTCGTAGCCGGAGCGAGCGCCGCGCCGCTCATCGCGCCGTCGGCTCGCGGGTCAGGCCGTGGCGGGCCGAGACGGGCGGCCCCGGGATCGGCGGGAGCGTCTCCCCGGTCTCGAGCAGCGTCTTGAGGTTCGAGAGGACGCGCGGCCAGCCGTTCGAGATCAGGGTCGTGGCGACGCCGTCCGGCTCCAGCCCGTCGTGGACGACCGTGAGCTTCACGTGGTCGCCGACCGGCTCGATCTCGAAGCTCACCCTCGAGCGGCGCTCCGCGGCTATCCGCTCGCCCGCCTCGTCCGTGAGGTTCAGCGCGGCCACGATCTCCGGCGTGAACGTGTGCCACGTGTACGACAGCGACCGGTACGGCTCCGCCTCCAGCACGACCTGGTCCGGGTGCGCAACGGCGAGCCCGAGCAGCCGCCACGTCATCGGCGACCCGGGCTGCCAGTCGGTCTCGTGCACCGTCCCCCAGTAGCGCTCGGTGAACGCGGGGTCGGTGAGCGCCTCCCAGAGACGCTCGGGGGTGGTGCGGATGTAGGTGGTGTAGACGAACGAGGGTCTCTCCACGATCGGGCCAACCTCCAGTGCGTGTCTGAGGTCCGCGAGCACCCGGACGCGCCCGCGGTCGTAGCGGCTGATCCAGCGCTCGGCGATGTCGCTGAGCGGCGCGGTGTTGAGGTAGTGCAGCTTCTCGCGGCCCCGACGGACCGTGGTCACCAGCCCGGCGTCCGCGAGGACCGCCAGGTGCTGGCTCACCGACTGCCTGGTCATGGTGTCGAGGCCGGCGCACAGCTCGCGCAGGGTCTGACCGTTGCTCTCGTTCAGTCGGTCGAGGAGGCGCCGCCGGCTAGGGTCAGCGAGCGCCCGGAACACCTCGTCCATATGCTTCAGCCTCGCGCTCCTTCCCGTGGTTGCTCGCAGAATATGCAGCCTTGTGGCTGCCTATATTAGGCAGCCGGATGGTTGCATGTCAACCACCTGTGAGACCATCGAGCGACGCACAGCGATGCGAAGACGAGCCTCGGGTCGCCCAAGAGCCGTTCGCCCTGCTGTTCCTCGGCGAGGTGTGCGAACGCATCTCGTAGGACCCCGCGCCCCCGAGTGACGCTCATAGGAGACCGTCTTGGAGCCCGATCCGCCGCCGCCCGGAACAGAGCCACCTTCATCGGCACCGCCCGAGACCCAGCCGATCAAGGAGCTACCGCCAGCCTCTCGCCGCAGCAGGGTCTGGCTGATCGGGCTCGCCGCCGTGCTCGTCGCGGTGGCTGGCGGCCTGGGCGCGATGGCCGCCCTCGGCGTGGTCTTCTTCGGCGGCGCCGGATGCCCCATGAAAGTCTCATCTGCTGCGACGGTCACGACCACCGCCCTCGCCAAGCGCCAAGAGCGGATCAGATTACCCGAGAGGCTCTGCGGCCTCCCGCGCACCGATCCCGCCAGCACTTCGGCGCTATCCGAATTTTCCGAGTTCTTCGGCGTCGCCGGTGCCAGCTACGGAGGAACCGACGCCAAGCATCCGGCGCTGGACCTGACCCTCCTGAGGATTCCCGCCGAAACCAATACGGACATGGTCGCCACGTTCATTAACCTGATGCCAGAACAGTTCTTCCGGCCCAGCGACTTCCACACGTTCAAGCACGGCGGCGTCGAGTACCGCTGCGCCAATGGGCGGGACCCCATGTCTGGCGGCCGGCGGGCACTGTGCATCTTCTACGTCCGTCGTCTCACCACGCTGGTTCTGCTGAATGGCCTCGAACCCCGCGTGGCCGACGCCAAGCGCCTCAGCGAGATCGCCGACGAGGCCCGCGTCGCGCTCGACACGATCTGAGCCAGAGATCCCCAGGACAGCCGGTCTGAAGGCTCCTCGCCGTTCGTCGGGGTCGCTCTAGGCGAGACCTCCGTTGGCGCGGGAGATGACCAGCCGCTGGATCTCGCTGGTGCCCTCGAACAGGGAGTAGATCTTGGCGTCGCGGTGCCACTTCTCCACAGGAAAGTCGCGGATGTAGCCGTAGCCGCCGAGGATCTGGATCGCCTCGTCGGTCACGCGGACCGCGGTCTCGCCGGCCTTGAGCTTCGACATCGAGCCCTCAGCGCGGGTGAAGGGCTGCCCGTTGCGGCCCATCCATGATGCCCGCCAGACCAGCAGCCTGGCCGCGTCGATGTCGGTGGCCATGTCGGCCAGCTTGAAGGCGATGCCCTGCTGCGCGGCGATCGGCTTGCCGAACTGGACCCGCTCGCGGGCGTAGTCGCGGGCGAACTCGAACGCGGCCCGGGCGATCCCGACCGCCTGGGCGCCGACGATCGGGCGGGTCGCTTCGAAGGTCGCCAGCGCCCCCGAGCCGCGGCTGGGCTCCTTGGCGCGGGCGCGCGCGAGCTTGGCGTCCAGCTTCTCCTGCCCGCCGAGCAGGCAGTCGGCCGGCACCCGGCAATCGTCGAGCAGGACCTCGGCGGTGTGCGAGGCGCGGATGCCCAGCTTGCGCTCCTTCTTGCCCTGCGACAGGCCGGGCGTGCCCGCCGGGACGATGAAGCTCGCCTGGCCGCGGTGGCCAAGCGACGGGTCGACGGTCGCGACCACGATGTGGACGTTGGCGATGCCGCCGTTGGTGATGAAGACCTTGCGGCCGTTGAGCACCCAGTCGTCGCCGTCGCGGACCGCCCGGGTCCGCAGCGAGGAGACGTCGGAGCCAGCGCCCGGCTCGGTGACCGCGAAGGCGGCGACCTTGGGGTCCTCCGGGGTGCCGAACATCTCGGGCACGAAGCGGCCGATCTGCTCCGGCGTGCCGCCGGTGAACAGCGCGACCAGTGGCAGCCCGGTGCCGAGGATCCCGAGCGAAATGCCCGCACAGCCCCAGCACAGCTCCTCGACCAGCGCCGGCTGGAGCACGCCGGTGTCGTCCTCGGCCACCATCTGGTAATAGTCCCTGCCGTAGAGCCCGATCTCGGCGGCTCGCTTGAGGACCGGCCAGGGGAAGTCCTCGGTCTCGTCATAGAGCGGCGCAACCGGCCGGATCTCCTTCTGCGCGAACTCCCTGACCCACTTCTGGGCGGCGACTTGGTCCTCGGTGAGCGTAAAGCCGATCATGGGCCCATCCTTTCCGGAACCGCGGTACCACCTCGCCGTACCGCGCCGGGACGGTAGTTACCGTCCAGTAACCTACTGGACGGTAGCATGCGCGCTAGGGCCCGGAAGATCAAGAGGAGGGGGGAGCCGGCGTGAAGGGCCGTTTGAGATCGGGTGCACGCCTGCCGGCCGCGGCCCGCCGCGTCCAGTTGCTCGACGTCGCCCGCAGGGTGTTCGGCCGCGACGGCTACCGGGGTGCGTCGATGGAGTCGATCGCGGAGGCTGCCGGCGTCACCAAACCGGTCCTCTACCAGCACTTTCCTTCCAAGCACGCGCTCTACGCCTCGCTGCTCGACTCGGAGCTCGGCCAGCTCACCACCGGCCTGGAGCATGCCTTCGCGGTGGCCGAGGACAACCAGCAGCGCCTAAGGCTGGGGTTCGGCGCCTACCTCGACTTCGTCGCCGCGCACGAGGACGCCTTCCGGCTGCTGTTCACCGAGGGCCTCGGGCTCGACGAGTCCTTCCAGCAGCGCATCGGAAGCTTCCGAAGCTGGGTCGCCGAGCGGGTGACCGCGATCATCAGCGCCGAGGCGGGGCTGCCCGCTCCCCGCGCGCGGGCGCTGGCGGTGGCGATCGTCGGCATGGCCGAGAGCGCGGCGACCTGGTGGCTCGCCGAGCACCGTCCGCTGCCGATCGCCGAGCTGGCGGACGAGCTGGCCGGGCTCGCCTGGCAGGGCTTCGCCCGCTACCCCGCCTCGGGTGGCGAGCCCGCCGGCGCCGGTGGCGAGGGCATCGCGAACTCGAAGGGGCTGGCCGGGACGAACCGGTCGGACACCTCACCCACGTAGTCGGGCTCCTTGGTGAGGTCCAGCCTGGTGGGCGGCGCGCCCTTGCCGAAGCGCAGCTTGTCGAGCTTGGCCCAGATGAGGTTCGGGCTGAACGACGACTCGAAGTAGTAGACCCGGTTGCTCAGGTCGGACAGCGACCGCCACAGCGTCGACGAGACGTGCGGCCTGCCCGGGTCGGGGATGCCGAACGGCTGGGCGGCGTTGCGCATCACGCTCAGCAGTCCCGCGATCGCCGCCGACCGCGAGGGCGGGCGGGGCAGGTGCTCCAGGTAGTAGCTGGCCCGCACGAAGCGGTCGGCCGGCTCGGTGGTGCCCGGCAGCGGCTGCTCGCCGCCCAGTCCCTGGTACTGGTGCAGGTGGGCGAGCTGGTCGCCGAACGGCGGCGAGTTGGTCACCACCAGGTAGGCGCCGTCGTGGTAGACGTGCGGCTCGCCGCCGGTGTACTCGACGATCGCCGAGTCGCCGCGGGCGTCGTCGAGCGCGAGGTGCACCGTGGCCGCGGCGCCGGTGCCCGGGTCGGCGACCGTCCTGACCTGGAACGGCGTGCGTTCCATGAACTCGACGCACTCGGCGACGGTCGAGAAGCGGTCGAGGAAGAGCTGCGCCCACAGCGAGGTCGACACGCCCGGGAGGCGGTCGTCGGGCACCCCGAAGTCGGCCTCGGAGAGCCACAGCAGGTGGGCCCCAAGGCCCCGCTCATTCATCCCGTCCGTGGTGGCCTTGTCCTTGTCGGTCGCGACCAGGCTGCCGTGGACCACCTCCCACTCCAGCGCGTTGCCGTCCTCGAGGCCTTGCCGCTGCCGGCCCCGAGGCAGGGCCCAGAGGTTGGTGCCCATGTCCTCGAGCCAGTCCATGTTCCTCCCGACCAGCACGGCGTGGCCGTTGTCGCTCCACATCGCCCGCGTGCACATCGGATCGCCTCCGCGTCGACGGGGTCCCCTCGATCACGGTCTCGGCATAGCCCCTCGAGGCACTGAGCGCAACCGCGTGCGGCGCCCAAGCGCCGGCCCCGCGGTCCGGCTTGTCACCCTATATCTCTATGGAGCCGCTGACCTCGCCGAAGGTCCAGAGGGTTGACAAAGGTAGATTCCGCTGCTCGCCCTGCCCGCCACGCCCGCCCGGGCGGCGCCCCCTCCGCTGCCCAGCTCGATGGCGGCGCTCGGCGACTCGATCACCCGGGCGTTCGACGTCTGCTGCTTCTACGGCGACCACCCCGGCAACTCCTGGTCGACCGGAGGCTCGCGGCTCGACCGCATCCAGAGCCACTACGAGCGCCTGCGCGCCCGCAGCCCGGCGATCGGCGGGCACCAGTTCAACGACGCCGTCACCGGCGCGAAGATGTCCGCGGGCCCGGGCCAGGCGGCCATGGCGGTGGCGCAGGGCGCCCAGTACGTGACCATCCTGCTCGGCGCCAACGACCTCTGCACCTCGTCGGTCGCCACCAT
>JBEDUQ010000103.1:0-8933 GCA_040414855.1 Actinomycetota bacterium
CCTGGATGCTGTTCGCCGCCGACGGGCCCTCGACCCTGTTCCTCCACTTCCACAACCACGTCCCCAACGCGCGTGCGCTCGGCTTCGTCGAGGACGTGCGCTGCTACTGGCCCTCGGCGCCCGCGGCCCTCGCCAACGAGCTGCGGCGGCGCGGGCTCGAACGGACCGGCGTCGGCGTGGTCGGCCTGGCGACCTCAATCCCGCACGGACAGTTCGAGGAGCTCAGGCGCCAGCTCCCGGAGACGGGCTTCAAGGACCTCGCCGGCGGCTTCAACCGGATCCGCTGGGTCCGCGGCCCCGAGGAGCTGGACTGGCTGCGCCGCAGCGCGGCGCTGACCGACCATGCCTGCGAGCTTCTCGAGGAGCGGATCCGTCCGGGGCTCACCGAGCACGACCTGGTCGCTGCCATCCACGAGGCGTTCCTGCCCAACGGCGGCCAGGCCGGCCTGCACTTCGTGGCAGCCACCTCGATGACCGAGCCGGACCGCTTCGTGCCCTGGCAGTTCCCCTCGGCCAGGGAGCTGCGCAAGGGCGACGTGGTGATCACCGAGCTGACCGTCAGCTTCTGGGGCTACGGCGCGCAGATCCACCGGCCGTTCGCGGTCGCGGCCGAGCCGACCGACCGCTACCGCCGGCTTTACGACGTTGCCTTCGAGTGCTACGAGCGGGTCCGGACCGCGATGCGCGCCGGCGCCACCAGCCGCGACGTGGTCGCCGCCGCGGACGTGATCTCCGAGCGGGGGCTGACCGTGTTCGACAGCGTCGTCCACGGCGAGGCGGGCCGGAACCCCGAGCTGGGCACCACCGCCTCGCCGCACACCCTGGAACCGTGGACCTTCGAGGAGGACCAGGTGATGGTCATCCAGCCCAACCCGATCACCCTCGACCAGCGCGCGGGCCTCCAGCTCGGGGCCGCCGTCCGGGTCACCGCCGGCGCCGCCGAGCCGCTGCATGACTACCCCTTCAAGTTCCCGGTCTGCGGCTGATCGCGCGGAGCATGCGGCGGGGATCCGAGGGCATACGGTCCCCGAATGGTCCCGCGCCCGTAGGCGCCCGTAGACTGTCTCGCGTAGTCCGTACAGCCCCTTAACCCGGTTTTCGCCGTTGCGTGGCGTCATAGTCCCAAGCGGACGACCCGCTCGTCGTCCCCTTGACTGAAAGGGTTCCGCATGACGCTCAAGACGCGCGGGAAGCTGGTCGTGCTCGGGCTGGTCACGTTCGGGTGCGCCGCCGCGCTCACCGCCGGAAGCGTGGCCGCCGCCGACAGCCGCCCGCAGCCGCCGGTGCTGCGCATCACCACCGACGACTCGGGCGGCACGTACCAGCAGGTCCGGCAGGGACAGTCCACCGACACCGGCGACTGCCCCTTCGGCCACCACCAGGCGCCGTCGGGGGCGGAGAGTTCCGGGGGAAGCGTGTGACCGAGACGAACCAGTCGGACCAGCCTGACCAGCCTGACCCGCTGGAGCCGAACCCGGCCGCGCTGCTGGAGCGTGCGCTGTTCGAGATCAAGCGGGTGATCGTCGGCCAGGAGCTGATGGTCGAGCGGATGATGGTCGGCCTGCTCGCCCGGGGCCACTGCCTGCTCGAGGGCGTCCCTGGGATCGCCAAGACGCTGGCCGCCGAGACCCTGGCAACCGTCGTCGGCGGGACCTTCTCGCGAGTCCAGTTCACGCCCGACCTGGTGCCGTCGGACATCGTCGGCACGCGGATCTACCGGCCGTCGACCGAGCGCTTCGACACCGAGCTCGGCCCGGTGATGGTCAACTTCGTGCTCGCCGACGAGATCAACCGCGCCCCCGCGAAGGTGCAATCGGCCCTGCTCGAGGTGATGGCCGAGCGGCAGGTCTCGATCGGCGGCAAGAGCTACCAGGTGCCCGAGCCGTTCCTGGTCCTGGCCACCCAGAACCCGATCGAGTCCGAGGGCGTCTACCAGCTTCCCGAGGCGCAGCGCGACCGGTTCCTGCTGAAGATCGAGCTCGGCCACCCCAGCGGCAGCGAGGAGCTGGCGATCCTCTACCGGATGAGCGTCGACCCGCCGACCGCCAACCAGATCCTCGAGCCGAAGCAGGTCATCGCCCTCCAGCAGGCCGCCGACCGGGTGTTCGTCCACCACGCGATCGCCGAGTACGCGGTGCGGCTGGTGCTCGCCACCCGCGACCCGGCCGCGTTCGGTCTTCCCGAGGTCGCCGAGCAGGTCGCCTTCGGGGCCAGCCCGCGCGCCACCCTCGGCCTGGTCGCCGCGGGGCGGGCGCTGGCGCTGCTGCGCGGCCGCGACTACGTCGTCCCCAGGGACGTCTACGACGTCGCCCGCGGCGTGATCGGCCACCGCCTGGTGCTGTCGCTCGACGCGCTCGCCGATGCGGTGCCGGCCAACTCGATCGTGGACAGCATCCTGCGGGTCGTCCCCGAGCCGCAGGTCGCCCCGCGCCAGTTCGTGGACGGCCCACCGGGGCTGCGGTCGGCATGACCCAGCCGGGTACCCAGCGCCTCGCCGCCGAGCAGGTGCTGCGGCGGCTGGAGCTGCGGGTCACCCGCCGCATCGACGGCCTGTTGCACGGCGACTACCTGGGCCTGCTGCCCGGGCCCGGGAGCGAGCTCGCCGAGGCGCGGGTGTACCGGCCCGGCGAGGACGACGTCCGCCGGATGGACTGGAACGTGACCGCCCGCACCACCGTGCCGCACGTCCGCGACCTGGTCGCGGACCGGGAGCTCGAGACCTGGGCGCTGGTCGACGCCAGCGGCAGCATGGACTTCGGCACCGCCGAGATCGAGAAGCGCGAGCTGGCCACCTCGGCGGTCGCCGCGATCGGCTTCCTGACCGCCCACTCCGGCAACCGGCTCGGCGCCCACGTCCTGCACGGCGGGAAGGTGCGGCGGATCCCGGCGCGGTCGGGGCGCGGCGCGCTGTTCTCGATGGTCCGCGCGCTGCTGGAGCTGCCGAGGACTCCGGAGGGCGGCGCCGGCCCGTCGGGCCCGACGCTCGCCGACGCGATCGAGGGACTGCGGCGCACCGCCCGCCGCCGCGGCATGGCGGTGCTGGTCTCCGATTTCCTCGACGGCATGGACGACCCCGGCCATCCCGCCTGGGAGCGGCCGATCCGCCGGCTCGGCACGCGTCACCAGGTGCTCGCGATCGAGGTGCTCGACCCGCGCGAGCTGGAGCTGCCGGACGTCGGCGTGCTCACCCTGGTCGACTCCGAGACCGGCAGGCGCCGCGAGATCTCGACCTCCAATCCCCGCACCCGCGACCGCTACGCCGAGGCCGCGGCCGCGCAGCGCGCGTCGATCCGGGCCGCGCTGCGCCGCGCCGGCGCCGCCCACATGCAGCTCCGCACCGACCGCGACTGGCTCCGCGACGTGGTCCAGTTCGTGGTGGCGCAGCGGCGCATGTCCCGTGCCGGCGGCGCCAAGGCACCCACCGGAGGCTCTGCGTGAGCTTCTTCGCCCCCGATCGCCTCTGGCTGCTGCTGGCGGTCGCGGGCCTGGCCGCGCTCTACGTCTGGGCGTTCCGCCGCAAGCGGCAGCGCTACGCGCTGCGTTTCAGCAACCTGGCCCTGCTCGACAAGGTCGCGCCGCGCGGCCCGGGCTGGCGGAGGCACCTGCCGGCGATCGTCTTCGTCGCCATGCTCGGTCTGCTGGTCGTGGGGTTCGCGCGGCCGTCCGCCAACGCCAAGGTGCCGAGGGAGCGCGCGACCGTGCTGATCGCCCTCGACGTGTCCAACTCGATGGCGGCGACCGACGTCGAGCCCGACCGCCTCGAGGCCGCCAAGTCCGCCGCGCTCGCCTTCGTCGAGCGGCTGCCGGCGCGCTTCAACGTCGGCCTGGTCGCCTTCGACGGCACCGCCTCGCTGGTGGTCGCGCCCACCACCGACCACCAGGCGGTCGACAACGGCATCGAGTCGCTCCAGACCGGGCCGGCCACGGCCATCGGCGAGGCGGTGTTCAGCTCGCTGGAGGCGATCGCCAATTTCGACGCGCAGGCTGGCACCAACCCGCCGCCGTCGCGGATCGTGCTGCTCTCGGACGGCGCCAACACCGCCGGCCGCTCGCCGGACCAGGCGGCCGAGGCCGCGCTGGCCGCGCACGTCGCCGTCTCCACCATCGCCTACGGGACCCCGGAGGGTACCGTAGTGGTGAATCGACAGCTCATCCCCGTGCCAGTCGACGGGCCAGCGCTCGAACGGCTCGCCAAGACGACCAACGGCGCCTACTACGAGGCCGCCAGTGGCAAGGAGCTGCAAAAGGTCTATCAGGACATCGGGAGCTCGGTCGGATTCCGAACCATCCGCCGGGAGGTCTCTGTTTGGTTCATCGGCTTCGGGTTGCTCGCCGCATTCGGTACCGCCGTCGCGTCGCTCACCTGGTCCTCCCGCCTTCCCTAGCACCGCGTGAATGGAGCAACCTGCAATGACCACACCCAGCGGGCTCGGGAAACCCAAGGGGCCGTCCTACCTCTCCCCGCCGATTCGCCGCCACTACCCGGCGCAGCGGCCGACCGAGGGTTGGGAGCCGCCGGTCCCGCCTGAGCCCAGGCGTGTCCTGCTCAGCCGCGCGGTGGTCATGGGCCTGCTCGCCACCCTGCTCGCCGGGGTCGTCGGCGGCGTGGTCGGGTCGACGCTGGTGGACGACGGCAACGACCCCGCCAGCCGGTCCGCCGGCTCGACCCCGACGCTGCCGCGCTCCAGCGGCGGTCCGGTCCGCGGCGGCACCGGCGACATGAGCGACGTCGCCGCCAGGGTCCTGCCCAGCGTGGTCTCGGTGCAGGTCGACCGCGGCTTCGCGAGGGCCGGCGGCTCTGGCTTCGTGCTCGACCTCAAAGGGCACATCCTCACCAACAACCACGTGGTCGCATCGGGCGGCGACATCGCGGTGGTGCTCCAGAGCGGCCGCCGGGTCAAGGCGACCCTGGTCGGCCGTGACGCCCGCACCGACCTGGCGGTCCTGAAGGTCACCCAGACAACCGGCCTAGAGCCGCTCGAGCTCGGCAGGTCCGCCGACGTCGCGGTCGGCGACCAGGTGCTCGCGGTCGGCTCGCCGCTCGGCCTCTCCGGAACGGTCACCGCCGGCATCGTCAGCGCGCTCAACCGCGAGGTGCGGCTGGGCAGCCAGCGCGGCACCGCGCTCCAGACCGACGCCCCGATCAATCCTGGCAACTCTGGCGGACCGCTGGTCAACGCCAGGGGCGAGGTGATCGGCGTCAACACCGCCATCGCCACGCTCGGCTCTCAGGGCTCCATCGGCATCGGCTTCGCCATCCCGATCGACCGCGCCGCCCAGGTGGCCGACCGCATCATCCGCGGATGACGGGTCGGTAGGCGGCCAGGGCGGGAGGCGGGCGATGCGGCTGCTGATGGTCGAGGACGAGGAGGACCTCGTCGAGACGATCCGGCCGAGCCTGGTCCGCGAGGGCTACGCCGTCGACGTGGCCATCGACGCCGCCAGCGCCATGGACCGCCTGCGGGTCAACGCCTACGACCTGATGGTGCTCGACCTGAGCCTGCCGGACGGCGACGGCTTCGACCTCTGCCGGAGCGTCCGCGACGGGTTGCTGGACGGCCCCAACGGCACCGACCTGCGGATCCTGATGCTGACCGCCAGAGCGGGCCTGCGCGACCGGGTCCGCGGGCTGGACGAGGGCGCCGACGACTACCTCGTCAAGCCGTTCGCGCTGGCCGAGCTGCTGGCGCGCCTGCGGGCGCTGCTGCGCCGCGACAGCGGCCAGCCTCCGGCCGCCGCCCTGCGGGTCGGCGACCTGCGCCTGGACACCGCACGGCACGAGGTCTTCCGCGCCGACCGGCCGCTGCGCCTGACCCGCAAGGAGTTCGGGGTGCTCGAGTACCTGATGGAGCGCCCTGGGCTGGTCGTCAACGCCAGGGAGCTCCAGCGCGAGGTCTGGGACGAGCACGCCGACCCGTTCACCGAGACGGTCCGGGTCACCGTCGGCAACCTGCGCCGCAAGCTCAACGGCCGCGGCGAGCCGTCGCTGGTCGAGACCGTCCCAGGCAAGGGCTACCGGCTCCGGGTGGCCACATGAGCCAGCTCCGGGTGGCCACGTGAGCCAGCTGCGGGGGGCCGCGTGAGCGAGCTGCGGGTGGCCACGTGAGCCTCCCCGGTCCAGTCGCCGCGGTGCTGGCCGCGGTGGGTCGCTGGCGGCCGCCGGCGGTGCTCCGGTCGGCCAGGTTCCGGCTGACCGCGCTCTACTCCGCGATCCTGTTCACCCTGGCCGCGCTGGTGGTCGGCGGGATCTACCTGGCGCTGTCGCGGAGCACCGACGCCAGACCGATCACCAAGACCTACGAGGCCGAGAAGCTGATCCGCGGCCCGGACGGGCACGTCCGCTCGCGCGGCACCCTGACGGTCGCCGAGGTCAGCGACATCGAGGGCGCGGTCAGCTACCAGACCCGCCAAAGCCTGCTGAGGTACTCGGCGTGGATGCTCGGCGGCCTGTTCGTCGCCAGCCTCGGGGTCGGCTGGGGCCTGTCGGGCTGGGTGCTGCGGCCGGTCCGCTCGATCGCGCGCACGGCCGACGAGATCCAGGCGACCGACCTGTCCCGCCGGATCCGGCTCGGCGGCCCCGAGGACGAGCTGCGCCACCTGGCCGACACCATCGACTCGATGCTGGGCCGCCTCGACCACGCCTTCGCCACCCAGCGCCAGCTCATCGACGACGCCTCGCACGAGCTGCGCACCCCGCTCACGGTCATCCGCGCCAACCTCGACGCCGCCCTCGCCAACCCGGACGCCAGCGACGAGGACCGCCGCCGCGCGGCCGCGCTGGTCGACCGCGCGACCACCCGCATGACCCACCTGGTCGAGGACCTGCTGGCGACCACGCGCCGCGCCTCCAGCGCCTACGGCGACACCGACGTGGACCTCGGCGCGGTCGCCGCGGAGGCCGGCGAGGAGTTCGAGCATCTCGCCGCCGCGCGGGACCTCACCATCGAGTACGACCTCCGCGAGGGGCTCGAGGTCATCGGCGACCCGGACGCGCTGCGCCGCGCGGTCGGCAACCTGATCTCCAACGCGGTGCGGCTGGCGCCGGCCGGGACGCGCATCGCCGTGGCGGCCGGGCACCTGAGCGGCTGGCACTGGATCGCGGTGCGCGACCAGGGCCCGGGCATCCGCGCCGAGCACCAGGAGCGGGTGTTCGACCGCTTCTGGCACGGCCCGTCCCCGCGGGGCGACGACCCCCACACCGGGCTCGGTCTGGCGATCGTGCGGCAGATCGTCGAGGCGCACGGCGGCCAGGCGCGCCTGTTCTCGCGCGAGGCGGTCGGCAGCACCTTCGTGCTCTGGCTCCGCCCGCAGGTCTCGTCGATCGAGCTGCCGGCGGTCCCCGACGGCGACCCGACCGCGCCCGCCGCCCCGGCCGCCGGCGCTCCGGCGCGGTAGCCTGCTTTGGCTGCCCCCGCAGCGTGGACCGGACAAAGGAGGACGACGGTGGCCACACCGACACTGCGGCTCGCGCAGGACGACGACGCCGATCGGATGTTGTCGCGCGACCCGCTCGCGCTGCTCATCGGCATGCTGCTGGACCAGCAGTTCCCGATGGAGCGTGCCTTCACGTCGCCGTGGCTGCTCGCGCAGCGGCTGGACCGGGAGCGGCTCGACGCGGCCGAGCTCGCCGGCTGGGATCCTGACGCGTTCGCCAAGGTGATGGCGGGGCCGCCCGCCCTGCACCGCTACCCCGGCGCGATGGCCGGGCGGGTGCAGGCGCTCTGCGCCTACGTGGTCGCCGAGTACGGCGGCGACGCGTCGGCGCTGTGGCGCACTACGGCGAGCGGCGCCGAGCTGCTGAAGCGGGTCCGGTCGCTGCCCGGCTTCGGCGAGCAGAAGTCGAAGATCTTCGTCGCCCTGCTCGGCAAGCAACTCGGCGTGCGGCCGGAGGGCTGGCGCGAGGCGGCCGGCGCCTACGGGCTCGAGGGCTCGCACCGGTCGGTCGCCGACGTCACCGACCCCGACAGCCTCGCCCGCGTTCGTGCCTTCAAGCAGGAGGCCAAGCGCGCCGCCAAGGGCTGATCTCAGCGGGCCATGGCCACGGGGGTCACCGCCGGCCGGGTCACCGCCTGCGGGCCGGGTCACCGCTGGCCGGCGTCACCGCCTGCGGGCCGGGTCACCGTGCGTTGGGGTCGCCCTGGCGGGGCCGAGCCAGACCGGGTTGGTGAGCGCGACCATGGCACCGACGCCGGTCGGGGCGGGACCCGGTCGGCGCAGCTCCGCGCGGACATAGGCCGAGGCGGCTGGGGTGGTGATCCAGGTGATGGCCGCGGGTTCCCGGTCGAGCGGCAGGTGCAGGGAGGTGCCGAGGTCGGTGCACAGCCTCGCGACCAGGCCCTCTGCGCCGCTGGCGTGGAGGCGGACCTCCACCGGCCGGTCGCGCCCAACCGCCAGCCGCTCGCCGATCCCGGCCTCCTCCCCTTCCGCTGACGCGCTGAACGAGAGCTCGACCGCACCGGACTCGGCGATCCAGAGCCTCCCGGCGCGCATCCCCTCGAGGATCGCCGACCGTTCCAGGTCGCCGGCGAGCACCACGTTCCGCGGGAGGCCGACCACGTCGGTCTCGGCGTGAGCGTCGCTGCCGCCGATCGCGGGGAGCCAGTCCTCCCTGCCGGCCCGCTCGGCGAGCAGCGCGTCCCAGGTGGCGAGGGCGGCCTCGTCGTCGAGCGTCCAGGGACCGTTCCAGACCTCGACCACATCGACCGCCGCGTAGCCGAACCTCCAGGCGCAGCCGGGGAAGGGGCAGAACGGGTGCGCGGCGACCGCGAGCCCGCCGGCTTCGCGGACCTGGCCCGTGAAGCGCTCCAGGGCGCGGTCGGCCGCCCGGTAGCGCCAGTCGACCCAGTCGCCGGCGGGCAGGCCGAGGGCCAGCAGGTGCCCGTTGCGGGTGGTGACCTCCTCGCCGTCGACGATCAGCAGGTCGCCGCCGGCGT